>JAKFFO010000210.1:0-35181 GCA_036675035.1 Oxalobacteraceae bacterium
GTCCATGATGTAAAACGCACTGCCGATCACGGAGTCGTCTTCGCACAATGCATACGACTTCGCGACCGGCACATCAGTGTTCGCCAGCCCGGTGATCACGCGGTATTCACGGTCGACCGCATGCGCCGATTGCAGCAGCGTGCCGGGCGGTTTGCGCCGCATCACATACTGCTTGTTGCCCGCGGTAAGCAAATACGTCGGATTCGATTGGCCACCCTTGAATTGCTCGACTGACAGTTCACCGCTGAACCCTTCAACATGCTGGCGCATGAAAGCCGCCAGCCGGCTGATATCAAAAGCATGCTGTGTTGCGACCGGGCGGGTGCCGGAGAAACGGTCCTGAGGATCTTGGCTCATAAATATCGCAGTAAATAACTGTTATAGCAGCCTGAAAAATCAAATCTTTTCAATGCCGAATTAATATATCGATGCCGCTGCTGTTGAATTTATCGCAGCGATACGCATACCAACGTCAGACCGCGGTAATTCCGCCATCGACCGCGAGCGCCTGACCGGTAATATGCCGCGATGCTTCGGACGCCAGGAATACCACGGCGCCTTTCAGATCCTCGTCGCCTCCGATACGGTGTAAAGGCGCTCTGGCGATGATTCCATCGGCAACCTTCTCCAGCAAGCCGGACGACATTTTCGATGGGAAAAATCCCGGGCAGATTGCATTGACATTGATGTTGTACTTGCCCCATTCAGATGCGAGCGCGCGCGTGAAGTTGACCGCTGCGCCTTTGGATGTATGGTAGGCAATCGTGCTGACGTTGGTCGCGCTGCCACGCAATCCGGCAACCGATGCGATATTGATGATCTTGCCGAATTTCTTCGGAATCATGCAGCGTTTCGCCACTTCGCGCGAAAGGAAAAAAATGGAATCCACATTTAACCCCATGACCTTGCGCCACGCTTCGTCCGGATATTCCTCGGCCGGCGCTCCCCATGTGGCGCCGGCATTGTTGACCAGGATATCGATGGTGCCAAAGCGCTGCAGCACCTGATCGACCATACCCGGAATCTGATCGGTTTTCGAAAGATCATTAGTCACCGTGAAGGCCTCGAAGCCCATTTTTTCAAGATGCGCCTGTGCTTCAACCAGTTCATCGGCCTTGCGTGCAGTGATCGCGAGTTTGCAACCCATCTCGCCGAGCGCTTCCGCCATCTGCAAGCCCAGCCCACGCGAGCCGCCGGTGATCAATGCAACCCTGCCGTCCAGTTTGAATAATTCCTTCACGCTCATTCGAATGCTCCTTTAACAGACTTCAAACAGGCCGGCGGCGCCTTGTCCGCCTCCGACGCACATTGTCACTACAACATACTTTGCGCCGCGGCGTTTGCCCTCGATCAATGCATGACCGGTGAGGCGCGAACCCGTCACACCGTAAGGATGGCCGACCGCAATTGCGCCGCCATTCACGTTAAGTCTGTCGTCTGGAATTCCGAGCTTGTCGCGGCAGTAGATCACTTGCACCGCAAACGCTTCATTGAGTTCCCACAGGCCGATGTCCGACACTTTCAGGCCGGCGCGTTCCAGCAGGCGCGGAATCGCATATATCGGTCCAATGCCCATTTCGTCGGGCTCGCAGCCTGCGACGGCGAATCCGCGGAAAATACCAAGCGGCTGGATGCCGCGCTGTTCGGCGAGCTTTGCATTCATCACCACGCAGGCTGATGCGCCATCCGAAAACTGGCTGGCGTTTCCGGCGGTAATGACGCCCCCCGGCAGAGCCGAACGAATTCTGGATACGCCTTCGATGGTCGTATCGGCACGGATTCCCTCGTCCGAAGATATGGTGACTTCCCTGGCCGTGATGCGCCCGGTCGCCTTGTCGGCCACGCCCATCACGGTGGTCATCGGCACGATTTCATCGTCGAACTTCCCGGCCGCCTGTGCGGCTGCCGCGCGCAACTGACTGCGTACGCCGTATTCATCCTGCAGTTCCTTGCTGATGTTGTAGCGCTTGGCCACCGTCTCGGCGGTCTGCAGCATCGACCAGTAGATCTCGGGCTTGTGCTGCTGCAGCCACGGGTCCAGCCGCATATGGCGATTCGATTCATTCTGCACGCAGGAAATCGATTCGACGCCGCCCGCCACCATCACCGGGACTTGGTCGACAATGACCCGCTGTGCCGCCATCGCAATTGCCTGCAATCCCGACGAACAAAAACGATTGATGGTTGCACCGGCAGTGGTGACCGGCAAACCTGCGCGCAGCGCGATCTGCCTCGCGACGTTGCCGCCGGTGGTGCCTTCGGACAGCGAGCCCCCCATGTACACGTCTTCGATTTCAGCCGGATCGACGCCGGCGCGCTCGACTGCGGCGCGCACTGCGTGCCCGCCCAGCGTTGCGCCGTAGGTCATGTTGAATGCGCCCTTCCAGGACTTGGCCAGCCCGGTACGGGCGGTGGATACGATTACTGCATCTGTCACGGTGAACTCCCTTGATGTTTTGAACGGCGGCGGCCGGTTTATTGATCTGACTCAATGAAGTCTCTATTTCATCGCGCCCATTTCTCACCCTCTTCCTCTTGGAGAGGGTCGGGATGAGGGGATGCGGCGCCATACTTGTTCGTGCCGCATCAATAATCCCAGCACGTCAAGTCAGTTGAATGTCTTTCCCTCTTCGGCGAGCTTGACCAGCATCGCTGCCGGCGCCCAGAATTTCGCATCGCTGCCCGGCAGTGCCGCGAACCGGCGCATCGCCCGAACCACATTCGGCAAACCGACGATATCCGCGTACAGCATCGGTCCGCCGCGGTGCTGCGGGAAACCGTAACCGGTCAGGTAAACCATGTCGACGTCCGATGCGCGTGCGGCAATGCCCTCTTCCAGGATGCGCGCGCCTTCATTGACCAGCGCATACATGCAGCGTTCGATGATTTCGTCGTCGCTGATCTTGCGCGGCGTGATGCCATCCAGCTTGCGGCCTTCTGCAATGATCTCGTCCACTTCCGGGTCCGGCAACGCATCGCGTTTGCCCGCTTCGTATCGATACCAGCCCTTGCCGGTCTTTTGCCCGAAGCGCCCCAACTCGCACAGCTTGTCCGCAATGAACGAACGTTTCATGTCGGGATTTTCAGCGTACAGGCGTTTGCGAATCGACCAGCCGATGTCCAGCCCGGCCAAATCGCCCATGCGGAACGGTCCCATCGCCATGCCCCATTTTTCCAGCGCCTTGTCGACCTGCTGCGGCGATGCACCTTCCTTTACCAGTTCGAATGCCTGGCCCCGGTAATACTTCAGCATGCGGTTGCCGATGAAGCCGTCGCAAACGCCGGACACCACCGCCACTTTCTTGATCTTCTTGGCCAGCTGCATCACGGTCGAGAGCACATCCTTGCCGGTTTTGTCGGCGCGCACGACTTCCAGCAGGCGCATCACGTTCGCGGGGCTGAAGAAGTGCAGTCCCACCACGTCCTGCGGCCGCTTGGTAAAGCCCGCGATCCGGTTCATGTCGAGCGTCGATGTATTGCTGGCCAGGATCGCACCCTGCTTCATCACTTCATCGAGTTTCTTGAATACCTGTTCTTTAACGCCCATGTCTTCGAACACCGCCTCGATCACCAGGTCGGTATTACCGATTTCATCGTAAGACAAACTCGGTTTCAACAAAGCCATCCGTGCTTCCAGCTTTTCTGCCGTGAGTTTGCCCTTCTTCAGCGAGTTCTCGTAATTCTTGCGAATCGTTGCGACGCCACGGTCGAGCGCCTCCTGCTTCATTTCCAGCATCACTACCGGAATGCCGGCGTTCAGGAAGTTCATCGCGATGCCGCCGCCCATGGTGCCGGCGCCGATCACCGACACTTTCTCGATCTTGCGTGTCGGCGTATCCGCAGGCACGTCTGGAATCTTGGCAGCGGCGCGTTCACCGATGAAGGCATGGCGCAATGCGCGAGACTCCGGCGTGTTCATCAACGCAAGGAATGCTTCACGTTCGACTTTCATGCCTTCGTCGAATGGCTTGGACAGCGCCGCCGCTACCGCTTCGACGCACTTCAACGGCGCTGGAAAATTCCTGGCGGCGGCTGCGACGGTATTCCGTGCGAACTGCAGATAGGCCTCCCCACCGGGCTCATTGATCCTGATATCGCGTACGCGCTTGAGCGCGCGCTTTTCCGCGACGACCTTTTTTGCAAATGCGACAGCGCTCGACAGCAGATCGCCTTCGACGATTTCATCGAAAAGCGCTGTGCCCTTGAACTGCGCCGCCGGCACGATATTGCCGGATACGATCATGTTCAATGCGGTATCGAGGCCAACCAGGCGAGGTAGACGCTGGGTTCCGCCGGCACCCGGCAGGATGCCGAGCTTGACTTCGGGAAGCGCGATTTGCGCATCGGCTTTCGCAACACGGAAGTGACAGCCGAGCGCCAATTCCAGGCCGCCGCCCATGCAGGCGCCGCCAATCGCCGCAATCACCGGCTTGTCCGATGATTCGACCGCGCGAATCACCGACAGCAGGTTCGGCTCCTGGGACGATTTCGGCGAGCCGAATTCCTTCACGTCCGCACCGCCCGAAAACGCTCGGTCCGAGCCGATCAGGACAAGCGCCTTTACCGCGTTATCGTCAGCGGCACGATCGACACAAGCAATAATGGCTTTTCGCAAATCGAGGCCAAGACCGTTGATCGGTGGATTGTTGAGGGTAATAACGGCCACTTCGCCGTTGACTTGATATTGAGCGGATTCCATGAGGACGATCTTTCCGATTTGTTCTTGAAAATAATGATGGCCAGACCGACTATGTCCGACCGTCCAGGTTGAGTTCCCGAATTTGGTTGTGTTGTCGTGACTGGCTGGTGTGCGGCAAGGTAAAAATTGAATATTCTTGTTCTGGCTCACACAGCGAAACAGCGTTCCATGAATTTCCAGATGATGGTATCAGCGAGCGTGATGCATGTAAAGCAGGAGGCGATGCCGAACCTCGCAAAAACGGCCGGAGAATTTTTTACGTTACCATGTGCCCTTTTTCTGACGCTCAGAAGACCGCGGACCACAATATCCGTTCGCGGATACGAGCAGATTCGCCCAACTAATCCGGCAAACCGAATGACTCAAGCAATCTCAAAGCACGAACAGCATGAACCGGTAATTCCTGACGGATTCGAGCACCTGGACCGTGGCAGCCCTTTTATCGCCCTGCTGGGGCCGATTTTTCACAAGATGATTGACGGACGTCATGTGATCGGAATCAGGATCGAATCCAGGCATACGAATATCAAGGGAATTGCGCACGGCGGCATGCTGGTAACGATCGCCGATAGCGCCCTCGGCATCGCGCTGTCGCTCGAAACCGGCGGGAAAAGACCGATGGTAACCGCCAACCTCTCCACGGATTTTCTTGACGCCGCACACCCGGGCGACTGGGTCGAAGCGCATGTGGACATTCAGCGCATCGGCGCACGACTTGCATTTGCGAGTTGTCACCTGACGGTCGACGGGAAGCGTATTCTGCGCGCAAGCGGTGTGTTTGCCGCATTGGCCAGCGGCTGAGGATGCGCGCATCCGGGCGCACGATCGAGTGAATTACGAAATACCTGCCGCTTCTAGCTTGGCGACCAATTCGACCAGTCGCGGCTTTACTTCGGTCAGCAAGAATTCCTTCGACAGGCTCGATGACGGGCCACCGCAATTGATCGCCAGTCTCGGCATGGTCGGCGCGGTGCGCAATCCGAGCGCGATGCCGCTGACATCGCTCTGCCATTCGCCGAAAGATGTGGCACAGCCGTAATCGCGATAATCCTGCAAGCCTTTGATCAGGCCTTCGCGTAACGCTTCGGCGGTTGCCGGGTCCGCCCCGCTGGCCAGATTCATGATCGCATTGCGTTCTTCTTCGGACGAACTCACGAGGAATGCCCGCCCGATTGCCGAGGTCGCAAGCGGAATGCGCGACCCGACCTGCAGCGTCAACGCCAGTGTCGCAGTGCTGCGACAGACTTCAATGTAAATCAGTGAAAATCTATCCCGCACGCCAAGCGCCAGCGTTGCACCGGCAAAATCGGCCAGCTCCTGCATCATCGGACGCGCAAGCTGGCGAATATCCATGCGCGCGAGCATCGAACTTCCCAACGCCAGCGTAGCGCTGCCCAGCGCGTATTTCCCGCCCGGCTCGACCTGAATCAGGTAGCCGCGCTTGGCCAGTGTGTATGCGATCCGTGTGACCGTGGATTTCGGCAAGCCGCAACGCTTGGAAATCTGCTGATTGCTCAACGCCGAGTCACCCGAACGAAAACAGGCAAGCACATCCAGCCCTCGCGACAGCGCGGTAATGAAATAGCGATCTTCTTCGGTACTGGTTTCCGGCGATGACATAGGATTCGATTCGTGGTTATGCAGTGATCGGGCTTGCCAGGCATATGGCTGCTTGTTTTTGCAAACTCCGTTAGTCTCAATGCGTCCTTGCTTGTCAGTCGGGCAGGAAGATTTTTCGGGTTTGACGATGCCAGACTCTACAACATGTCCGCGTGTGCATCAAATTTCGGCAGGAAATTGAATAGGGATTCGGATATCAAGACTTGATTGAACTCCAGTCGCACGCGGAAAGTGCGAGAAAATGCGGAGGCAACCGGTATCCACTAAATGACTGGAGCAATTATTTTTGCTGCTCTGCTGCGCCGGCATCTGTTTGCTGTTCTGCTGCTTCAGCGTCTTTTTGCTGTGAATCAGCCGATTGTGCGCTCTTTTCCTGAGCGTCTTTCGCGTCGTTTTGCAAGCTTTCACCCGCCTTTTCGAGCCCTTTTCCTGCGTGTTCGGCCATTGTGTTCAGATGCTTGGCCGCTTCGGCCGCCGCCTGATCGATCTGTTGCCCCACTTTTTCTGCCGGCCCGTTTTCTGCCGTATCGTCGGTTTTCTGACAACCGGACAATCCCAGCACCAGCAAACCGGACGCCAGGACCGACGCATAAATATTGATCGATTTCACCATTGTCATATTCCTCTGATCGAACATTAAGATATTCCCGATTTACTGATCCCGGAACGCGCAAAAAACCAAAGCGTACGAAAGCTGCTAATGCTAAACAACCTGTCACTAGCCGATAGACAAAAATAAAGCGAACAAGTTTCCTGAAAATCAACAATTTCCGGGCCGGGCCAAGAACCTTGAACATATAGACGGTCCGGAAATGCCCATCCTGTTATCGCATCAGCGCCGCCAATTCCGGCTCGCTGAATCCTGCTGCGCGTCTTGCATCAAGATTGAACGGTCCGCGCATGACCGGCGCTTTATATTGGGCCGCCAGTAATGAATAAGTGGCGATCGGGTCCACGCGGCGCGCGACGCATAGCCATCCGTACCAGCGATTGCCGATTGCTACGTGGCCGATTTCATCGCGCAGGATAATGTCCAGAATCGCAGCCGCCGCATGATCGCCCGCTTGCGCAAGCTTGGCGCGCACCGGCGGCGATGCGTCCAGGCCGCGCGCCTCGAGCGTACGCGGAACCAGCGCAATGCGCGCAAGAATATCATCCTGGGTCTTTTCCGCCATATCCCACAAACTGTTGTGAGCAGGAAAATCGCCGTAGCGGAATCCCTGCGTCCGCAAGTGTGCCGACAGCAACGCGAAGTGGGTGGCCTCTTCGGATGCAACCAATAACCAGTCCGCATAGTACTGATCCGGCATGCCGGGAAAACGCCAGATCGCATCGAGAGCCAGGTTGATTGCATTGAATTCGATATGCGCCAACGCATGGATCAACGCCGCCCGGCCTTCTAGCGTGCGCATCGAGCGGTGCTTCACCGATAGCGGCGAGACCAGTTCGGGCCTGGACGGCCGCCCGGGAACCGGACGATCCGCCGCAAGCGGAGCATTTGCACGCAAGGTGGCCGTCCCGTTATGCCAGGCCTGCGAAAGAACGCGCACCCCTTGAACTTTTGCATCGATACCGGTCTCGGATAAGCAATGCAATGCGGCGCAACGCAACTCCATGGGATGATCGGCGAAATGCGGGATCGAAGATGAATTCATTCAGGCAGCGGTAAAATGGTGGTCGTTTGATTTTTCACTTCATCAATTCTACGGAAATTTATGGCTATCTACCAATTAGGCGAACATGTTCCGGACATCGACCCATCGGCATACATAGCGGATTCCGCCAATGTCATCGGCAAGGCGCGAATTGAAGCCAATGCCAGCATCTGGTTCGATGTGACGATCCGCGGCGACAATGAGTTGATCGTCATCGGTGAAAACAGCAACGTGCAGGAAGGTTGCGTGATGCATACCGATCCTGGCGTGCCGCTGACGGTGGGCAAGAACGTGACGATCGGCCATCAGGCGATGCTGCATGGCTGCACCATAGGCGACGGCGCATTGATCGGTATTCAAGCTGTAATTCTGAACGGCGCAAAGATCGGAAAAAACTGCCTGGTAGGTGCCGGCGCACTGATCACCGAAGGAAAGGAATTTCCCGACAACTCGCTGATCGTCGGATCTCCGGCAAAGGTAGTCCGCACCTTGTCCGACGAGGCGATTGCGAGCATGCACAACAACACCGCACATTACGTTGTACGTGGCCAGTTTTTCAAAAAAGAACTCAAGCGGATCGGATAAGCCGGCATTTCATATGGATACCCTTCAGAAATTCATGTTTGAAAAAAGCGTCGTGCGCGGAGAGCTGGTCGAGATCTCCGATACCTGGCGCCAGGTGCAGTCGCGTCGCGATTACCCCAAAGCAGTCAAGACCCTGCTGGGCGAAATGCTGTCGGCGGCCGCGCTGTTATCAGCGAACCTGAAATTCAACGGCTCGATCGTGATGCAGATCCACGGCGACGGTCCGGTGCGGCTGCTGGTGGTCGAATGCGATTCGGAATTGCGCTTGCGTGCAACTGCAAAACTGGCGCCGGATGCGATCGTGGAGGATCATGCGACCCTGCCGCAACTGGTCAATCAGCACGGCAACGGGCGTTTCATTATCACGCTGGATCCGAAGGACAAGCTTCCTGGTCAACAGGCTTATCAAGGTATTGTTCCGCTTGACGGCGATTCGGTCGCAACCGTGATCGAACACTACATGCTCAGGTCGGAACAGCTGGATACCAAGCTGTGGCTGGCAGCCAACGACGATGTTTCTCGGGGATTGCTATTGCAAAAACTTCCAACCGAAGGCGGCAATGCGTTTTCGGCCAAGGACGATCTCGAAACCTGGGACCGGACCGTGATGCTGGCGTCGACAGTCCGAAATGAAGAATTGCTCGATACCGATATCAGCACCTTGATGCGTCGCCTGTTCTGGGAAGAAACGATCCGCGTATTCGAACCGGCACACCCCAGCTTTCACTGCACCTGCACGCGCGAGAAGGTCGGCAACATGTTAAAGATGCTGGGCCGGGCAGAAGTCGAAACCGCACTCGACGACCTCGGGCAACTCGGTATCGACTGCGATTTCTGCGGCCAGCATTATGATTTCGACAAGGTCGATTGCGCGCAATTGTTTGTCGAAGAGCCGGCTGCTGCAGCGATCCAGCCACCCAGCCAGACCAAGCACTAAGGCTTCGTAGTGGTAGTGGCAGCAGTGGGCGTGCTCGCCGGTGTAGCGACTTGCATTGCAGCGGGATTGTCCTTGGGATCGAGAATCTGGATAAAAATCTCGTTTTCCTTGATCATGCCCAATTCATAGCGAGCACGCTCTTCAACCGCACCGGTGCCATCCTTCAGGTCCTGGACTTCGGAATTGAGCTTGGCATTGCGCGCCTTCAGTTCATCATTCTTTTCACGCGCTGCGTCCACCTGCTGATCCAGGTCCCACACCCGCAACCAGCCGCCCTTGCCCAGCCATAACGGATACTGGATCAACAGCAGCAAGGCTGCGAGACTGAGGAATATCAAGCGCATTACGCCACTTCCGGTTATCTGTTCGCCATCGAATAAAAATCATCCCGGCGAACAGTGTGCTTATTTCAGGTTATAGAATGCATGGCGTCCGGGATAGCTGGCGATGTCACCCAGATCTTCTTCGATGCGCAACAGCTGGTTGTATTTCGCCATGCGATCGGAACGCGACATCGAGCCGGTCTTGATCTGCAATGCGTTGGTGCCGACCGCGATGTCGGCGATGGTCGAGTCTTCGGTTTCGCCGGAGCGATGTGAAATCACTGCGGTGTAGCCTGCACGCTTGGCCATTTCAATTGCGGCAAACGTCTCGGTCAATGTACCGATCTGGTTGATCTTGATCAGGATTGAATTGGCAACGTTTTTCTGGATGCCTTCGCGCAGGATACGGGTGTTGGTCACGAACAGATCGTCACCGACCAGTTGTATTTTCTTGCCCAATGCCTTCGTCAGCGTGGCCCAGCCGTCCCAGTCGTTTTCGGCCATGCCATCCTCGATCGAAATGATCGGGTACTTGTCGCACCAGGTCGCCAGCAGATTGGTAAAATCACCGGACGACAGCGCCAGCCCTTCACCCTCCAGCTGATATTTTCCATCCTTGTAGAATTCGCTGGCCGCGCAATCGAGTCCCAGCGCGATCTGGGTTCCCGGCTCGTAACCTGCCTGCTCGATCGCCTGCAATATCAATTTGATCGCGGCTTCATGATTTTCAACCGATGGCGCAAAACCGCCCTCATCGCCGACCGCTGTGGTCAGCCTTTTTTCGTGCAGGATTTTTTTCAGTGTGTGAAACACTTCCGCACCGTAGCGGATCGCTTCCCGAAAGCTCGGCGCACCGACCGGGATGATCATGAATTCCTGCAGATCGAGATTATTGTCTGCGTGCGCACCGCCGTTAATCACGTTCATCATCGGCACCGGCATCTGCATCGCACCGGAACCACCGAAATAACGGTACAGCGGCAAGCCGGATTCTTCGGCAGCTGCCTTGGCGACCGCCATCGAAACTGCCAGCGTCGCATTCGCACCGAGGCGGGCCTTGTTGTCGGTGCCATCTAGATCGATCAGGGTGCGATCGAGAAATGCCTGTTCGTTGGCATCCAGGCCCATGATCGCTTCCGAGATTTCAGTATTGATGTTTTCGCAGGCTTTCAATACCCCTTTGCCGAAATAGCGGCTCTTGTCGCCGTCACGCAGTTCGATCGCTTCGCGCGAACCGGTCGATGCACCGGACGGCACCGCCGCGCGTCCCATCACGCCGGATTCCAGCAATACATCGCATTCAACCGTGGGATTGCCGCGTGAGTCGATAACTTCACGACCGATGATGTCAACAATAGCGCTCATTCAAGTCTCCAAATCAAATAAAAATTCTTGCTTTATCAGGCCTAAACTGATCAGGAAAAATCGGTTTCGAGAAATCCAGACTTTTTGACCGCACGATCGAGTTCCAGCAAGGTCGCCAGCAATTCCTTCATGCGTGCCAACGGCACTGCATTCGGTCCATCCGACTTTGCTTCGGCGGGGTTGGGGTGCGTTTCCATGAACAGTCCGGCAATGCCGGCCGCGACGGCGGCGCGCGCCAATACCGGGATGAACTCGCGCTGTCCGCCCGACGATGTCCCTTGCCCGCCGGGCAGTTGCACCGAATGCGTGGCGTCGAACACCACCGGGCAACCGGTTTCGCGCATGATCGCCAGCGAGCGCATATCGGATACCAGATTGTTGTAGCCGAACGATGCGCCACGTTCGCAAGCCATGAAACTGTCGACAGGCAGGCCTGCGTCCGCCGCCGCTGCACGCGCCTTGTCGATCACGTTTTTCATGTCGTGCGGTGCCAGAAACTGGCCTTTCTTGATATTCACCGGCTTGCCGGATTGTGCACACGCCTGGATGAAATCGGTTTGCCGGCATAGAAAAGCCGGGGTTTGCAGCACGTCGACAATTGCGGCGACCGGCTTGATTTCATCGATTTCATGAATATCGGTCAATACCGGAACGCCGATCTGCTCGCGGACGGCCGCAAGAATTTCCAGCCCCTTGTTCATGCCGGGGCCACGGAACGAGGTCCCGGAAGAACGGTTCGCCTTGTCGAACGACGATTTGTAAATAAACGGAATGCCCAGCGCGGAGGTAATTTCCTTCAACTGTCCGGCGGTATCGAACGCCATCTGGCGCGATTCGATTACGCACGGTCCGGCGATCAGGAATAAAGGATGGTCGAGCCCAGCATCGAAGCCGCAGAGTTTCATGCTGCTTTCCTTTCGGATGCGGCGCGCTTGTGGGCAAGCGCTGCCTTGATGAAGGAAATGAACAATGGATGTCCGTCACGCGGCGTCGATTTGAATTCCGGGTGATATTGCACACCGACGTACCACGGGTGCGCATTTTCGCCGGTACGCGGCAATTCCATGATTTCACAAAGATTTTCGGTCGGCGTGCGTGCCGATACGATCAGGCCTGCCTCTTCAACGCGACCGAGGTAGTGATTGTTTGCTTCATACCGATGGCGATGGCGTTCGGTCACTTCGTTGCCATAAATCTCGGCGGCGAGGGTATCGGCTTTGACCGCGCAGGTTTGCGCACCCAGACGCATGGTGCCACCCAGGTCTGAATTGGCATTGCGCCGTTCGACCTTGCCATCAGTGTTTTGCCACTCGGTGATCAATGCCACGACCGGATGTTCGGTTTCGGTATCGAACTCGGTCGAATTCGCGTTGTTCAGGCCGGCCATGCTGCGCGCAAACTCGATCAGCGCAACCTGCATGCCGAGGCAGATCCCAAGATAGGGAATCTTGTTTTCACGAGCGAACCTGGCAGCGGCGATCTTGCCTTCCACGCCGCGCTTGCCGAAGCCGCCCGGTACCAGAATTGCATCGTACTTCGCCAACGGCTCGGTGCCTTTTTGCTCCAGCTCTTCCGAATCGAGGTACTCGATGCGGACACGGCTGTCGGTATGAATACCCGCATGCCGCAGCGCTTCGGTCAACGACTTGTACGACTCCGTCAAGTCGACATATTTGCCGACCATGCCGATGGTCACTTCGTGCTTCGGATTCTCCAGCGAATACACCAGCTTGTTCCAGGCCGAGAGATCGGCCGGTTTGGGCGACAGCGCGAGCGCATCGCAGACGATTCTATCGAGACCCTGGTCGTGCAGCATTTGCGGAATCTTGTAAATCGTGTCCGCATCCCATACCGAAATCACCGCATCTTCCTGCACGTTGGAAAACAGCGATATCTTGGCACGTTCGTCGTCGGGAATCGGCCGGTCGGCACGGCACAGCAATGCATCCGGCGAGATACCGATCTCGCGCAGCTTTTGCACGCTGTGCTGGGTCGGCTTGGTTTTCAATTCGCCGGCCGACACAAGATACGGTACCAGCGTCAGATGCACATAGGCTGCGGCGTTGCGCCCGGCACGCAAGCCGAGCTGACGCGCCGCTTCGAGAAACGGCAGCGATTCGATATCGCCTACCGTGCCGCCGATTTCAACGATTGCAACGTCGAAACCTTCGGCACCGCGATGGATATATTCCTGAATTTCGTTAGTGATATGCGGGATGACCTGTACGGTTTTACCAAGATATTCACCACGCCGTTCCTTGCGGATCACGGATTCGTAAATCTGTCCGGTCGTAAAGTTGTTGACCTTCTTCATCTTGGCGCTGATGAAACGCTCGTAATGTCCAAGATCGAGATCGGTTTCGGCGCCGTCGTCGGTTACGAAGACTTCACCGTGCTGGAATGGACTCATCGTGCCGGGATCCACATTGATGTAGGGATCGAGCTTGAGAAGAGTGACTTTGAGGCCGCGCGATTCGAGAATCGCAGCGAGAGATGCGGCGGCAATCCCTTTACCAAGGGAAGATACGACGCCGCCTGTGACGAATACAAACTTGGTCATTGCAGATGGTGCCGAACGGCACGTGCGGGAAATTCAAATTATACCCCAAACCTCTGGCTGTTCTCGGCCCTTTCCGGTGTTTTTAAACTGGCAATAACCGGCGTTGCAGACCTGCTGGAACCGATTACGGCGTATAGGAAAACTGGGCCCGAACAAAGTTTTGTGCACCGATCGAATTGGGCAGGTCGCGGACTTCATTGCCTCGCCTGACGATGCCGATATTGACCGCAAAGGGTTCCGAATTCCAGGAAACGCCAAGCTCGGCCTCGCCGACAAACCGTTTCGGCTTAACCGTATGGACATTGTCATTTGAAAAATATCCGCCCTGCATGGTCGCGTTGTAGCCGACTGCGCGTCCGTCAATGCGCAAATACGCATGCAGCGTCGCCTGATCCGGCAGAAGATTCAGCCGGCCGGTACGTATCGTGAGTCCGGCACCGATATCGGTATAGATGTTTCCGAATCGTCCATGCAGATTTGGCGTGATATCGATCGCCGATCCAGGTTTCCAGCGTACCGGTGCGATGTCCGCATACAGCACGATGCCGGCTTCGTTTTTCACCTGTCTGCTCCATCCCTGAGGCAAGGGTTGATCGAGCAGCCGATGCAAATTATCCTGAAGCCATTCGCCACCGGCACAAGGGCCGAGACACCCGATATCGATACCGAATTTCCGATAGGTGCCATTGACCTGATGCGTTTCCTTGAATATCCCGCCATACAACCAGCCCGCATAAGGATGATCGGGCGCATTTACCAGGGCCGGTGGCAAATTGATGTCCGACGCAGTGTACAGTTCCTGCCCGATGCGCCATCCGAACGTTCTTGCACCCGACGCGTCGCCCATCGTATAACGCTGGGTATAGCGCAGCCCGCTGGTGTACAAACCGTCGTCCTTATTGAGCAGCAACGAATCGTTGTCGATGTCGACCACATGCGTCTTTTTCCCGTCGGCGTACGCTTGACCGAAGTCGTCGACCAAGTCGCCGAAAGTTCCGGCATGGGACTGCATGCAGGCGCCGATGCACAGCACGCCGACCAATGTTCTTATCGCTGGTTTACGCACGGATGTGATCATCATTTCAGCAAGGATTGAATCATTTCATGCACCGCATCGGCAGCCTGTTTCGGCGACTCCATTGGAAACAGGTGTCCACCGGGAATTTGCCGAAAATGCGAACCTGTCAGTTTTCTGGTTGCCTTGAGCCCTGCCTGGCGGCATTCGATCGAATCCGTGCCCCCGATAAAACCGACCGGTACCGGAAACGGTTTGCGCGCCAGCCTGCCCATGTGATGCGGCAGCCCGAGATACACCGCAGTTTCCGCCTCGCGCGTAAAGCGGAGTGTCACGCCTTCCGGATGCGGCATCAGCCCGTATTCGACATAGTCGCGCAATACTTCAGGCGGCCATGAATAGAAAGTTTTCTTGGATGCGAAATGTCGATACGCTTCGTCGTGGCTCGGCCATAGATTGCGGCGTTTTTCCGAAAAACGTGCCGGTGAAAACTTGCGGTCGGCGCCGATCAGTTTCGCGCACCGCAACAGGAATGCCCGCCAGCCGGCAACCACCGGTGCATCCAGCAATACCACGCAGCGCACCAGATCGGGGCGCGCTCGCGCTACCATCAATCCCAGCATGCCGCCCATCGAATGGCCCACCAGTATCACCGGCTGATCATAGCGTGCGGTCAGCTCATCGATCAGTTCCATCATCAGCGCGTGCCACCCGTCCTTTACCGGATATTTCGGATTGTGCGCATGCATCGCAAGCGCGTGCACATCGTAATGATTGCCGATGTGGTCGAAAAACAGGCGATAGGTTTCCGCAGGAAAGCTGTTGGCATGTACAAAATGGACAATGGGTCGTGTCATACGATTTCAAAAATAATGTCGATAGCAAATCAAATACGCCAATGGCGGCGCGTCGGACTGCGGCATTGTAATTCGCTTCGCTTGTTCCCGGAACCATTGAAAACAAATACAGCTTCTTCAACGACCGTACCAATAGCGGGCATGCTCGTTGCGATACGCACCATAGTCGAGTCCCGATCCTATCCGCAATCTGACCGCGCCAGATTCATCGCTGCGCAAGCGCGCAATTCCAAAAGTGCCATAGCGATCAAAGACTTCCTGCTTCGGATGTCGGTAGCGATTCCGGTAACCGACCTGAAACAGCGCGATGCCGGGCCGGACTGCTGCGAGGAAGGGTGATGTGGATGAGGTGCCGCTGCCGTGATGCGGCGCAAGCAGAACCGATGCCCGCAATTTATCCGGCACCGCTTCAGTCAACTCGGCTTCTTGCGCCGCCTCGATATCACCGGCAAGCAGGATCGACTGTTTACCGAGCGTAATTTTCAAGGTACAGCTGCGCATGTTCGGCTTCCATCTGATATTTTCGTAGCTTGCAGGCGACGGGTGCAACATCTCAAAATCCACACCATCCCACGACCATGATTGTCCCGCAGTACAGCGCCGGTGACCGGGAGCCGCCTGCACGATCGGACTGTCGAGTGCGAGCGACGACGATACCCAGCCGACATCGATATCTTCGAATACCGACAATGCGCCGCCGGAATGATCGTTATCACTGTGCGAAATCACCACTGCATCCAGAGAACCGATCCCGCGCGCTTTCAGATAGGGAAGGATGACGCGGCTGGCGCCGTCCGACTCCGGGGAGTAAAAGGGCCCGGTGTCATACAGCAGCCGATGCCGCTCCGTTTCGATCAGCAATCCCGCACCTTGTCCGACATCGAAGGCGGTGGCCCACATTTCCCCGGCCGTCGGATGAACCGGCGCATTCACGAAAAGCGGAACCCAGGCCATCAAGCCGAGCCACCGCACCGGCCACCCGCGCGGTGCCAGCATCCATAAGGTGCCGGCCAGCGCGAGCAGGAATACCCATGGCGGAGGAATCGGCGCCAGCCACACAGTGTCCGCGAATCCGCTGGCCCACCCGAGGCCAAGTGCCAGCCATTCGACGAAGAAGTGGGCAGCGCCCAGCATCCACCCGGACAGCGGCACCGGCAGCAAACTTCCGATCAATGCCATCGGCGTCACGATGAAGCTGATGAGCGGAATGGCAATCGCATTGGCGATCGGGCTGACCAGCGATATCTGACCGAACAACAGCATCGTGAGCGGAACCAGTCCGATGGTAATTGCGTATTGCGTCAGCGTTGCCGACTTCATCAATGCAACGGATTTTCCATACAGCGAAGAGTCCGGTCCCGGGTACAACTGCATGCGGCCCACCGAAACATACAGGATGATCGCGACTGCACCGAAAGACAGCCAGAACCCCGGCCACAGCACCGCCCACGGATCCAGCAGTGCGACGACGCCGAGCGCAATGCACAACACTTGCGAGACGCTGGTGATCCGACCGCACCAAAGCGCCAGCGCGACGACGCTCAGCATATAGAGCGTGCGTTGTGCGGGCACGCCGAAACCGGCCAGCAATACATAAACCAGCGCGGCACCGGCACCCGCCAATGCGGCGACTTTCTGTGCCGGCAGTATCGTCGGCAAGCTCGCCCGTGTAAAAAATGAGCGGCGCCAGAGTGCAAAAGCGATGGCGGCAAACAGGCCGGCGACCATGGTGATGTGCAGGCCGGAAATCGACACCAGATGGCTGATGCCGGTCCGGTTGAAAACCTTCCAGTCCGACTGATTGATCGCGCGTTGATCGCCGATCACCAGTGCCACAATCACGCCGGCATATTCCTTGCCGGGCAGCGCAGAAAAAATCCGGTTGCGAAGCCAATCGCGGCTGCGTTCGACGATATTGCCGAACGTCACAACGAATTCATCGAGCCGCCGGTTCTTCAGCGTCGATTTCTGATCCGGACGCACATAGCCGGTGGCGCGCAGATTCTGTTCGAGCAGCCACACTTCATAATCGAATCCATAAGGATTGGCGTTTCCATGAGGCCGATGCAAACGCACCGTCAGTTGCCACCGTTCGCCGGGCAGTACTTTGATGATCTCCTGCACTTCATCCTGCCGGAATCCGGAATACCACGACAGCGCCAGTCTTGCGGGCACGACCGGAGCTGCTTCCCGCTGCTCCGTCTCGCCCAGCACGCGCTCCACCTTGAAATTAAAACGAACGCCCTGTTGAAACGTCACCGGCAGGCTGTCGATCGTTCCGATCACCGTGACGTCGCGGCCTTCCATTTCCCGGGGAAGTTCATCGGAAAGGAACTGCTGCGCAAACAGTGCCGCCCATACGAATCCGATGGCGGCTCCGCAGGCAATCAGTAGCGGTATTTTGAATTCAGGACGCCGGGTAGCTCGGGCCGACAAGCAGAGCAATATCGCGGTCACGCCCAGAAACCAGAAGGAAAATTGGGTCGGCAGCGAGGCCTGGATTTGCAGCCAACCGACGCCGGCGACGAAACCGAGAATCGCGCTGCGCATTGTGGTTAGCGCCGATCCAGACGAGGCAGAACGGCGCGTGCATTGTCGGCCGTGACCTGCGCAACGGCACTCACCGGCATACCGCGTAACTGTGCCAGAACCTCACCGATACGCGGCAGCTCTTCCGGACTGTTGCGGTTCGGATGTCGCCATACAGGCGAAATATCCGGTGCATCGGTTTCCAGCACGATTGCCGTTTCATCGAGTTCTATGGCCAGACGCCGAATCTGCAGTGCGCGCGGAAAGGTCATTGCACCGCCGAAGCCGAGCTTGAAGCCCAGACCGATAAACGCCTGCGCCTGCTGGAAACTTCCGTTGAATGCATGTGCGATACCGCCCGGTGTCGCAATTTGCCGCAAGTATTTGAGGACCCGATCCTGCGAGCGGCGCACATGCAACAGCACGGGCAAGTCGAAGTCACGAGCAATTCTGAGCTGCTCGCGATAAAAATATTCCTGCTTTTCCCGCATTGCATCGCCGCACAAATCGGGAATGAAAAAGTCCAGCCCGATCTCGCCGATCGCTACGAAACGCGGATCGCTCAACGCTGCGGCAACCGACTCCCGCAACGCCATCAAATCCTCTTCCGCAGCCTGCGGCACGCAGATCGGATGAATGCCGAGTGCGTAAGTGCAATTGCGTTGTGTGTTTGCCAGCGATGCAACAGTTTTGAAATTGGCTCGTTCCACCGCCGGGATGACGACGCACGACACACCCTGTTGCGCGGCGCGCTCGGCTACCGCGTGCGCCCCGTCGCCAAATTCATGCGCATCGAGATGGCAATGAGTGTCAATCCACATAGGGATTCAACCCATTCTCCGACAATTGCAAGATGCGGTCGCAGTTCCGCGCCAGCTCGATATCGTGCGTGACGATGACGAAGGCGGTTCCGAGCGTACGCGACAGCTCCAGCATCAGGTCGAACGTCTTGTGCGCGGTGGAACGATCCAGGTTGCCGGTCGGTTCGTCCGCCAGCACGCAAGCCGGTTGCGTTACCAGAGCACGCGCGAGTGCTACGCGCTGCCGTTCGCCGCCGGATAGTTCGCCCGGCACATGCGATACGCGGGTACTCAGGCCGACCCGCGTCAGCACCGCATGCGCCGCTTGTTGTGCCTCATCCCGCTTCATTCGCCTGATCATCAGCGGCATCGCGACATTGTCGAGCGCGGAAAATTCCGGAAGAAGATGATGAAACTGATAGACGAATCCAAGAGACGTATTGCGCAGATCGCCGCGCGCCTTTTCGTCGAGGACCGCGAAATCCTGTTCCAGCAAGGTCACCTTGCCCGCCGTCGGTGCATCCAGTCCGCCAAGCAGATGCAGCAATGTCGACTTGCCGGAGCCGGATGCACCGATGATGGCCACCCGTTCACCCTTGAATATATCGAGATCGACATCCTTCAATACATCGACCGAGTACTTTCCCTGGGTGAAGGTTTTCGCGAGACCGCGGCAAGACAATACGGATTGATTCATGTTCATTCCAATGGCGTGTCGCAAAATGCGGGCAATGCCTCGCAATACGCGGAAAGCTGTTCGAGGCGCGGGTAGCGTCCCGCCGTGAACTGGTCCGGATGCACATGCTGCGCAAAACGCAGCGCTACCGCAATGGTGATATCCGCCTGCGTGATCGGTGCTCCGGAAACAATGTCTGAGACCGGGTCCGACTCCAGCATCGCAAACGCTTCATGCATCTGTGATGTGCAACGCGCAATCCATGGCTGGTACGAAAACTCTGCAGGACGTAAGGTAATTTCGTAATATGCCTGGATCGCCTTTTCGGTCGCAATCAACGCAATGGCACAGCGCTGTTGCACTGCCTGGCGCGCTTCGCCCGATATGGGTACCAGGCGTTTTTCGGCAGGAGCCCTGGCGTCCAGGTAATCCAGAATGAAGGTGCTGTCGATCAGGTGCTCGCCGTTATCCAGTACCAGCATCGGGACTTTCAGCAGCGGATTGAGCTTGCGCATCTCATCCTGGTGCCGGAATACCGACAACGGCACATGCTCGAACCGGACGCCGTGCAAGCGCATCGATACCGCGACGCGGCGCACATAGGGAGAATCGTAAAGGCCGATCAGTTGCATGTTTTCATTCCGTATTCATTCCGTATTCATTCCTTATGCATTCCTCACTCATAGCGCAAGGCTTCGGCGGGCTTGACCCGCGCCGCCCACCAGCCGGGATACAGGGTCGCCAGGAAAGCCAGCGCAAATGCGACGCCGCCGATCGTCCAGACATCCGGCCAGCGCAAGTCGGACGGCAAGGTATTGATCAGGTAAACATCCTTGGATAAAAACTGCGCGCCGAGAATTTTCTCGATGAAGGGCACGATGATGTCGATATTGAGCGCAATCGTCACGCCAAGTCCAATTCCGATGGCAGTGCCGAGAATGCCGATCAGCGCACCCTGGATCATGAAGATTTTCATCACCGATCCCGGGGAAGCTCCCAGCGTGCGCAGAATCGCGATATCGGACTGCTTGTCGGTCACTGTCATTACCAATGTCGATACCAGATTGAATGCAGCCACGGCAATGATCAGCGTCAGGATCAGGAACATCAGGCTTTTCTGGCTCTGGACCGCGGCGAACCAGGTCCGGTTCTGCCTGGACCAATCACGGATCAATACATTTCCCGACAGCGTTCTGGACAGTTCCAGCGCCACCTGCGGCGCGCGCTGCATGTCGGTCACCCTCAGGCGCAGGCCCGAAGGCGCTTCCAGCTTGAATACAGTCATCGCATCGTCGAGATGAATGAAAGCCAGCGTCGAATCGTATTCATAATGCCCGGCGTCGAATATCCCGGCAACGGTAAACTGTTTCAGCTGAGGCAGCATGCCGGTCGCCGATACCTGGCCTTGCGGCGTAATCAGCGTAACTCTTTCACCGACTTGCACCCTCAGTGCGCGCGCCAGTTCTCGCCCGAGCACGATATTGAACTCACCCGGCTTCAGGTCCGCCAATTTTCCTGCAGTCAGCTGGGAGGCGACATCCGACACCTTCGGCTCTTCCTGCGGAAGAATCCCACGAATCAGGACGCCGCGCACGGTATCGTTGCGCGTGATCATTGCCTGCGCCGCGACATAGGGCGCAGCACCCGACACGTCCGGGTTCCGGGACGCTTCCCGTGCGGTTGCGCGCCAATCAGGCAATGCGCCGTACGCGTCGAATATTTCAATGTGAGACAACACCGACAGCATGCGGTCGCGCACTTCCGTTTGGAATCCGTTCATGATCGACAAGACCACGATCAATGCCGCTACCCCGAGCGCGATCCCAGCCATCGAAATCAGCGAGATGAACGAGATGAAGCTGTTACGGCTGCTGCGCTTCCCGGCACGCGTATAGCGAATGCCGACCAGCCACTCGAACGGAAATTTTTTAGTGATGCTCATATGACCAGTCGCGTGAAGACCTCAAACCCATTCTGTCATTCATAACGCAACGCCTCAGCCGGCTTGACCCGGGCGGCCCACCAGCTTGGATAAAGGGTTGCCAGGAACGACAGGACAAAGGCCAATCCGCCGATCGCCCATACATCGGGCCAGCGCAGGTCGGATGGCAAGGTATTGATCAGGTAAATGTCGGATGGCAGAAACTGTATTCCTAGCAGCCGTTCGATGAACGGCGCGATCACGTCAACGTTCAACCCGACCAGCACGCCGGCGCTCATGCCGGCGATCGTGCCGATCGCGCCGATCACGGCTCCCTGAATCATGAAAATTTTCATTACCGATCGCGGCGACGCACCGATCGTGCGCAAAATCGCAATATCCGCCTGCTTGTCGGTCACAGTCATTACCAGCGTCGATACCATGTTGAACGCGGCGACCGCGATGATCAGGGTCAGGATAATGAACATCATGCGCTTTTCGGTCTGTACCGCGGCAAACCAGGTCCGGTTCTGCTGCGACCAGTCCTGCACGATCAGATTGTCTCCCATGGTCTGGGACAACTCCTCCGCCACCTGCGGTGCACGATGCATGTCCTCGATTCTGAGGCGCAAACCCGATGGCGCATCCATCCGGAACATCTTCAGCGCGTCATCGATATGAATGAAAGCCAGCGTCGAATCATGTTCGTAATGTCCGGTATCGAATATTCCGACGACGGTGAACTGTTTCAATCGCGGCAGCACGCCGGCCGGCGTTACCTGCCCCTGCGGTGCGATCAGCGTGATCTTGTCGCCCAGGGTCGCTTGCATTCCACGGGCAAGCGCGCCGCCGAGCACGATATTGAAGCCACCCGGAACCAGGTCGTCGAAACTGCCCTGGTGTACCTTCGATGCGACTTCGGATACCTTCGGCTCTTCCTGCGGCAACACGCCGCGGATCATCACGCCGTGCATTGCGTCGCCGTAGGTAATCATTGCCTGGGTTGCGACATATGGTGCGGCGCCGCGCACCTCGTCGTGCCGAAACGCCTGCTGCGCCGCCTCCTGCCAATTCGGCAGCGTGCCGGATGCGCCGAGTACCTCAATGTGCGACAACACCGAAAGCATGCGATCACGCACATCCTTCTGAAAACCGTTCATCACCGACAGCACCACGATCAATGCCGCCACACCCAGCGTGATACCCGCCATCGAAATCAGCGAGATGAAGGAAATAAAGCGATTGCCTCCGTTGCGCCGTCCGGCGCGGGTATAGCGCAAGCCGACCAGCCATTCAAAAGACAGGTTTTTTCTACTGAACAAACAAATGCTCCTGAAGGAGGTTACCAAGCGATTACGGCCAGTTTACGCGGCCTGATCGGAAAAGCGGACTGCCGCTTCGGCACATGTTGCCGGCGTACGATCATGGGCCGCGAAGTAGATTTATTGAACTTCCCTGATGCAGCACGCAGTTTGCCATACAATCCCCCGCATGAGCCATCTCGATATCCTGTTGCCGTTCGGCCTCCCCCCCGCAGAATTGGCCGGAGATTTGTTGCGTGTACTGGAAACACCGGCACTTGCTTCGCTGGTCGGCCGCGCCAAATCGTATCGGCGCGAGGAGTTCGATCCATTTGAACGCGCACTGCCGCACGAAACCTGGCTTGCGCGCCAATTCGGCCTGGAAGAAAGTACCCGCAAGCGCGGTAGCCCCGCGGTGGCGACAGCCGCCATCCGTGCGTGCGGCTTGGCCGCCGACGCCGGCACCTGGTTTTTTCTGCACCCCGTGTACCTGCAAATTGCACGGGATCACCTGGCGCTTGCGAATCAACGCCAACTGAAATTATCGGACACGGAATCCCGCGCGCTGTTCGACTCGGTCAAACCTTTGTTTGATGAAATCGACATGCCTTTGCTGTACGGCGATGCACATACCTGGTTTATCCGAGCCGATAGCTGGATCGATCTGAGCACCGCCACGCCGGACGCAGCCTCCGGTCACAATATCGATATCTGGTTGCCGCAGGGTCCGTCTTCGCGGGAATGGCGCAAGCTGCAAAATGAAATACAGATGCACTGGCATTCGCACCCGGTCAACGAGCAACGCGAGATCCGGGGTGAAAACCCGGTCAATTCAGTGTGGCTGTGGGGCGGCGCCGTCGTAAGCACGGATGTTCCGTCGACCGAATACAGTGATTTGTTCAATCTCCAAGGCTGGCAGCAGGCGGTCGGACACTGCTCGGCCGTATCGGTCAAGAACAGCAGCGCATCCGAGATCATTTCCGCTGCGCCGCCACGCGGCATGGTCGTCCTGAATCAATTGATCGATCCCGCGCTTGAAGGTGATTGGTCGGATTGGATTGCACGGATGCATGAGCTTGAACGCAGCTGGTTCCTGCCGCTATCGAAATCACTCAGGGCCGGTAAAATTGACCGGATTTCCCTGACTGTCACGCATGGCACCGCCTTGGCAGAGTTTATTTCCGGAAAATACTCGCCAAGAAAATTCTGGGTAAAACCGTCCCTTTCAAGGCTCGTTCGATGACCCGTATTGCAACGCGTTCCTATTCCTTTCGCGATGCCGAGCTTTTGCGGCAAAAAGGCGTGCATCCGGTGCTGGCGCGCCTGTATGTGGCGCGCGGCCTGCTCGATACCAAGGAACTTTCAAGCGACCTGACCGCGTTGATTGCGCCGACCGGCCTGCGGCATGTCGATGCGGCTGCGGTTTACCTTGCCGATGCAATCGCACAAAAAAAGAAGCTGGTGATCGTGGCCGATTACGATTGCGATGGCGCCACTGCATGTGCAGTCGCATTGCGCGGCCTGCGTGCGATGGGCGCAAATGTCGATTTCATCGTTCCGAACCGGTTCGAGTATGGATACGGCCTGACGCCTGAAATCGTGGCGCTGGCGGTCCGTGAAAAATCGCCGGACGTCATCATCACTGTCGATAACGGTATCGCCAGCATCGACGGTGTTGCGGAAGCCAACCGGCGCGGCATCGATGTGGTCGTTACCGATCATCATTTGCCCGCGGACACACTGCCCGCCGCACGCGTGATCGTCAACCCGAATCAGCCGGATTGCGGATTCCCGAGCAAGAATCTGGCGGGCGTCGGCGTGATGTTTTATGTGCTGCTCGCATTGCGCAGCGAACTCCGCAAGCGCGGCGTGTTCGATGCCCAATCCCAGCCGAAACTGGATACGCTGCTCGATCTGGTGGCGCTGGGAACGGTCGCCGACGTGGTCAAGCTCGATGCCAACAACCGCATTCTGGTGGCGCAGGGATTGAAACGCATGCGCGCCGGCCGCATGCAGCCCGGAATCGCCGCGCTGTTCCGGGTCGCCGCACGCGAAGCGCGCCGCGCCACGCCGTTCGACCTCGGCTTCGCAGTCGGACCGCGCTTGAACGCTGCAGGTCGATTGGCCGACATGTCGCTCGGCATCGAATGCCTGACGACCGATGACGAGGGCCGCGCGTGGGCAATCGCCCAGCAACTCGACGCAATCAATCGCGAACGCCGCACCATCGAAGCGGAGATGCAGGACACGGCGCTGGCGCTGCTCGAACATATCGACCCGCGCGACAATGCCACGATCAGCGTATTCGACGCCTCCTGGCATCAGGGCGTGATCGGCATCGTCGCATCGCGTTTGAAAGACAAGTTTTATCGGCCGACCATTACCTTCGCCCCGGCAGGCGAAGGCTGGATCAAGGGCTCGGGCCGCTCGATTGCCGGATTTCATTTGCGCGATGCATTGGACCTGGTGTCCAAGCATGCGCCGACCCTGATCGACAAATTTGGCGGACATGCGATGGCGGCCGGGCTGACGATACGCGCGGACGCATTTGACGCCTTTGCGGCCGCATTTGAAGCGGTCGGCCGCGACTGGCTGGGCAAGAGCCAGCTGGAACGCATAGTGGAAACCGACGGCTCCCTCGAAGAAGCCTACTTTACGACGCAATTCATCGAACTGTTGGGTGCCGAAGTATGGGGACAGGGATTTCCGCCGCCACTTTTCTGCGACGAATTCAAGGTAGTCAGTCAGAGAGTATTGAAAGAACGGCATCTGAAACTGTTGCTTGAAAAAAATGCATCCCGTTACGATGCAATCTGGTTCGGGCACAGCGATGCGTTGCCCGAACGGGTCAGGGTTGCCTACCGTCTCGACGCCAACGAATACAACGGCGTGACCCGCGTTCAACTGATGGTCGAGCACGCCGAATCGGCATGACTTGCCGCTCTGCCGCTCGGGTATAATTCCGGGTTTGACTGCACAAGAATTCATCATGGAAGCAGAACGCCTCAACTCCCTCGCCGCCCTCCTCGCGGATCTGAAGACCCGCGAAACCGAACTTCGGGGGTATCTTTGACTTCGATAACAAGTCGGAGAAGCTGGAACAAGTCAATCAGGAACTCGAAGACCCCACCGTCTGGAACGATCAGAAGCGCGCACTGGAACTAGGCAAGGAAAAAAAATCGCTGGAAGCGATCGTTCACACACTTACCAAAATCGATGCCGGCCTGCGCGATGCCGACGACCTGTTCGCGATGGCGCGCGAAGAGCAGGATGAAGATACCTTGGTCGCCATCGAACAGGATGTCGATGAACTGAAAGAACTGGTCGAAGCGATGGAGTTCCGGCGGATGTTTTCCGATCCGATGGACCCCAACAATTGCTTCGTCGACATTCAAGCCGGTGCCGGCGGTACCGAAGCCCAGGATTGGGCCTCGATGATCCTGCGCCAATACCTGCGCTATTGCGAGCGCAAGGGTTTCAAGGTTGAAGTCCTGGAACAGTCCGACGGCGAGGTTGCTGGCATCAAGACCGCGACCCTCAAGGTCGAAGGCGATCATGCGTACGGCTTCCTGCGTACCGAAACCGGCGTTCACCGGCTGGTGCGCAAGTCGCCGTTCGACTCCGCCAACGGCCGCCATACCTCTTTCTGCAGCCTGTTCGTGTATCCCGAAGTGGACGAGTCGTTTGAAATCGACATCAACCCGGCGGACGTACGGGTCGATACTTACCGCGCCTCAGGTGCCGGCGGACAGCATATCAACAAGACCGATTCCGCGGTGCGCCTGACACATGGACCATCGGGCATCGTCGTGCAATGCCAGAACGATCGAAGCCAGCATCGCAACCGCGCCGAAGCATGGGAAATGCTGAAATCGCGCCTGTATGAACTCGAACTGCGCAAGCGCACCAGCGACCAGCAAAAACTGGAAGATTCCAAGACCGATGTCGGGTGGGGCCACCAGATTCGCTCCTACGTACTGGATCAATCGCGGATCAAGGATTTGCGAACCGGTTTTGAAACCGGTAATACCAAGGCTGTGCTGGATGGAGACCTGGATGATTTCATCGCGGCGTCTCTCAAACAAGGGGTTTAAATTGATGACTGACGAATACGACGGCCTGCAAAAAGAAAAAGACGAAAACTCGATCATCGTCGAGCGGCGCAGCAAGCTGGCTGCGGTGCGCGAGCGCGGCATCGCGTTTCCGAATGATTTCCGGCCGGCTCACAAGACCGCCGACCTGCAAGCGCAATATGCCGCAACAGGCCGCGAAGAACTTGAAGCATTGGCAGTCAACGTCACGATCGCCGGTCGCATGATGCTCAAGCGCGAAGCCGGGAAAAAAGCCGCATTCGCCACTTTGCAGGATGCATCCGGACCCAGGGCCGACGGCCGCATCCAGCTCTATATCACGGCCGAGAAAACCGGCGAAGCGGAAATGGATGCGTTCCGCCACTACGACCTGGGCGATATTCTCGGTATTGAAGGCACGCTGTTCAAGACCAAGACCGACGAGCTGACGGTGCGAGTAACGAAACTTCGCCTGTTGACCAAATCGCTGCGTCCGCTACCGGACAAATTCCACGGACTTGCGGATCAGGAAACAAAATACCGCCAGCGCTATGTCGACCTGATCATGAACGAGGAAACGCGCCGCACCTTCAAGGCGCGCACCGCCGCAATGTCGTCGATTCGCCGCTTCATGGCCGAACATGAATTCATGGAAGTCGAAACACCGATGCTGCACGCCATTCCCGGCGGCGCGGCAGCCAAGCCGTTCATCACGCATCACAATGCGCTGGACATGCAGATGTTCCTGCGCATCGCGCCGGAGCTGTATCTGAAGCGCCTGGTGGTCGGCGGTTTCGAACGCGTCTTCGAGGTCAACCGCAACTTCCGCAATGAAGGCGTATCGCCGCGCCACAATCCGGAATTCACGATGATGGAATTCTATGCGGCCTACGTAGACTACAAGTGGCTGATGGATTTTACCGAAGCGGTGATCCGCCAGGCAGCCATCGACGCGCACGGTACTGCCTCATTGACTTATCAGGGACGCGAGCTGGATCTGGGCAAACCATTCCAGCGCATGACAATTGTCGGCGCCATCAACAAATATGCGCCGCACTACACGAACGAGCAGTTGCACGACGCGGAATTCCTGAAAGCGGAACTGAAGAAATTCGGGGTCAAGCCGCATGTCATTTCCGGCCTCGGCGCATTGCAACTCTCGCTGTTTGAAGAGACCGCCGAGTCGCAACTTTGGGAACCGACTTATATCATCGACTATCCGGTCGAAGTGTCGCCGCTGGCGCGCGCGTCCGATACTGTGCCCGACATTACCGAGCGCTTCGAGCTGTTCATCACCGGCCGGGAAATCGCCAACGGCTTTTCAGAGTTGAATGATGCCGAAGACCAGGCCGCCCGCTTTCAGGCACAGGTCGCGGCCAAGGATGCAGGCGATGAAGAAGCGATGTATTACGACGCAGACTACATTCGCGCTCTCGAATACGGTTTGCCGCCAACCGGCGGTTGCGGGATCGGCATCGATCGCCTGATGATGCTGATTACCGATTCGCCGAATATTCGCGACGTGATCCTGTTTCCGCATCTGCGGCGCGAAGACTGACACCATCTATTAATGTTGGCGGGGTGGCATTTCGCGCAATCCGAAGCGTTTCGATTCAGTCAAGGCTGAATCGAAACGCTTCGTTCGCCTCTGCTGCACGCTCGCGCTAACCTGTTTCCCCAACTTCTGTAAGATCGGCAACTATCGTTCCCGCTGATGGCAACCGCATTCTTCTGTCATTCATGCAACTTCATGCGTTATGCGACCGGCATTCCGACGTTACAAAGCCTTACATCTGACACATTCTGGCGCTAGATTCGGTACTGGTTAGCCCCGATAATTTGCCCATGCAAATGCAGGATGCAATCTAACTGGAGAACGCAATGGAAACAAATAAAACGCCGAATCGAATTCATCCGCTGATTGCCGCCGCCGCTGTGTCGGTGATGCTGGTCAGCCTGGTCGGGGTCGCGGCAATTACCGGTGTGCTTCCAAACTCGCATAGCTCGGCGACGCCGGCTGCAGTAGCGGCGCCGGTAGTCAGCACGACTCCGGTAGGACCGGCCACTCCGGTCGCCGTCGCGGATCCAGCGCCTACTCCGTCGGCGGATGCAAAAACTGCGGCCAACAACGTGGTTAATCCGCCGAAACGCGTCGCCGCAGCGCCGGCACCGAAGTCGTATGCACCAACTGAAACCAGGACGCCCCGACCACAGCCGCGCACCTATCAGAATGCCGAACCGGTCGTCGTTGCGCAGGCACCGAGAACTTGCAACAGCTGCGGCCGCGTAGAATCGGTTCAGGCAGTGCAGACCCAGGCGCAGCCCAGCGGTTTGGGTGTTGTGGCCGGCGCGGTATTAGGTGGCGTGCTTGGGAATCAGGTGGGTGGCGGTAACGGCAAGAAACTGGCGACGGTTGCCGGTGCCGTCGGTGGCGGATTCGCGGGTAACGAAGTCGAGAAACGCACGCGTGCAACGACCACCTACCAGGTTCGGGTCCGCATGGACAACGGCACTGTTCGCACCTTCCCGTACAATAACCAGCCGAACTGGAATATCGGCGACCGCATCAATGTAGTCGACGGGTACCTGACGTCGCAAGCCTGATCACCGAACCGGCACCGGGCTTTCTGGTTCAAATAAAAAAGCGGCATCGATGCCGCTTTTTTTATTCCGCTTCTTCTATCCATGCGGCCTGGATCGCTTCCAGGATTTTTTCTCCAGACCGATTCGGATCATCGTCAAAATCGTCCAGTTCGCATACCCATCTGTGCAGGTCGGTAAAGCGAATCGTCAGCGGATCGATATCCGGGAATTTGTCGCACAATTCCTCGGCGATGCGGGTGGTATCAGTCCATTTCATCGGCGTCTCCAGGTCAATCCAGAATCAATTATTCTCGCGCGCATGATTGATCGTGTACTTCGGAATTTCGACCACCAGGTCTTCGTCGCCAAGGACCACCTGGCAAGACAGGCGCGAAGTCGCTTCCAGTCCCCAGGCCATGTCCAGTAAATCCTCTTCCTTTTCCTGCGGCTCGTTCAGCGAGTCGAAACCTTCGCGAATCACCACATGGCAAGTGGTGCAGGCGCAGGATTTTTCGCATGCGTGTTCGATCTCGACATCGCTGTCCAGCAATGCATCGCATAGCGTCTTGCCGGAAGGCGCATTGATGACAGTACCCTCGGGGCACAAAGTAGCGTGAGGCAATACAACGATCTGGGGCACGTCAAGTTCCTTGTCTCGCTCGTATCGGGTGTGTGGATACGAGCGCGTTAGTGATGCAAAATCCATGCACCGATACCGGGCATGAATACTCTATTTCAGATCAGTTCGTCGAGCCGTTTCCCAGCCAAGGCAGTGCGTACGCTTTTATCCATTCTGCGTGCGGCAAATTCTTCGGTGCCACGCGCGAGCGCTGCAACCGCCGCCTTGATCGCGTCATGATCGTCGCTTTGCATTTGGCGGCGCACCGCATTCATGAGCATATCTATTTCGGCTCGTTCCGCGTCGGACATCAGATTGCCGTCCGCATCGAGCGCAGACTGTGTTGCCAGCAGAATCCTTTCCGCCTCGACCTGCTCTTCCCGCAATGCCCGTTGCTTCAGGTCGATATCGGCCGACTTGAACGAATCCTGCAGCATCGTCGCGATTTCATCATCGCTCAGCCCATACGATGGCTTGACGGTAATCGCGGCTTCCACGCCCGATTGCAATTCGCGCGCCGACACCGACAGCAATCCATCGGCATCGACCTGATAAGTGATGCGGATGCGCGCCGCACCAGCCGCCATCGGCGGAATGCCACGCAATTCGAATCTGGCCAGCGAGCGGCAATCCGAAACAAGATCGCGTTCGCCCTGTGTGACATGAATCGCCATTGCAGTCTGGCCATCCTTGAATGTCGTGAATTCCTGCGCGCGCGCGCAGGGAATGGTCGAATTCCTCGGAATCACTTTTTCAACCAGGCCGCCCATTGTTTCGATACCGAGCGACAGCGGAATCACGTCCAGCAACAACCAGTCGTCGCCGGGAGCGCGGTTACCGGCAAGCAAATTCGCCTGGATCGCTGCGCCGAGCGCCACCACCTTGTCCGGATCGATATTGGCGAGCGGCGTCGTCTGAAAAAATTCACCGACGGCTTTACGTACGTGCGGCATGCGGGTCGCGCCGCCGACCAGTACCACGCCATCGACGTCGTCGACCGTCAAGGAAGCATCACGCAACGCCTTGCGCGTCGGCGTAATGGTCTTGGCCACAAGATGCCGGGTAATCTGCGCAAAGATATCGGCGGACAGGGTCACGCGCACTTCCTCACCCGAACCGAGTATTGCATCGATGTGGGTTTCGCTCCTGGACGACAGCAGCTCTTTCGCCTCGCGCGCCTTGACCATCAGCACACGCGTGTCTTCATCGGACAATGGCGCCAGCTTGGACTGCTCGATAACCCAGCACAGCACCCGGTGATCGAAGTCGTCGCCGCCCAGAGCGGAGTCTCCACCGGTCGCCAGCACTTCAAATACGCCCTTGGTCAGCTTCAGGATCGACACATCGAAGGTGCCGCCGCCGAGATCATAGACTGCATAAATCCCTTCCGACGCATTGTCCAGGCCATAGGCGATTGCCGCTGCGGTCGGTTCATTCAGCAGGCGCAGCACATTCAGGCCGGCCAGCTTAGCCGCATCCTTGGTCGCCTGGCGCTGCGCATCGTCAAAGTAGGCCGGCACAGTGACGACGGCGCCGACCAGTTCATCTCCGAGCGCGTCTTCCGCCTGCTGACGCAGGGTCGCAAGAATCTCGGCCGAAATTTCCACCGGGCTTTTCACGCCGGCCGCGGTTTTCAGCTGCACCATTCCGGGCATATCGAGAAAATCGTAAGGCAGGTTTTCTACGTAAGCGATATCTTTCAGGCCGCGCCCCATGAAACGCTTGACCGAAACAATGGTGTTGCGGGGGTCGGTAGTCTGCGCAGCCTGTGCCTTGTAACCGATCTGGGCACGGCCATTCGGCAGGTATCGGACGATCGACGGCAGCAGCGAGCGACCTTCTTCGTCATTCAAGACTTCCGGGATGCTGTTGCGCACCGTTGCAACCAGTGAATTCGTTGTCCCGAGGTCGATGCCGACAGCCAGCCGATGCTGGTGCGGCGCCGTCGACATGCCGGGTTCCGAGATTTGGAGAAGAGCCATTTAGTGTCGCTTGCTATTCGATCGTTTCAAAGATATGCCCGATTTCTTCCTTGAATTTTTCCAGGAACATCAATTGACGCACGCCTTGCGCTGCCTGCACATAATCATTTGCATCAAGCAGCCGGCCAATCTGGCCGATTTCTTCTTTGCGGGCGCTACGCAATTCAACATCCAGCTTTTCGAGCGCATCGATATCTTTTGTCGCTTTCGCCTCTTCCAATGCATCGCGCCACTCCATCTGCTGCATCAGGAAATCGCGCGGCATCGCGGTATTGGATTCGGTCTGCAGGTCGACGCCATTCAATTCACAAAGATAAGCGGCACGCCTGAACGGGCTTTTCAGGGTCTGATATGCCTCATTGGCACGCGTCGCCCATTGCATCGCAACCCGCTTTTCGGAACCGGTCGCATTTGAGAACTTGTCGGGATGAACCTGGTTCTGCACTTCGTGATAAGCCGTATCCAGTGCCGCCATGTCGAGCGTGAAGCGCTGCGGCAAATGAAAAAGGTCGAAGTGGTTTTGCATGATTATTCAAAATAAAAGCCTGTCCGTACTTCAACAGGCTTGGTCGAAACGCGGCTGAATCCGCTTGGATACGGATTCTATATGCGAAAGCTTTCTCCGCAGCCGCACTCATCCTTCACATTCGGATTACGGAACTTGAACCCTTCGTTCAAGCCTTCGCGCTCGAAATCAAGCTCCGTACCATCGATATACGGCAGGCTTTTCGGATCGACGAATAATTTGACGCCGTGCGATTCAAACACATTATCTTCGGGGCTGCCGTCGTCCACGTATTCCAGTTTGTATGCGAGACCGGAGCACCCGGTCGTGCGTACGCCGAAACGCAGGCCGACACCTTTGCCGCGCCGCTCAAGATAACGGTTAATGTGTTTTGCAGCTTTTTCAGTCAACGTGATTGCCATGATTTTTTCTCCACTCCTTCCGTCGAGCGGAAAGAGAACACTCGTTGCAGTCTTATGCAGCTTCTGTCGATTCGACGCCGTGCTTGGTCTTGTAATCGAGTACGGCCGCCTTGATCGCATCTTCCGCCAGAATCGAGCAGTGAATTTTCACGGGCGGCAATGCAAGCTCTTCCGCAATTTGCGTATTTTTGATCGACATCGCCTGGTCCAGAGTCTTGCCCTTGACCCATTCGGTAACCAGCGACGAAGACGCAATCGCCGAGCCGCAGCCGTAGGTCTTGAACTTGGCATCTTCGATTACACCGCCTGCACCGACCTTGATCTGCAGCTTCATCACGTCGCCGCAGGCCGGCGCACCGACCATGCCGGTACCGACCGACTCGTCGCCCTTTTCGAAGGCGCCGACGTTGCGCGGATTTTCGTAGTGATCGAGAACTTTGTCTGAGTAAGCCATTTTGAACCTCCTGAATACTGTGTAATTAGTGTGCTGCCCACTGGATGGAACTGATATCGATTCCTTCCTTGTACATGTCCCATAGCGGCGAGAGTTCGCGCAGTTTCGCTACCTTCGCCTTGATCAGGTCGATCGTGAAGTCGATATCTTGTTCCGTCGTAAAGCGTCCGAATGTAAAACGGATCGAGCTATGCGCCAACTCGTCGCTGCGGCCCAATGCCCGCAACACATACGACGGCTCCAGACTGGCCGAAGTACACGCCGAACCGGACGACACCGCAATATCCTTGATCGCCATGATCAGCGACTCGCCTTCGACATAATTGAAACTGACGTTCAGGTTATGCGGGACGCGGTGCGCCATGTCGCCATTGACATACACTTCTTCCATTTCCTGCAAACCCTTGGCAAGCCGGTCGCGCAAAGCGGTAATGCGCGCAATCTCGCTATCCATTTCTTCCCTGGCAATCCGGAATGCCTCGCCCATGCCGACGATCTGATGCGTCGGCAATGTGCCGGAACGCAAGCCGCGCTCGTGACCGCCACCGTGCATTTGCGCTTCGATCCGCACCCGTGGCTTGCGCCGTACATACAAGGCGCCGATACCCTTGGGTCCGTAGGTTTTGTGCGCGGTAAACGTCATCAGGTCGACTTTGGTTTTTTGCAAATCGATCGGCATCTTGCCGGTTGCCTGCGCCGCGTCGCAATGGAAGATAATGCCCTTCTTGCGACACAATTCAGCAATCTCGTCGATCGGCTGGATCACACCGATCTCATTATTGACGAGCATTACCGATACCAGGATCGTGTCGGGACGGATAGCTTCGGCAAGCTGCTCGATCGTGATCAGTCCGTTGTCCTGCGGTTGCAGGTAGGTGGCCTCGAATCCCTGCCGCTCCAGTTCGCGTACCGTATCAAGCACGGCCTTATGCTCGGTCTTGACGGTAATGATGTGCTTGCCCTTGGTTTTGTAAAAATGCGCCGCACCCTTGAGCGCAAGATTGTTACCCTCGGTGGCACCGGAAGTCCAGATGATTTCCCGCGGATCTGCGTTGACCAGCGCGGCAACATGCCCACGTGCCTCTTCCACCGCCTTTTCGGCCGTCCAGCCATACATATGGCTGCGCGAAGCCGGGTTGCCGAACTGCTCACGCAGATAAGGGATCATCTTGTCCGCTACCCGCGGATCAATCGGCGTCGTCGCTGAATAATCCAGGTAGACCGGAAAGTGCGGGGCCTTGATGGTATCCAGCAGGCTTTTTTCCAAGGGGGCATTCATGCTTTTCAACTCCATTCGACTCAACTTGCTGCGTGCGACCGGTGCATTACCACCACGTTACGCTCAGCACTCTTTTGTTTTTGCTGGTCCACCAGGTCTTTCAGCGATACCGAATCCAGGTAGTCGACCATCTTCGCATTCAAGGTTGCCCACAGATCGTGCGTCATGCACCGACTACCGTGCTCATGATCGGGACTGCGGCAATTTTCCTTGCCACCGCATTGCGTCGCATCGAGCGGCTCGTCGACCGCAATAATGATGTCGGCAACCGTCACATCTTCAGCTCGGCGCGCAAGATTGTAACCGCCTCCGGGGCCACGCACCGATTCAACGATTTCATGCCGGCGCAACTTGCCGAACAACTGCTCCAGATAAGACAGCGAAATTTCCTGCCGTTTGCTGATACCGGCAAGCGTTACCGGCC
>JAKFFO010000139.1:0-7244 GCA_036675035.1 Oxalobacteraceae bacterium
GAGGCTCGACACGTCGCCAGAATGCATCCGATACTTCCCACGATTGAATCTTGCTCATCTCCATCACCTCCGTCCACCTTGCCAGGCAGTTCGAATGTGATTTCCAATTTACGGACAAGTTCTTAGTGTAGTGCTGCGCAATTGATGAAACCCTATAAGCGCGTCTTTGCGCAGCAACCTGCGTTGCAAATCCTCGCAATAGGCTCGCTATTGCTGCGGTTTGCGCCTTGTCTGCCACGCAAATCCTTCACTTCCATGGCTCCACCAATTACGAACCACTACACTAGCGATTGTTCAATCCCCCGCATAAAAAAGCCGCACCCTCGTGAGGTGCGGCTTTTTTCTTCTTCAGGGGAAGCGTCTCCTCCACCCCTTGACTTGCTACCAATCTGAAGTTCTTGAATTACGCTACTTTCTTGGCATCGAAGAATTGTTCATCTTCGGTCGAGCCATGCAATGCGGTGGTCGACGATTGGCCTTGCTGAATCGCCTGGGTCACTGCATCGAAGTAACCGGTACCGACTTCGCGCTGGTGCTTGACGGCGGTAAAGCCCTTGTCGGCAGCAGCGAATTCGGCTTCCTGCAGTTCGACGAATGCGGACATCTGATTGCGTGCATAGCCGTGAGCCAGGTTGAACATCGAGTAGTTCAACGCATGGAAACCGGCCAGCGTGATGAACTGGAACTTGTAGCCCATCGCGCCGAGTTCTTTCTGGAACTTGGCGATGGTTGCATCGTCCAGATTCTTCTTCCAGTTGAACGAAGGAGAGCAGTTGTACGACAGCATCTTGCCCGGAAACTTGGCGTGGATCGCTTCGGCGAATTTCTTCGCGAATGCGAGATCCGGCTTGCCGGTTTCGCACCATACCAGATCAGCATATTCAGCATAGGCCAGACCGCGGGAGATCGCCTGGTCGATGCCCGGCTTGGTCTTGAAGAAACCTTCAACGGTGCGCTCACCTGTCAGGAACGGCTGATCGTTCGCGTCCACGTCGGAGGTCAGCAGATCGGCAGCTTCTGCATCGGTACGTGCAATCACCAGCGTGGTGGTACCGGATACGTCGGCAGCCAGACGAGCTGCGTTCAGTTTCTCGACGGCTTCGCGGGTTGGAACCAGAACCTTGCCGCCCATGTGGCCGCACTTCTTTACCGATGCCAGCTGATCTTCGAAGTGAACGCCGGCAGCGCCCGCGTCGATCATCGATTTCATCAATTCGTAGGCGTTCAACACACCGCCGAAACCGGCTTCCGCATCCGCCACGATCGGCGCAAAAAAGTCGATATCGTTCTTGCCTTCCGACCATTGGATCTGGTCTGCGCGCTGGAACGTGTTATTGATGCGCTTGACGACCATAGGCACCGAATTCGCCGGATACAACGATTGATCCGGATACATTTCGCCAGCCAGGTTGGCGTCGCCCGCCACCTGCCAACCGGACAGGTAAATGGCTTTCAGACCAGCCTTGACTTGCTGCATGGCCTGATTACCGGTCAAAGCACCGAGTGCATTGACGAACGGCTCATTGTTAACCAGGTTCCAAAGCTTTTCTGCACCGCGCTTGGCAAGCGTATGCTCGATTTGCACCGAACCGCGCAAACGAACGACGTCTTCTGCCGTGTAGTTGCGCTTGATGCCTTTCCAGCGCGGATTTTCTGCCCAATCTTTGGCCAGTGCCTGGATTTGCTGTTCACGAGATGCCATATTGATTCTCCTGTAGGTAAAAAATAATTTGTAACGAATACGAAATAAAATTCTAATGACTGAATCATATGCGCTTTTTTGCAAGGCAACAAGGTCTTATATAAGACATATAACCTAAATAAATATTTTTAATATCAAATACTTATATGTGTTTTTTCGCGATGCGCAATGTAATTTCTTTTTATGAAATAGTTATTTGGTGCTTCGCATTGCGGTTTTTCATAATGCGGAAACGCCATTTCGGTTCGTGAAAATTAGCCCTAAGCGGGCAGAACCTCGCGTACCGCAAAACGACTCGGTACAGTGTTGCATGTTTAAGTCTTACTCCAAACTCAGCCACCAATGTATGGAACCGGAACAGAATATCGAGGTGGCGGTCGATCGTAGCGGGTTGGATATTTCCATCAGTGCGGCAGACTCGGAAAAAATTCTTCATGAAAATCAACACCGGAATCAATTGCGCGATGCTGGCAGCAATCTTGTTCGGCGCCAGCACACCATTCGCCAAATTGCTGACGGACCAGGCTACGCCTGTTCTTTTGGCCGGTTTACTTTATTTCGGAAGCGGCATCGGTCTCGGTATCTGGTTGATATTGCGACGATTGCTGCACAAGCCGGCAGGCAGCGTCGCATCGCTGGTCCGTTCCGACTTCCCATACCTGGCCGGAGCGGTCGTTGCAGGCGGCATCTTCGGCCCGGTATTGCTGATGTCCGGTCTCGCCATTACCCCGGCGTCAACGGCGTCATTGCTGCTCAACCTGGAGGGCGTACTGACCGCACTGCTTGCATGGTTCATATTTCATGAGCAATTTGATCGGCGCATTTTTACCGGCATGGTCCTGATCGTGATCGCCGGAATACTGCTGTCGTGGGAACAAGGAACACCAACCGGGCAAGCATTGGCAATGCCGTGGGGGGCCATATGCATCGCTGCCGCATGTCTGTGCTGGGCGGTGGATAACAACCTGACGCGCAAGATTTCAGCGAGCGATGCAGTCCAGATTTCGGCCGTCAAGGGGCTGTTGGCGGGAGCCGTGAATCTTTCCATTGCATGGTGGCTCGATTCGCCGTTGCCCTCGCTTGGCGATGCCACTATTGCGGCAGTTGTCGGGTTTTGCGGCTATGGCCTTAGCCTGGTGTTATTCGTGATCGCGCTGCGACATATCGGCACCGCAAGAACCGGTGCTTATTTTTCACTGGCGCCGTTTGCCGGGGCTGCGATTTCGATATGGCTGCTTGGAGAAATTCCCACGCCATTATTCTGGGGTGCGGCATTCCTGATGGGCGCCGGCATATGGATGCATGTCACCGAAAAACATGCGCATCAACACCAGCATCGCCGCATGACACATGTTCATCCACACTCGCACGATGCACATCATCAGCACACCCATGATTTTCCGTGGGATGGACGGGAACCGCATGTTCATTCTCATCAGCATGAAGCGATGGCGCATGCCCACCCGCATTTCCCGGATATTCATCACCGGCATCGCCACTGATCTATTTTGCGATGCCCGGATACCTGGCAACCAACACAATGAGTCACGCCAATTTTTCGCGTGCCGCCAGCACCCCGTCCGCGTCCGCATAAATCCAGTCGCCCGGATAAATTGCGACCCCGGCGATCGATACCGGGATGTTGCTGTCGCCCGCGCCTTTGCGAACACTTCGCTGCGGATGCGTGGCTAATGCGCGCACGCCAATATTGCAAGCGTCGATTTCTTCGGAATCGCGAATGCAACCATTGACAACGATTCCGGCCCAACCGTTTTTTTCAGCCAGTACGCCGAGATTGCCGCCCACCAGCGCGCAACGCAGGCTGCCGCCGCCATCGATCACCAGCACATGGCCGTTCCCGGGGTACTCAAGAGTCGAACGCACAAGCACGTTGTCTTCGAATACCTTGAGTGTGGTTGCCGGTCCGGAAAATGTCGATAGCGCGCCAAAAGATTTGAACACGGGCGGCAAGACGGCGAGCGTGCCCGCGGCAAGTTTGGCCTCATGGGCATCGCAAATATCGCATGTCGCGAAAGTCATATGTTTTCCTTGGATTCAGAAACCGCGTGGCAGAAAAGGTCAGTATCATACCGCCGCAGTTCCCCCACGAAGAAGAGAGCCGCCACGGCTAGATCCTTACTCCCCGTCAGAGAGGTGCTGCGTCCGCATCATCCGATTGCGACTTGGTGTATTTTTCAATGGATCAAGGCCCAGCATGTCGAATGAGGATTGGAAGAGACGCGCAACGCTATACCATTTGCGCCTTCGCCACGTTCCTTGCAGTATTGCTGCCCACTCCGACTGCGGTCACAATTGCCAGTATCTGGAACAGGCCGATGCCGATGAACACCCACATCGGACGCTGCGCATCCATCACGGCGCCGAACAGCAAGGGCGCGCCAGCCAGGCCGATATCCAGGCCGGAATAAACAACGCCGTACACACGGCCGGTCGCATGCTTGGGAGCGGCGGCGCGGATCAGCAGATCGCGCGACGGTCCGGCGACACCAGCGCCGAAGCCGATCACACCCATCAACACCACGGCCATCAATGCCGGCACAGTGCCGGTCGCAATCAGCAATGCAGTGCATCCAGCAAGGGAGAATGCAATGGCGATAGTGCGGTCGTGCCTTACGGTCTTGGCAGCGATGAAACCGCCCCATACCATGCCGACCGCCGACGCCAGCATGTACGCAGTAAAGCCGGCTCCGGCAGATGCCAGCGACATGCCATAGAGGTCGCGCAGGCTGGCCGACGAAAAACTCTGGATGCCGCCCAATGCCATCGCGGTAATGAGAAAAAATGCAAAGCACATCCAGACCTGAGGCAGGCGCATGAAGGCAAGCACACTGTCGCTCGCTGGCGATTGCCCGGATGGCGCGACCGACGTTTTTATTTCATCGGTGTGCAGCAAGTCGCGGTACACCACAAGCAGGACCAGCACGGCAAAAGGAATCAATGCCGCTGCAAACAATGCGGTCCGCCAGTCGGACAGGAGCGCGATCGAGGTCAGAAATGCCGGCGCGGCAGCCCAGCCGAGATTACCCGAGATGCCATGCACGGAAAAGGCATGTCCGAGCCGCGGTGCGGAAACTCTTTTGTTGAGCAACGTGAAATCCGACGGATGAAATACGCTGTTGCCGAGGCCGGCGATCATCGAACCGATCAGCAGCATCGGGTAGTTCTGCGCCATCGATAGCACCAGTGCGGAAATGCCGAGGCAAGTCATTCCAAAGAACAAAACAAATCTGGCCCCGATCCGATCGACCACGAAACCCGCCGATGCCTGACCTGTTCCGGAAACGATAAAAAACGCGGTCATCAACAATCCCAACTCGGCATACGACAAGCCGAATGCCACTTTCAGCCATGGGAAAAGCGGTGCAAGAATCAGATGGAAAAAATGCGAAACGCCGTGGGCAAGCCCGACCAACCCGATCACTTGGGCATCCCGGCGAAAGGTTGGAGGGGTAATATCGGCAGTGGTCATGATGGGCTTAACTGATTCAACATGCCGAAAGTGTAAGCAATAATGTCGCGACTGTTTTAAGATAAAGTGACAATTTTTGCCGATTTTCTGCCAACCGCTTTGACCGTTGTTTCGATTATGTCCGTTAAACCCGTGACCCATACTCGCTTACCTCTCGCCGGGACGACGCCAACTGTTGCGCGACCGATACGTCTGGTTGCTCGCGATCTCGATGCGTCCGAGTTACTGGCTGCGCACAGCCATGCATGGGGCCAGGTCACGTATGCAGTCGAAGGCGTCGTACGCGTAACTGTGGGCAGGAGTACCTGGATCGTGCCGCCGATGCGGGCAATCTGGATTCCGCCGCACACAATCCACGAAGTCGCAACCCTGGAAAAGGCCCGTCTTCGTGCGCTTTACGTACATGCCGATGCGGTCCCGTTTCAGGAACCGGACTGCGTCGTGCTTGAGGTATCGCCCTTGTTGCGCGAACTGATTGTCGCGTTGTCGCAAATAGGTCAGCCCAGCCCACGCGAATCGATGCTTGCAGCGCTTATCCTCAATGAAGTCGCGCAAGCTGCCACCCTACCGATCCGGGTTGCACTCCCCTCTGACAAACGTCTGAAAATCCTGTGCGAAACACTTATCAGAAATCCGGCATTGCAACTTACGCTGGAGGACTGGGCAAAGCGAGTCGGCGCATCGGAACGAACACTTGCACGTCTTTTCGAGCAGGAGCTGGAAATGACATTCGGGCAATGGCGGCAACAAATGCGGCTGGCGCATGCCGCTCCGTTGATTGCACGCGGATTGCCGATTTCTCAAGTTGCGGCAGACTTGGGTTATGCCAGTCAATCGGCTTTTTCGGCAATGTTCAAAAAGACATTCGGCAAGTCTCCTTCGCTCTTCTTTGCGCAGATATACAAATGAGATCGGGCCGACGCCATGTTGACCCAATGGCGCCGACTGCATCTCGCAAACGTTGCTCATTTGTCGGAACAGATTACAACCTTGACAATATTCCGGCGTTTTCTGGACGGGCGCTTTTCCGCCGATTCGTGCCTTCCGTAGACAAATCGATGCCTCTCATGATATTTATCTACGGAAACATATACTCTTACTCATAATGCAGCCGGCTCAGTACTACCGGATCCGGGCGCCATGTTTCGAAAATAACGATTTGCATTTCGCGATCCGCATACGCGAACAACAAGGAACTTTATGACCGACCTCGTCCACAGCCCAAAAGAACATGAAATCGACGAATCCAGAAACCTTGTGCTCCTGGGAGACAAGAGGGGAAATTTCGTCTATGCGAATCCGGCTTATGTAGAGGCAAGCGGTTACACATGGGAAGAGCTCAAGGGTACGCTCGCCGCAAAGATGGTGCATTCCGATACGCCCAAAGAAATCATGGACGACATGGGGATCACCATACGCAAAAAACAACCGTGGACGGGCGTCATCAAAAATCGCCGCAAGAATGGTGATTACCAATGGATACGCCTGAACATCATGCCGCTCTGGGTTGACAATAAATTTGCCGGCAGCCTGATGGTCCACAGCAAAGTGCTCCACGAAGAAATCGCGCGAATCGCGCCACTTTACAAACTCCTGCGCGACGGCAAGGGAAAGCACCTGATGGTGCGGTTTGGCCGCGTGGTCCCAGCCAATGCCTGGAGCAAAGCAGTCGAAGCAGTTCGCTCACTCGGGTTGAACGGGCCGATCTGGGCGGCAGTCGGCGCAATCGATATTGCCGGAATCGCTTGCACATTGACTGTTGCCGCCGATGTGGCGTCACCGTTGGTATGGAGCAGTCTGGCCGGATTCATTGCATGTACTTCGGTTGTCGGGTTCTATCTATCGCGCTCGATCGTGAAGCCGCTGCGCGATGCGGTGCGCTTTGCCAACCAGATCGCCGCCTGCGATCTCGGCTCCAACATGACCAGCGCCCGCAGCGATGAGATCGGCGGCATGCTGCGCGCCCTTACCCAGGTGAGCATGAACATGCGCGCCACCGTCTCCGACGTGCGCGACAGCGCCAACCTGATCCAGAAAATGACGGCGGAGATT
>JAKFFO010000196.1:0-7119 GCA_036675035.1 Oxalobacteraceae bacterium
CGCAAGTAGTCATCCGGCAGCAGGATGCCGGAGGCGGTTTCCACGTGCGGCGCAAACACGACGTCGGGCCGGTTGTCGCGGATGGCGGCGACCACTTCGTGCACTGGCGCGGGGATCCATGCCGCCTGCTTGCTGTCGTCGACGCGACGCGCCTTGAGGACCGTGGAGGCAGACGGGATGCCGCCCATGTCGAAGATTTGCGTCCAGCGGTAGCTGAACCAGCCGTTGCGGATCACCAGCGTCTTTTTTCCGGTGGCAAACTGCCGCGCGACCGCTTCCATGCCGAAGGTGCCGCTGCCGGGCACGAGGATGGTCGCGTGCGCGCGGTACACCTCTTTCAGGATGCCGGAGATGTCTTGCATCACGCATTGAAAGCGTTTTGACATGTGGTTGAGTGCGCGGTCGGTGTAGACAACTGAATATTCCAGCAATCCTTCCGGATCGACCCTGGATACCTGATTGGACATGCAGCATCTCCTATGTTGTTGTTCTGTAGAAAAAAGCCTGACGTGCCCAAGTCTACCATTCAAAAATAAAGCGGGTAATGCTCTCGCACTACCCGCCTCTTTATCGTTTCAGACAGATTATTTGCAGCAGCTTACTCGTAAGCGGCCATCGGCACACACGAACAGAACAGGTTACGGTCGCCGTACACATTGTCTGCACGGCCCACCGGCGACCAGTACTTTTGCTGGCGCAGCGACGCCACCGGATACGCCGCCACTTCGCGGCTGTAGGCGTGCTCCCACTTGTCCGCCACCATGACTTGCACCGTGTGCGGGGCATTCTTCAAGGGGTTGTCCGTGGCATCGAACTCGCCGGAGGCGACCTTGGCGATTTCCATGCGGATGGCGATCATGGCGTCGATGAAGCGGTCCAGTTCGGCTTGCGATTCGCTTTCGGTCGGCTCGATCATCAGGGTGCCCGGGACCGGGAAGCTCATGGTCGGCGCATGGAAGCCGAAGTCGATCAGGCGCTTGGCGACGTCTTCATTGCTGATGCCGGTGGCGTCGGTGATCGGGCGCAGGTCGAGGATGCATTCATGCGCAACCAGGCCATCGTGGCCGGAGTACAGCACCGGATAGTGTGGCGCCAAACGTTTAGCGATGTAGTTGGCTGCCAGGATGGCCGTCTCGGTCGCAGCTCTTAAACCTTCTGCGCCCATCATCGCGACATACATCCACGAGATCGGCAGGATGCTGGCCGAACCGAATGGTGCAGCGCTGACTGCGCCGATGCCTTGCTCGCCACGTGTATAGCCGGTGGATTTCTGGTTCGGCAGGAATTGGGCCAGGTGCGCTGCCACTGCGACCGGGCCCACGCCCGGACCGCCGCCGCCGTGCGGAATGCAGAAGGTCTTGTGCAAATTGAGGTGGCTGACGTCGCCGCCGAACTTGCCGGGTGCGGCGATGCCGACCATCGCATTCAGGTTGGCGCCGTCGACATAGACCTGGCCGCCATGTGCATGGACGATCTCGCACAGGGACTGGATGCCTTCTTCAAATACACCGTGGGTGGATGGGTAGGTGACCATCACGGCGGCCAGGTTGGCGCTGTGCTTTTCTGCCTTGGCTTTCAGGTCGGCCAGGTCGACGTTGCCGCGCTCGTCGCAGGCGACCACGACGACTTCCATGCCGACCATGCTGGCCGAGGCCGGGTTGGTGCCGTGTGCCGACGACGGGATCAGGCAGATATTGCGGTGGGCTTCGTCACGGGATGCGTGGTAGGCCTGAATCACCAGCAAGCCGGCGTATTCGCCTTGCGAGCCGGCATTCGGCTGCAGTGACACGGCTGCGTAGCCGGTTGCCGCGCACAGCATCGCTTCCAGCTGATCGATCATTTCGCGGTAGCCGACGGTCTGGTCTGCCGGTGCGAAAGGATGGATATTGGAGAACTCGGGCCAGGTCACCGGAATCATTTCGCTGGTGGCATTGAGCTTCATGGTGCAGGAGCCGAGCGGAATCATGGTGCGGTCGAGCGCCAGATCCTTGTCCGCCAAGCTGCGCAGGTACCGCAGCATTTCATGTTCTGCGTGGTAGCGGCTGAAGGTCGGGTGGGTCAGGTAGGCGCTGGTGCGGGTCAATGCCTTGGGCAAGGCATCATCGACGCCGGCGTCGATTGCGGCAAAGTCGGGACTCGCTTTGCCTTGTGCAAAGATCGTCCACAGGGTGGCGATGTCGTCACGGGTGATCGTCTCATCGAGCGAGACGCCGATTTGCGTGGCGCTGATCTGGCGCAGGTTGATGCCGCTTGCCTGCGCTGCCGCGTGCAAAGCTGCTGCATTGCTGACATTGATCGTCAGCGTATCGAAATAGGTGATGTTGGCGAGCTTGTAGCCCAGTTGCGTCAGACCGGCGGCGAGGATGCCGGTGAAGCGGTGCACGCGTTGCGCGATCTGGCGCAGGCCAGCCGGGCCGTGGTAGACCGCGTACATCGAGGCGATCACGGCCAGCAAGACTTGCGCGGTGCAGATATTCGATGTGGCTTTTTCACGGCGGATATGTTGTTCGCGGGTCTGCAACGCCAGGCGATACGCCTGGTTGCCTTGCGCATCGATGGAAACACCGACCAGACGGCCCGGCATGTTGCGCTTGAAGGCATCGCGCGTCGACATGTAGCCGGCATGCGGGCCGCCGAATCCGAGCGGCACACCGAAACGCTGGCTGTTGCCGACCACGACATCGGCGCCCCACTCGCCCGGCGGCGTAATCAGGGTCAGCGCCAGCAGGTCGGCGGCGACGATGACCATCGCGCCTTTGGCATGCATGGCAGCGGCATATTCGCGGTAATCGCGGATATCGCCGTTCGCGCCCGGGTATTGCAGCAGCACGCCGAAACAATCGCTCTCCAGTTCCGTCTTGCCGTTGCAGGTGCGCACCTCGATGCCCAAGGGCTTGGCGCGGGTCTCGATGACTTCGCGCGTTTGCGGCAACACATCTTCAGCAACGTAGAACACGCTGGAATTCGATTTGCCGACGCGCTGGATCAGCGTCATGGCTTCAGCGGCAGCGGTGCCTTCATCCAGCATCGACGCATTGGCGATGTCCATGCCGGTCAGGTCGGTGATCATCTGCTGGAAATTCAACATCGCTTCCAGGCGGCCCTGCGATATCTCCGGCTGGTAGGGCGTGTAAGCGGTGTACCAGGCCGGGTTCTCGAACACGTTGCGCAGGATCACGCCGGGGGTATGGGTGTTGTAATAGCCCTGGCCGATCAGCGATTTGAGGACCTTGTTCTTGCCGGCCAGTTTTTTCAGTTGCGCCAGCGCTTCCGGTTCCGATTGCGCCTGGGTGAACTGTCCGAGCGGCAGCACCTCGCGGCGGCGGATGTTGTCCGGCACGATGGCGTCGATCAATGCGGTGCGGTTTGGATAACCGAGCACGGCCAGCATGGCGGCTTGTTCGGTTTCGGAAGGGCCGATGTGGCGGGCGATGAAGGCGTCGTGTGCTTCGAGTTCGGTGGTGCTGGGACTTGTGTTGGCGTTTGTCATGATGTCTGGAACCGGAGTGGAAATTGCTTGCAGCTGGATCAGCCGATATTCTTGACGTAATCTGCCGCGCTCAGCAGTGCATCTGCATCTGCTGCATTGGCTGGCTTGACCTTGAACAGCCATGCGCCGAAAGCGTCGGTGTTGACCGACTCGGGTGTATCGGACAAGGATTCGTTGATGGCGACGACTTCACCGCTGACAGGTGCATAGATGTCACTGGCGGCTTTCACCGATTCGATCACGGCGCATTCTTTGCCGGCTGTCAGCGCCTGGCCGATCTTTGGCAATTCCACGTAGACGATATCGCCCAGGGCATCCTGGGCAAAATCGGTAATGCCTACAGCCATGGTGCCGTCGGCTTCGATACGCACCCATTCGTGGGAGGCGGTGTACTTCAGTTCGGCAGGTGCATTCATGATTTGCTCCAAATAGTTAAAAGTTTAAATAGGGTGGGAATGGAAGCTTGTGGCAACTGATCGGTGCTGATTCAGGATACGAGTACTTTACCGTTGCGGACAAAGGGCAATTTCACCACGGTGGCGGCCAGCTGCTTGTCGCGGATGACGACGTGCACGTTGTCGTCAACCTTGACGCCCATCGGCAAACGCGCCATGGCGATCGCCTGCTGCATGGTCGGGCTGAATGTGCCGCTGGTGATTTCGCCTTCGCCTTGCGCGGTGATGACTTTTTGGTGCGAGCGCAGGATGCCGCCTTTTTCGCGCAGGATCAATCCGAGCAGCTGCGCGCTTTGGCCTTGCTGCAGCAAGGCAGACTTGCCGACGAAATCGCGCTCGCTGGCAAGATCCACGGTCCAGGCCAGACCGGCGTTGAGCGGGTTGACGGTTTCATCCATGTCCTGGCCGTACAGGTTCATGCCGGCTTCCAGGCGCAAGGTATCGCGCGCACCCAGGCCGGCTGGTTTGACGCCTGCGGCGGCCAATGCATTCCATAACGCGCCGACCTGGTCGGCAGCGACGGCAATCTCGAATCCGTCTTCGCCGGTATAGCCGGTGCGTGCCAGCATCACCTCGCCGAACGCAGTAGTCGAGACAATGACGGCATTGAAGGGCTTGATTTCAGCGCTGGCTGATTTGGTTTCCGGCAGGACTTCCCAGGTTTTGCTGCGGGCGTTCGGGCCTTGTACTGCAATCATCCCGTAAGCATTCGGGCCGTCACGGCGCTGCGTGATCGAGATGCCTGCGTTGGTTGCGGCATTGTGCGCATTCATCCATGCGACATCGTTTTCCGCTGTACCGGCGTTGACCACGAGGCGAAACCAGTTTTCATTAAAGTAGTAAATGATCAGGTCGTCGACCACGACGCCTTCCGGTGTCAGCATGCAGGAGTAGAGTGCCTTGCCGGGGTTTTGCAATTTGTCGACGTTGTTCGCAACCAGTCCGCGCAAGAAGCCGCGAACCTTGTCGCCTTCCAGGTCGACGATGCACATGTGCGAGACGTCGAACATGCCGCAATCGCGGCGCACAGCGTGATGTTCTTCGATCTGCGAGCCGTAATTGACGGGCATGTCCCAACCGCCGAAATCGACCATCTTGGCGCCGGCGGCGCGATGCACCGCATTGAGGGGAGTTGCTTTCGGAGTGCTTGCTGCTTGCGTCATGGGAGTCTCGATACCAGAATAATGGGGACGACAAAATACGAGCAATGAACATCCGTCCATTACACGCGATGAAATCGCAGCCCACCCTGTCCTGATACCTGAGAGATTACGGAATAGAACACACTCCGTGCGCACCTTCGGTGGATAGTTCGGCAACCGTGCCGCTATCGCTCTCCAGAGTTTGGGGAATATGCTTCCCCGTTTGACCGGTCCTTTTGCCTGAGAGTTTGTTGGGTGTTAGCCCCTTCGGCGGCAGCTGCTTGCTGCGCTCTCCCGATCAAGTTCGGCGATTATATAAGAGTTGTTTCAGCTTGAGAATGCCGATGTCGAAATGATAATAATTATTACTATCAATCCATGTCATGACACCAGGAGCAGTTCTGAGATTCAACCATTGCGTTATACGGATGGTCAAAAATCAGAACCGGCTCCTGTTTCTCTTTGATTTAGTGGTGATGGCCGTGCTCGCCATGCACGTGGCCATGCGTGATTTCCTCTGCGGTGGCTGCACGCACACTTAACACTTCCAAACCTACGCGCAGGGATTTACCGGCCAGCGGGTGGTTGCCATCAAGCATGACTTGATCGCCCTTAATTTTCATCACGGTGAAAATCTGTTCTTCCCCCGCATCGTTATATCCTTGCAGCGAGCCACCCACTTTGACCCCCGGCGGAAAATCCTGCTTGGGAATCGTGCGCAGCAGGTTTTCATCACGCACGCCAAACGCATCTTCAGGCGCCAGATCCAGCGTGGCTTTGAAACCGGCTGCCTGTCCTTGCAGGGCCGCTTCCAGTTTAGGGAACAAATTGTCGTAGCCACCGTGCAGATATGCAATCGGTGTCTTGCCGCTTTGAATAAGCTTGCCGTTACTTTCAGCAATGGTCAAACGCAGGGTGACCGCAGTGTCCTTGTCGATTTTCATGGGTTTTTATCGGGTAAATAGGATTCGAGATTCAGTGCAGGCAGTAATATAAACCAAATGCGGCAGCATCAAGGCATCAACAGGCCACGTCAGGTCTTGCCTGAACTTTCCGAATCGTCCCCGGGAGCCGTGAAAAGATCCTCAAGCGCCTGCGATTTCCCTTGCGGCGGTACCCGGCTGCGGCGACCCGCATATTCTTCTTCGATGTTGTCGCGGTAGCAATAATAATAGGTAATAATAGTAATAATAGGGAAAAGACCACGATTACTTTAAATTGTGGCCTGCAGATGGTCGATTTGCGCGATTCGTCCTTTGGGGATGGCAAGGAAGCCGAGCTGGCAGCGATCGTGTCGAGGGACGCAACAGACGAGGAATTGCTGCAGGCGTTAGCCGACAGATACAAACCGTTCGATATCGAGGGAATCGGCAAACTCGTCTGGGCGTGCAGCCGGGTGCGGCTTCTTGCCGATACGAACGACCGTGAGGAATTGTTCTGTTGTAACGATGCGCTGCGACCCTTGATCGCCGATGCTGCGTCATGGAACAAGACCATTTTCGAATACGCCACCGATGCGCTTTTGAAGGAAAAATACACCTCTTTGCTGAAGCCGGCATATCGCAGCCTGTGCAAGCAGCAACGCATGCAAAATACAAGCCGCGATGGTATGACGGACCGCGATGGCGTGATCGATCTTACGACGTGTTCACCGAACATGACAATCGAAGCCAGCCTGCCGCCGGAAAATTAAGGGCTCAGAGTAGATTTTTTCGCTGAATTAAAACAAAAAAGCGGCGCCTCTTTCTGCAGGCGTCCACACATATCAAAAGGGGGCAGCATGGACAGTTGGTGGGGGCTTATTGGGACGCTTGTCGCGGTTATTTTCTTCAGCCAGCTGATTGGCCTGGTCATGATTGCCGCCCGTCTCATCAGACTTACTTTTCAAGCGCCCCTCTCTACTTCCGTTGCGAACGAATCCGTCCCCGAAGATGTATTAGTTGTACTGAACGCTGCACTGCCCCTTCTCGAAAAGGAGGGATTCCAGTTCCTGCAGATGCGCCATACAAGACAGATGGTTGTCACGCCGTTT
>JAKFFO010000033.1:0-6976 GCA_036675035.1 Oxalobacteraceae bacterium
GCCGGCGCTGCCGGCACAGCAGCGGCTGCTGCTGGCGCGCTCGCCGTATGTGGCCGATTACGAGATGTGCTGGAACGGCGTGTGCCATCCGATGGCCGATATCGCCGGACCGGTCGATGCCCCATCGCAGGTCGAGGTTTTTCCCTGCACCGTTCCTTGAGCGGATAAAGCTGCGGTCTCGATACTAATTCCGCGGTTGCTTGCAGGCGATCGCGGGAGTTATATGGCCTCCGGCCTTGTTGCCGCAATTTTCACCACTGCCTCAAAATCGAGTCCGAATCAGGGCAAACTGAAAATGGCGCAGCACTCATCTTTCCACCGTCTTGTCGGAGGGTGGCGATAAACGCCGGACAGAACCCGCCGGAATCTGAATATCGCGATAGGCCGGCAAATCTTCATGTGACTCATGCGATGCACCAATTTCGGACTTCCCCGGTGTATTGGCAAGCGCGGCGCTGACCTCGGTTGACGCTGCGCTGGAACGGCTCTGCAATTTGTCGGTCGCACTCAGCTTGAATACGCTGACCAGGTGCGCCAAGGCCTTCGACTGGTCCTGCATTGATTTTGCCGCCGCGGTCGCTTCTTCGACCAGTGCGGCGTTTTGCTGGGTTATGTCGTCAACCTGTCCGATCGCCAGGTTGACCTGCGCAATTCCGGCGCTTTGTTCTTCGCTGGCCGCCATGATCTCCGCCATGATCGATGTCACGCGCTGAACGCTGGCGACGACTTCCTGCATCGTGGCGCCGGCCTGGTCCACCAGCTCGTTGCCGGCATGGACCTTCTCGACCGAGTCATTGATCAGCAGTTTGATTTCACGGGCCGCGGATGAAGAACGGTGAGCGAGATTGCGTACTTCGGCGGCGACCACCGCGAAGCCTCGTCCCTGATCGCCGGCGCGCGCCGCTTCGACCGCTGCATTCAGGGCGAGAATATTGGTCTGGAATGCGATGGCATCGATAACGCTGATGATGTCGACGATCTTTTTTGACGAATCGTTGATCGAGCCCATGGTCGCAACCACTTGCGATACTACGGCGCCTCCCTTGGTCGCCACTTCCGATGCAGTCACCGCAAGGCCGTTCGCCAGGCGTGCATTGTCGGCATTCTGACTGACGGTCGATGTGAGTTCTTCCATCGAAGATGCGGTCTCCTCAAGCGAACTGGCCTGAATCTCGGTACGCGACGAGAGATCGAGGTTGCCGGAGGCGATCTGGCTGGACGCAGTTGCAATGGTATCGGTCCCGGCGCGCACTTCGCCGACGATTTTTACCAGGCTTTGATTCATGTCTTTCAAGGCCCGGAGCAGCGCGCCGGTTTCATCCTTGGTTGTGATTTCGATTTTTGCGCTCAGGTCGCCGGTGGCGACTGTCTGTGCAATCTTTACTGCTTCATTGAGCGGTCGCGTAATGCTTTTCGATGTCAGACGCGCAAAAAGCACACCAAGCAGGATGCAGGCGACAGCGGCAAAAAAAATGATGCGCTTGCCGGTAGCCACAAGTGTGTTGATCGCGTCGCCTGCCGCCTTGGTCTCATCGCGCGTGATCTGGGTCAGCTCGTCAAGCGCGATCTTGATTTCAGTATCGATTCCCTTGACCGCCCGCTCTATCTCCTCGACCGGCGCGCCGGCACCTTTCAGTTCGCTGGCTTTGCGCATGCCGGCAAGGTACTTTGCGGTGCCCGCCGTAACCCGATCCAGCGCTGCCTTCTCTGGCCCGTTTTCCGGAATGAATCCGGCATAACTCGAAGCGGCAAATTCGACACCGCCGAGATCCGCCATGAAATTCATTTTGTATGCGTCGCCGCGAAGCAGGAAGTTCTTGAAATTTTCATTCGCGCTCGCAAGCATGGCGTGGCCTTCGGCGACTGCGTCGGCTTTTCGCAGCGAGACCGTATGAAACGAATTCCATTGCAGCGACACCTTGCTGAACGCCCAGTAGGAAGCGCATGCCAGTATTACCGTTAGCAGCACTACTGCTCCAAAACTGATGAACAGTCGGGTTCCGATTCGTATGTTATTGAATTTCATGAAATCTCCTGGAGCTGGTATCAATTTATTCGCTACTTATATATAGCCTGTAAGCAATATTTAATCCAGCTGAAAACCGGCTGGCCCGACAGCAAATTGAAAAACTGAACCACAGGTGAATAAACCTTGTCGCTCACGTAAGCAAGAGCAAGTGCCTGAAAATAAAGAGCTTTTTTCTCTGAACGGATCGACCGGGAAGCGCGAAGACAGTTTGTTCATGAAAAAATCAGCCACCCCGGTATGCAACATTATTTGCGGAATGTCGGAAAAGTGGCCAAGGTCATGCCGGAATATCGGACACCCCGATTGGCATTCGTACTGAGCGGGAAATATTTATTCAAAAAATCAATAACTTATCCGGCGCTTTCACGGCGCAGGGCGTGGCACGGTTATTGATAAAGGGCTTCTTGAACAAGCGATTCGCTTGAAACCAAATTTTAAGGACATGACATGGATACCATGCGCCCGGTGTCACGCAGCATCACACTCCGGTTCCTCGCGGAACCGACCGACGTCAATTTCGGCGGCAAGGTACACGGCGGCGCAGTGATGAAATGGATCGATCAGGCCGGTTATGCCTGTGCGGTCGGCTGGAGCGGTTATTACTGCGTCACCGTATATGTCGGCGGCATTCGCTTCTACAAACCGATCTTCATCGGCCAGATCGTCGAAGTCACGGCCACCGTCGCGCAGACCGGAAACTCCAGTATGCATATCGCAATCGACGTATCGGCAATCGACCCGAAGACCGGCGCATGCAAGAAGACCACGCGCTGCATGATTGTGTTCGTGGCGGTTGACGGCGCCGGCGATACCGTGCAGGTACCTGGATGGGAACCGGTTTCCGAAGACGATATCCGGCTCCAGAATTATGCGACGCGCATTGCCGAACTGCGGAAGGAACAGGAAGCCGAATTGCTGGCGATAGACCACCAGGCCATCAATGGCGGCCGGACAAATCAGGGGTAAGGAGCAACGATGCTGTTAATCCCCGCAACAACCCCGGGCAAACTTTGCGCGAACTTTCGGACAAAATTCCGTTCCCGATTCCGGTAATTCGCGCAGTCAGGTGCCACAAGCTGCGTTCGTTTCCGGAAAATCTCCAATAAAACAAGCATCTAGCCGGCGCAAGCAACTTGGCACAAATGCTGCAATGAGTCGGACCAGCCATCGCGTGATCCACGGGTGGCGCGCCTCACTTCACTGAAACCACAATAACCGGCGGCGTGGCGCAATGCAGGCTTGAATTCCGTTCGATCCGGCAAAGGCCGAGACAATCTCAAGGAGGAGACTATGAACAACCATTGGAAAGCATTCATCGCAGCCATGCTGTTTCTGGCAGGTGCGGCGAACCATGCATCAGCCGAAAATGGCGTAACCGATACGAAGATCCGCATCGGGCAAACGATAGGCATCACCGGCCAGATTGCCGGCGCCGTCAAGGAGTTGAACGAAGGCGCGAACGCGTATATAGCCAGCGTCAACCGGGGTGGCGGCGTGCATGGCCGGCTGATCGAAGTGATCACGCTAGACGACAAGTTCGATCCAAAGCTCTCTGCGACGAACGCCGAAAAACTGATTCTCGAAGAACGCGTATTCGCCATGTTCCAGAACCGCGGGACGCCACACACGGAAGCGATTCTTCCGCTGCTGAATTCACACAAGGTTCCGCTGGTCGGCCCAAGTACCGGCGCTACCATTCTGCACAGCCCGGTCAATCCCAACCTGTTCAATGTGCGTGCCCGGTACCAGCAGGAAGTGATCAAGGCGGTTGAACAGTTCAGCACGATCGGCATGAATCGGATTGCGCTGATCCATGTCGACGATTCTTTCGGAAGGGACGGACTCGAAGGATTCAACCACGCCATGGCGCAACGCAAGCTCAAGCCAGCTGCGATCATCAGCTTTGACCGTGTAAAGCCCGATTTCGCCGCCATCATTGATGCGGCGATCGCGGCCAATCCGCAAACCGCAATCATCGTTTCGTCGGCGCCGACAGCAGTCAGCATCATCAAGGGATTGCGGCAGAAGGGCAACAAGATGCAACTGATGACGTTGTCGAACAATGCGTCCGGGGCGTTCGTAAAACGACTCGGGGAGCACGCTCCGGGAATCATCGTGTCCCAAATCACTCCGCCGCCCAATCTGCTTACCAGCACTCTCGCAATGGAATTCAAGGTGGCGGCGAAGGAAACCGGTGCGACCGTGTCCTATTCGGCAATGGAAGGGTTCGTCGCTGCAAAGGTCCTGGTCGAAGGGCTCAAGCGCGCCGGGAGGAACCTGACACGCGAGAGCTTCATCAAAGGGTTGGAGTCGATCAAAAGCCAGGATCTGGGAGGCTTGATGGTTTCTTACGGGCCCGCCGATCACACCGGTAGCGAGTTCGTCGAGTTGACGATTATCGGCAGAGACGGGCGATTCATACGATGAGCCGATGGCGCATGCCGTACTGACGTTGGAATGTTTCAATCGGACCCGTGGTGCCTCATAAAAATAGTTCTCGGTAAGCCGATGTCCTGGTTGTCGGCATGCCCGTACGCTTCGGGCTGAAACGAATAAACGGTTGTCTCTTCCACCCTGTGGTGGTTCGCCTCGCTCTGACACAGCGAGGCATTTTTATTCATGCATCGAGCCGGAGAAATGCTGATGACCGGGGTTCAAAATTGGCAGGACCATGGAACGCCGGAGCAGGACGATCCGATGGTTCTTATCGCCATCCCTTCTCTCGCTTCCATTCTGGTTGCAGGAGAAACCAAGAAAGGCAGTCCACTGAGTCAGGCCGAGGTCCTGCAGATACGCGACAGGGCAACCTGCAAGTTCGTGTCCCTCTCGGCAAGACGCAAGCTGGACGAAGACAGAGGTTATATCGACATAAATTATGAAAACGTCTGGGACGAATGGAGGAAGATCCGGGAGTGGTTGAAAGGCAATCCGGCACTCAATGCGCAGCCGCGGGCTGGGGAGCATTGATCGCTTCCATTTCGGGGCGATAAGCAGAACAACGATTCCGGCCGCCATGCTTCGCATGATAAAGCGCAACATCCGCTCGTGAAAGCGCCTTGTCAAGGCTGGCTTCGCCGTCGGTGAATTCGGAAATGCCAATGCTGAGCGTCACGCTGAGTGCCGTTTCGCCTACAGAAACTTTCAGCGATTCAACGGCAGTTCTCAGCCGTTCCGCGGCCACGATTGCGTCATCCATGTTTGTATCCGGCAGGATCGCGACAAATTCTTCACCGCCGAAGCGGACCAGAAAATCCGGCTGGCGCAATATCGATTGACATGCAGTCGCCACCGCCTTGAGCACTTCGTCCCCAGCCGGGTGACCCCAGGTATCGTTTATCTTCTTGAAAAAATCGATGTCGAGCATGAGAACCGATATCTGCCGGCTGTGCCGGTGCGCGGCGCTCACCATCTTTCCCGCAATCTCGGTAAAGTAACGGCGGTTATGGCAACCGGTCAACGGATCTGAAATCGCCATGGTTTTCAAGTGCTGGCTCAGTATTTCCAGTTCCTTGTGCTTGGCTTCGAGCAGCTCGTGTGCGGTGTCGGCGGCTTCTCTTGCCGCTTCCTTTTCCGCCATTCTGCGTTTCAGCAGTCGCATGTACATAGAAAGCAGCATCAGAAAGGCCGTGCCGCCGGCAGCCATGAACGCATACGTCGCGGCGGTCTCTTCCGCCTGCTCCAGCGAGGAATACGTGGTGATGGTCCAGCTTGCTTGCGGCAGCGAACGGCTGAGAGCGAAGTACCTCCGCGTCGTTCCGTTTTCAGAATCCTTGACCTTGACCACGCGCTTGTCGCGCCAAATGGAGTCGCTGCCGAACGCGAGTGGCGTCTTCAGCATCGTTGCATACTGCCGGGTTTCACGCAGCCGATGCATGATTTCCGGCGACAGCGGTTTGGTGGTCCTGTATTTCCATTCCTTGCTGGAGCTGAGGAAAATGATGCCGCTATCGTCCGTTACGGTGATCTGGTCCGATCCGGCTTCCCAACGCTGGTCCAGACTGTCCAGATCGACCTTGACCGCGACCACGCCGATGATTGCACTCCGATTCCGGACTGCATATGCAAGGAAGAATCCTGGCACGCCGGTCACCGATCCGACGCCGTAAAAGCGGCCGAGCTTTCCTTGCAGCGCTTCCTGAAAATACGGCCGGTACGAAAAATTCTTACCGACAAAGCTGTCTTCGGAAGTCCAGTTGCTCGACGCGACCGTCAAACCATCACGGTTCATCACATAGACCGCTGCAGAGGTTGCCTTGGCGTTGGCGTTCTGCAGGAATGCATTGAGCGCGGCCTGGCTCTTCGGATCGTCCTCATGCTCCAGTGTGTCGATAATGACGGGATGCGCAGCAAGCAGGCTAGGCAGATATTCGAATCGCTCGACCGGCGCAAAGAACGAAGCGCGAAACACATCCAGCCGATGCGAAGCGGCAGTATCAAGGGAACGAATGGCAATCCGCTGGCCCACCAGATAGCCGGATACGATGGTGATGCACATTATCGCAAACGCGATAAGTAAATTGAAATGCCTTCCTCGGCGACGCATTGCGATGCCCTTGTGCGCGCCCGCTGCAAGCACAGGCGCAATGTCGGATTGATATCCGTTTGTCTCCATGTACCTTCCTTGTAAAGAAATCATCCGTCGCGGCGTTCCTGCCGATCGGAAGAAGGGAAAGCGGATGGCGTTGCTGCGATTAGTATGGGTGCACAGGAGTGTTTCCTCAAGGAAACCAAGGTGGATGGCGGTGTTATCGCAACAGCCTGTTTTATGCGTGCGGTTGAAGAGCACCAGCGGATTTGGCAGGCCCGGAATCAATCCGTATTCTGTTTTGCCGGTATGTCATTGATTGTCGATGCGCTGGTCTGCATGATCGGGTTCAGGCTTGCCGGTGCCGCATGGTATGAGCGTTTGGTCGGGACATAAAAAACCCCGCTATCCTTTCGGTGCGG
>JAKFFO010000062.1:0-33178 GCA_036675035.1 Oxalobacteraceae bacterium
ATGGACCGGACCACGTATGTCGAAATGAAGCGTGCGGAGTATGCCCGGCAGCAGCGTGTGCCCTGAGGATGGTGTAGTGAACGGTAGCTGACGTTTCCGAATTGGCAGAAGAAGCGGCACCTTGGCACCTTGGTGCCTCGGCGGTTCTAACGTGCGATTTCCGGCCCGGACTTATTCTCCGCCTGGCAGCGTTCCTCTTCTGTGGCAGCCTGCTTTGCCTCGATCAGGTTCTCATCAGGTTGTTTTTCTGTGCCTTGACTGGGTATCGCGGGCGCGGCCGCCGGCACCGGCTGCTCTTTGCGCGATCCGAACGTAATCGCATAAGCCCAGGTGAATTCGGCGCCCATCAGAAATATCTGGGCGGAGTAATAGACCCACACCAGCACAACCACAAGCGAGCCGGCCGCACCGAAACCCGAAGTGACACCGCTTTTGCCGATGTAAAGCCCGATCAGGAGTTTGCCGATTGTAAACAACAGTGACGTTACCGCCGCACCGATCCATACGTCGGTCCAGTCCACTCTTGCCCGCGGCATGGTTTTGTAGATCAATGCAAAGACGACCGTGGTGAATGCAAACGTAGCCACAAAATCAATCGCGTTCGCCAGGAATACCCAGTCTGCGAATAGAGGCCCCCACAGTTTTCCGATTGCCGCCAGTGCTGCACTGACCACCAGCGACACCATCAATAAAAATCCGATGCCCATGATCATGCCGAAAGAGAGGAGTCGCGCGCGCAGCAGGCTCCAGATGCCGCCCTTGTTTCTTTTGGGCGCACGCCATATGCGATCCAGTGCATCCTGCAATTCACCGAACACCGTTGTCGCACCGATCAGCAGCAATACGCCGCCGACAATCATCGCAGTAATGCTTTCAGCCGGCTTGCTCACGCTTTCGAGCAAGTCTTGCACTGCGTCGGCGCCTTGCTGTCCCATCAGCCCCTGCAATTGATTGAAAATTTCGCCGCGCGCGGCTTCGACACCGAAAATCATTCCGGCAACCGAAATCACGATCAGCAGTAACGGTGCGATCGAGAACATGGTGTAGTAGGCCAGCGCTGCACCCATGCTTTGCGCATAGTCGTCGACCCATGATGAAGTCGCGGCCTTGATCAGAATCCATATGTTTTGTACTGTCATGAGTATTCCCTGCTGCGGCGGATCGCTTGTTATTTCTGTTTGGTGCGGTAGATTTTTCCGGGTGACGGTGCAATCGGCTTCTTGCGCGCGTCCCGCAGCAAATTGGCACAATCGCTATCCTTGCCGGGTCCGAGATTCACCAGTGGAATGACTGCGGTCAGCACAGGTGCGACTACGGCAAGTGCGACGGCTGCGCCGGCCTTGAGCGCAAGCACGCCCTTGTCGACTTTGACCTTCGGAGACTTGAAGCTGCCAGTTATATAAAAAGGCGCGCGCAATGAAATCAGGCGCAGGGTTTTCGTGTCCGGCTTGATGGTCAGGTTCAATTTTTCCTGCGCGAGATTGATCTGGCCGGTGATATCGAGGATCGCGTCCTCGGTGTCCACCACGAAGCTGCGGGCTTGCATCAATCCATCGGTGACGGCGAAATCGCTGGCCATGCAATTCAGCCTGACCTGTTTGTCACCGGTCATCTGGGTAAGAATGACGCTGTCGATATTCAGTCCGATTTTTTCAAGCATCAGCTTGCTGATGGTTCCGCCGTCGATGAATGCCCTGATTTCACCATTGGACGATCCCAGCATCGCCGCGATCGAATTGCCGGTGGCCGACAGCGATGCATCGCCATTCACCTCTCCCACGCTGGCTTGCATCGGCTGGAAAGCCGGGACCAATTGCTTCAGCTTCAGATGCCGCGCCGATATTTTCATGTGCGCCTTGATCGATTTTCCACGTCCGTCCAGCACGATGGTTGAAACCAGTTTTCCGCCGGCAATTCCGAAATTGAGCGGCTTCAGAGAAAGCACGCCGTCCTTCAAATGAAGGTCGGTGACCATGTTCTCGATCGGTAGTTGCCCGGCCCGGTCGATCCGGCGGCCGGTGAATTTGACGTCGGCATCAATACTGCGCCAGCGGTCGGTTTTGAATGGCTCGACCGGCAATACCTTGTTCGGCGGCTGTACCGCTATTGCGTCGCGATCCGCCTTGCTTTTCTTCGAGTCGGCGCCGATCAGCGGCGCCAGATCCTGAAATTTCAAGACATTGGACACCAGCACGCCGGTCAGATGCGGGCGGGACTGCTTTGACTGATATTCGAATGTGCCGGACAGGTCGCTCGAACCGACACGGCCGCTGAATTCCTGATACTTCCAGTTGCTGCCTGAGTGGCTGTTTTTTCCGGTCAGACGGCCTTTGGTGGCGAAGGCCGGCGTTTCGGGAAACGGAATGCCCGTCAGTGCATACAGTTCCGCCATGCTCACGCCGGCGAGTTTGAGCTGCACGTCGAGCGCGGCCAGTGCGCGCGGATTGGTGACCGTACCCTTGAATGCAACGGATGTCTTGCCTATACGGACGTCGGCCTCGATCGGATAGGGTGTTTCCTGCTGTTGAAGCGAGAGTATCGCACCCGCCTTTCCGCTGCCTTTGACCGCATCCTTGTCCAGAGATCCGGCAACTTTCCAGTCGAGCGCATAACCGTCGGCCGCCCGCTCGTCCAGCGTGTCGATATCGATGCGCAGGTCGGCGCGTTTGATCCCGTCGACAAGGTGCACTTTTCCTTTGCTCAGTCCGATCTTCTTCAGTTCGAACTGCCAATCCGAGGGCGTGTTCGATTTCATCGTCCAGTTGTTTTCCCCGTCTTTGGCGCGTTCCAGAAACAGAAGCGGTTCTTCCAGGAGCAGGTTTCGGACCACGATTTTTTTTCCGAGCAGCGCGAATGGGCTCAAGGAAAAAGTTACCTGTCGCACTTCGGCCATGTTCGGCGCTGTCTTGACCCAATCGGGATTGCCGAACACGATATTCTGTGCCTTGAAGTGCGGCCACGGAACCCACCGGCGCCAGGTCGATTCAATCGCGTCGGCCCTGCGCCATTCGATCGCAAGATCGCCATGAATCGTGAACGATCGGCCGGTGGCTTCGCTGACGTGCGCATTCAACCATGGCTTGGCGCGGTTCCAGTCAAAGTGTCCGATCGCGACGACGCTCAGCGCGAGCGCGGCGCTCAGGCCGAACATGGTCCACATTGAAATTTTCAGATAGCGCGGCATGGTTTTTCGGATTTACCGCGGGCACACGGCGGACGGCGCTCGGGTTATCGGAAAAGATTGCCGGTGCCGAACAAACCGATCAAGCCGATCACGATCAGATAAATTGCGACAATAAAATTCAAAAGGCGCGGCATGACGAGAATCAGGATTCCGGCGATCAGGGAAATCAGTGGGGCAAGAGCCAGGTTGATGTTCATAGAGGATTCTTTCTTTTTTGTAGAGAGGGAGGTTGCGAAAGCGAACTGCGGCGTTATGCGACGTATTCGCTGGTGACTAACCGGCATCGGCCGATCAGTCACGCAAGCGTATACAGAATTGAAATATTTTGATGTGCGCCAGCGTACGCAGGTATGAATTTCATTCGTATGTGCGATCCATGGTCGCGCATGCTGCAACACTGGCCGGCGACTGCCATCGGGGGAAAGGCCGGTAGCCGCATGTAATGTATTCGGGGTGATCAGGAGCGCTTGTGTCGGGTTGCGGCAATCGCCGCTACTGCAACGACGCCCGCGCCGATGGCGAGATTGCGTAATCTTTGGCGCAGCAGATATGAAAATACGGCGACAGCAATCGGCATCACGATCTGGTATCGGGCACCGCCCTTTACCAGTGACGCGCCGAGCCGGGTAGCGGCAGATCCGATTGCATGCTCGACCGCGTTCCGGATCATGCTTTCCGGTTGCAAGCCTTCAATCACCGCGGCCTTTGCCCGTACGAGTCCGGCGCGATAGCGTGCACCGTCGATCAATAATCCGGCTTTCCGATCGAATGCCATCTGCGCCGCATGGTTCTTCATTGCATACTCCTTTTTCCTTTGGGTCTGGATGGCTGATCCGGTCAGCCGTTGCGGCCGCCCATGGCTTTCAACATATCGCGGTCGGCTTGCAATTCCGCACGGGTCGCTGTCAGCGCAAGATTATTGTGTCTTGCCATCGACCGCGCCTGGAACATCAACGCAGCAAACAAGCCCGCAAACAACAGCATCATGATCGGCAGTATCGTCCAGCCTAGACTTTCCCACGCCAGATAGACGACAAGAACGGTGCCAAAGGCAATCGCGAACCATGCCGCCATCAGTGCCAGTGCGAATACCAAGCTCAGGTTCAGCAAATGGCGGAGCGCCTCCGACAATTCCAGAGCGGCGAGCTCCAGCCTTGACAGCAGGAGCCCGAATCCGTTTCTGGCCATTGCCGCAACGCCGGCGATCAAGCCCGTCGCCGGAGCAGCGCCGGATTTGTCGGTATCGTCGTGCATCCGGGTCGGTTACTTGCGGCCCAGGAGTACGCCTGCGAGCAGACCCGCACCAGCCAGGGCAGCGATGACACGCCACGGATTCTCTTTTACGTAGTCGTCGGCCGACGCAGCCATTTCCCGACCGGAGACAAGTGCGTTTGCCTGCGCTTCGTGGCCCTTGACCATCGCCGTGTCGAGCAGGCGCATGGCGCGTTGACGCAATTCCTCGGCTTTTTCACCGGTTAGTTCAGCGGCTGCATGAAACAGCGCTTGCGCGTCCTTGACCAGCGTATTCATGTCGTGATTGACGGCTTTGAAATTTGATTCCAGCATGATGAACTCCTGATAATGTTCAAATGATTTGAGATGGGTGCGTTCCGCCTGTTCCTGTTATGGCACAGACAGCCGCACTACTACTTGAAAGAATGGCCGTGAGACCACTTTCTTTGATTAACGCTTCATGACCTTGCCGTCGATGTCGGAAAGCACGATCTCGACGCGTCGGTTCCACTGCCGGTTTTCTGCAGTATCGTTGGCGGCGATCGGATGCGCCTCTCCATAACCTTGCGTGGTCACGCGTCCAGGGGCAACACCCATTTGAAGCAAGGCGCCGCTGACTGCGGCGGCCCGACGTTCGGATAATTCCTGGTTATGTGCGCTTGTGCCGGTGCTGTCGGTAAAGCCTTCAACCATCACGGTGCGCTGCGGATTCTGTTGCAGGACGTCGGCCAGCTTTTGCGCGGTGCGCATGCCATCCGGATTCAGGCGCGCCATGTCGGTGCCGAACAATACATCGCCGAGGGTGATGACCATTCCGCGTTCCGTCTTTTTTGCAGCCAGGTCGGCCAGTTGCGCTTCCAGTTGTGCGGTGCGGGCTTGCGCTTCCTGCGTTTTGCGCTGGGCTTCGGCTGTCTCGCTCTGGGCAATCTGTGCGTTTAGCTGGGATTGTTGTGCAATCATTTTTGCCTTGTCGGCTTCGTTGGTGCGCTGGTCCAGACGTAGCTGGTCACGCTTCTTGCCGGAACTGGCGACTTCGGCTTCGGCCGATTTCTGCTTTGCCGCTTCCCGGGTCAGCGCAATTTTTTGTTTCGCAACATAAGCCAGTTTGTCGATTTTTTCATCGCTGTCATTGTCTTCGGCTGCGGCATTCGCCTGGTCGAGCGCTTCGCCGGCTTGCTTCAATTCCAGGGGAGCGTATTTCGCGACATTCGGGTTGCTTTGCGCCACGCGGAAATCGCTTCGCGCCTGGTCGAGCAGGGTGGTGGTGGCAGGCATCGAGCTGCAGGCGCCGACGAGTACGGCGATGGCTAGCATTACGGGCTTCAGGTAATTGTTTTTCATGATGATGTCCTTTTGGTTGCGGCGGCGCCCGGTATGGGCGCCGCTGAATGTGGTGTTTGCTGCGTTTCCGATGCAGACGGATCAGTGGCTATTTGTTGGTACGGTCCAGTTCTTCACGCAAGACCCGGATATCTTCCTGCAAGGCATTTGCTGCAGTTTGTGCCTTGGCCGAGTTGGCTTTGCCTTGCGCCAGTTTTGCATCTGCTTGCGCCTGAATCGCCAGCTCGTTCGCCAGTTTGTAATCCTTGTCCGCCATTGCCTTATTGGCGCGGGTCATTTTTTCACGTGCCGAATTCATTTCGACCGGTGCAAATTCGGCGCCGCCTGCAGTGGATGCATTGGCGACGGCTGCATTGGAGACGGCCACGGAGGCAGTCGCCGGCGTCTTCATGCTGCTGCAGCCTGCGGCCAGAACCACGGCAGCGCCGCACAGAACCATGGACCATTGCTTTGAAACTGTTGTCATTTTTCTCTCCAGTGAATCGTTAATTGAAAGCGGAATTGGCTTTGATGCATTACGTTATAAGGTGAATCCACAATGTGATCGGTACGCTGGCGCACATTCCGCCCGTCAACGCGGTAGATATGAACAATTTATTCTGAACGGATACTCAAGAGCGCCAGAATTCCCAAGGTGCGAACCGAGTTCCCTGGTCCAGCATTGCTTGCTGACGTATCAAGGCAGAAGCGTGGTCGATCGATTGCATCGCAATCCGCGCCGCCTTCAACGTCGCCACATCAAGCGGCAGGCGCCGCTTGGTTGTGTGCCGTTTCGTCGATGCGGTTGCACGCGCCTGATCGGCTGCGACAAAGCGGCTTGTCTGCATTGAATTTCCGGGGACGGGTGGGCTTGCTTCAATCATGCCGAAGCTGGGGACAGTGTCCGAATCTGCTTTACAAGGCACGTCTGTAAATGTGACAGATCCTTTTGCGTCGATGCATTGCACGATGCCGGCTTGTGCCGTACCAGAAAATGCGAGCAGCGCACCGATGAACAGGAGGATGCGAGCGGATCGGCGTTGAAACTGAAGCATGATTGGAGTCCCGGAAAGTGATTAGCATTCAGGATGCCCGGATCTGTATTCATGGTCTGTTCGCCAACACACGCACTGCAAAAACCAGGGGTTTTTCTGCGTCAGGAAGGATCCTTGGCGCGCGTACGGGATACACCGGTCAGGATTCCGATGCCGAGCAATATAACCGAAGCGATCACCACATAAAGGTCCGGAACTCCGGCCGTGATGAGTGCCCAGGCAACACCGCCGATCAGAATGGCAAATCCAACGAGATAGATAAGGAAAGACATGGAAAACTCCTTTTGGACCGAATAGAGGCCGGCCGTGATGGAAACCGGTACCGGATAGAGGTGAATCAAGCTGATTATTCGGGACTGAATTTGGCCGTGAAACATACCGGCTGCGATGAGAAGAAGGCATTGCCGTTTTTCTGCACCGCTACGCGGCATGCACCGGGAATCCGAAGAATCCCGGTGCATGCTCAATGATTACTGCGCGGCGAGTACTTCTTTGCTGCCGGTCACCTCGACTTCGACGCGACGATCGGGTTGCAGGCAGGTGATCAGCGTCTTGCTGATCGGGCCCCTGCAATCGTTCCCTTTTGTCACAGGCTGGCTTTCACCCATTCCTGCCGACGTGATGCGGTTGTTCGGAATATCCTTGCTGACCAGATACGCCTTGACGGCATTGGCGCGACGCTCGGAAAGATTCTGGTTATATCGAGTGCTGCCGACGCGGTCTGTATGTCCGGTCACAACCACCGATTCATAATTCACTCCGTTGATTTCACTGGTCAGCTTGTCCAGTCCGGCTTTTCCTGCAGGCTTTACTTCTGCCTTGTCGAAGTCGAATAATTCTTCTGCCGAAAAGGTGACTTTACGTGTCTGGAATTGCGCCAGCGCGGGCGCGGGCGCAGGTGCAGGGGCAGGCGTTTCAACCCGTTTTTCGGCGGGTGCTTCTACCTTGGCCATCAGGTTGGGATCGCATTCAGCGGTGGCCTGTGCCGGTGTCCATGCTCCCGAGCGCCAGCACAATCCGGTTGAGTTTTTCCATGCCGCGTTTTGCCCCTGAGCCCAGTGGCCGGGATCATTCGCTGCCTGTGCCATGCTGATGGCGGGAGCGAATGCTGCGATACTGAAGATGGCGATCATTGCGGATTGCAACACTGATTTGCGTGTGCCATTGCACGATTTTTTTGAGTTTGACATGTATTTCCCTGTGTGGTGTTTGGATCCTGCCGTCACGCGTTCACATCATCGATCCCGCGTTATGACCGAAGATTATGTGCAAACGACTGCCGTGACTGTGCGTTACCGTACCAAAGTAAAATTTAACAGGCGGATACGTCCCAGGGCCGGAACCAGTTGTGAGCGACTGCCCCGCACTGCACGAAGCCTGCCATCGAATTTGATGCGGCGATCCGATCGAAACTGATCGAAGTGCCGGTGCATATCGTTACTTTCAGACATTTTTTCTGCACTTGGGTGCGGTAACGCACATATCTAGTTGACGAAAATGAATACTCTCGTAAAAAATCAGTCGCGCGTGTTACCTTGCGACAGGCACTCTTTTCGGTGTCTTACCTTACCCGTTGGGTTAACGACTGGAAGCAGGAGTTTCGATATGTCCAGTACGCACGATCCAAACCAGAATCATCTATTAGCGGCGTTGCTCGATGCCGATTTCGAGCGTCTGGCTCCGCATCTTGAACTGGTCCCCATGCTGCTCGGTGACATACTCTACGAGTCCGGCGGAAAGCTGCAACACGTTTATTTCCCGACTACATCGATTTTGTCTCTGCACTATGTGCTTGAAAACGGGGGGTCATCGGAAATTGCCGGTGTCGGTAATGAGGGTGTACTGGGAATTTCGCTTTTCATGGGCGGCGATACCACGCCGAGCCGCGCGGTGGTGCAGACCGGCGGCCATGGATACCGCCTCAAGGCGCAGATCCTGATGGAAGAATTCAATCGCGCCGGGCCGGTGTTGCGCCTGCTGTTGCGCTATACGCAGGCACTGATTACCCACATGTCGCAAACCGCAGTGTGCAATCGACATCATTCCGTCGAACAGCAATTGTGCCGATGGCTTTTGCTGACGCTGGATCGTCTGCCTTCCAATGACCTGACGATGACCCAGGAACTGATCGCCAATATGCTGGGCGTACGACGCGAGGGCGTGACAGAGGCCGCCGGAAAACTGCAAGGCTACGGCTTCATCAGTTATCGGCGTGGCCATATTACAGTGCTTGACCGTGCCGGACTGGAGCACAAAACGTGCGAGTGTTACGGCGTCGTCAAGAAAGAGTTTTCCCGACTGTTGTCGGATGTACGCCACCGCCAGGACCGGCGGGTCGCAGTCCGGCGGGCCTGACGATCGTGGCGCTCCCACCCAGGCGAAACCGGATGGCGTCTGACGTATGCATAAAGCGGCGCGAATGCGATGACCGTTCCAATCCGATATCTCGCCTGACCCGAGTCGGCATATTTTTAAGGTAATCAATCAATGTTCGAAGTAATGCACTCGGTAGAAAAAATATCGGTAGAGCGCCTGATGCTGCTCGGATTCGGGATGACCCTGGCGGTGCTGCTGCTCGCAGGCGGGATTGCATGGAACAATGCAATGCAACCTGTGGCCACGTTCATATTGGGTGCGATCGTTTTGCTGCTTGCCTTCCAGGCCGTGCTTTATGTGCGGATACGGCAGGTAATGCGCCGGCGGCTGGCGGTCGAACAGGCATTGCAGGAGGCGCGCCAGCCGTTGCTGAAAGCGGGAGCGCTGCAGGACGCCATTTTCCATAATCCGAATTTCTCCAGTATCGCAACCGATGCACAGGGTGTGATCCAGATCTTTAATGTGGGCGCGCAACGAATGCTCGGTTACGAAGCGACGGATGTGGTGGACAAGATGACGCCGGCCAGCATATCCGATGCCCAGGAACTGGTGGCACGGGCAGCGGCCCTGAGCCTGGAGCTGGGTACGGAGATTTCGCCGGGCTTCGAGGCGCTGGCGTTCAAAGCGTCACGCGGAATCGAAGATATTTACGAGCTGACCTATATCCGCAAGGATGGTACGCGCTTTCCGGCGACCGTCTCGGTCACCGCATTGCGGGATGTTCACGAACAAATAATCGGATATCTGCTGATAGGTACCGACAACACGGTGCGCAAGCAGGTTGAGGCCGAGCAGGCGCAACTTGACCAGAAACTGCGCGACCAGCAGTTCTATACCCGCTCGCTGATCGAATCGAATATCGACGCGATCATGACGACCGATCCGCGCGGCATCATCAGCGACGTCAACCAGCAAATGGAAGCGCTGACCGGATGCACTCGCGACGAGCTGATCGGTGCGCCGTTCAAGAACTACTTTACCGATCCGGAACGGGCCGAGGCGGGCATTGCACGGGTACTGCTCGAAGGAAAAGTGACAAACTACGAATTGACTGCTCGCGCCAGGGATGCAAAAGAGACGGTCGTGTCGTACAACGCCACGACCTTTCATGACCGCGACCACAAATTGCAGGGTGTGTTTGCGGCCGCGCGTGATGTCACCGAGCGCAAACAGATCGAACATGCACTGCAGGAAACCAATGCGGAACTGGAAAATGCGAAGGCGATCGCGGAAAAAGCCAATCTGGCGAAATCGGAATTCCTTTCCAGCATGAGCCATGAACTGCGCACGCCGCTAAACGCGGTACTCGGATTCGCACAGCTGATGGCATCCGAAACACCGCCACCTTCATCCGCGCAGAAGCAGTCGATCGACCAGATCTTGCAGGCCGGCTGGTATTTGCTGCGCCTGATCAATGAAATCCTTGATCTGGCGATGATTGAATCGGGCAAGGTAACGATGTCCCGGGAAGCCATGTCGCTCGCCGACGTTTTGAAGGATTGTCAGGCGATGATCGAGCCGCAGGCGCACAAGCGCGGGATAAAGATGACATTTCCCAGCTATGACAACCTTTTTTATGTGCACGCCGATCGAACCAGGGTCAAGCAGGTGATGATCAACCTGCTGGCGAACGCCATCAAATACAACCGGGACGGCGGGACGGTGGTTGTGGATTGCGCAATGAGTGGCGAAAATCTGGTGCGCGTCAGCGTACGGGATACTGGAGCAGGCCTGGCGCCGGAGCAGGTGTCCCAATTGTTCCAGCCTTTCAACCGGATAGGGCAAGAGTCAAGCGGTGAAGAGGGTACCGGCATCGGCCTCGTGGTTACCAAGCAGCTGGTCGAACTGATGGGCGGGACGATCGGTGTGGCAAGCAATGTCGGTGTAGGCACCATATTCTGGGTTGAACTGGCTGCATCGAGTGCGCCTGAGCTGGCGTTCGGCAGCCTCGGAGAAAAAGAAGCGATGGACGCGAATGCGACAGCAGTGCGTGCATCGTCGCCGCAGCGAACGCTGCTCTATGTTGAAGACAATCCGGCGAACCTCGCGCTGGTCGAACAGTTGATTGCGCGGCGCAGCGATTTGAAACTGCTGACGGCGATCGACGGCCGGCTCGGTATTCAACTGGCACGCGCCTATCAGCCGGACCTGATCCTGATGGACATCAACCTGCCGGGCATGAGCGGTTTCGATGCACTGGATATCTTGCGAAGGGATCCGGTAACGGCCCGCATTCCGGTGATGGCCCTGTCGGCGAATGCGGTTCCGCGTGATATCGAAAGAGGGCTGGAAGCAGGATTCTTCCGTTATCTGACCAAACCGATCAAGGTTCCCGAATTCATGGAGGCGCTGGATGTGGCATTGCATTTCGCCGCAGAAAATGGTTCGAACGGAAAATCGAAAACAGAGAATGCCGTCTGACGAGCAACGTTGCAGAGACACGAATTCCTTAGGAAAAATGACATGCTTGAAGCATCCGATATTCTGAACGCCTCCATCCTGATCGTCGATGATCAGGTCGCAAACGTGAAACTGCTGGAGCAGATGCTGCACAACGCAGGATATCTGCACATTACGTCGACAATGGACCCGCGAACGGTTTGCGCACTGCATTCGGAGCATCGCTACGATCTGATTTTGCTTGACCTGCAAATGCCTGATATGGACGGTTTCCAGGTCATGGAAGGGCTGAAGGAAATTGAGTCCGGCGGCTATCTGCCGGTGCTGGTCATCACCGCTCAACCGGGTCACAAGCTGCGCGCATTGAAGGCGGGCGCCAAGGACTTCGTCAGCAAGCCGTTCGACCTGATCGAAGTGCAGACACGCATCCACAATATGCTGGAAGTGCGGCTGTTGTACCAGAAGCTGGACAATTACAACAAGGTGCTGGAACAGACGGTGCTGGAGCGCACGGCTGAATTGCGCGAGAGCGAAGCCCGCTTCAAAAGCTTTACCGAACTGTCGTCGGACTGGTACTGGGAACAGGACGCGGAAGGAAAATTCACCAGGATTTCGGGCCCTGTGTTCGAAATGCTCGGCATCGAAACGCACGACACGCCGGGCGAACTCAGTACAGTGCTGACCGGATGGAATGCGGAAGAGCGCGCGCTGCTGGACGCCAACATCGCCGCTCGACGTCCATTCGTCGACTTCGTCTACAGCCGCAGCAATGCCGACGGAACGATACAGTACCTGCAGGTAAGCGGCGAGCCCATGTTCGACTCAGCCAGCCGCTTCATCGGCTATCGTGGAATCGGTGCGGATATCACCGACCGGATGGCGGCGCGGCGCTAGCAATTCAGTCGTACGGCAATAACCGAACTATAGCCCGACGACACACCTCACAAACTGGAACGCGTGCGGCTCACGCTGAATCGGGTGACGCACGGGCAATGCCGGTCTACTGCCGTGCCGGCTTTCATGCATATGGAGTGATAGAGGCGGTGCCTATGAATTTACTTTCGACTTCCAAACACTGGTTTCCGTCGCTCCATGATTACCGGGACTGGTGCAGTCAATAAAATAAAGGTGCGATATAAATTTCCTGATGGGAACAAAATTCCAGGTGCGTGGTCTTACCAGCGGTGCAGTCGGCCATGGGCTAGTAGGCATATTAATTCGGCAATTATTTCGGAAGGCGCTGGTCGACGATGTGAGGGGTGGTCGATCCGCTTCGCCAAAAGTCCGTGCCGCATGGATTGGCTTGGATTGCGTAGGTAAGCGTGGGACGAAAACGGGAGAATGAAGCATGAAGTGGTATTACAGGTGGAAGCTCAGAAAAATCCAGAAGGAGATTCAAAAGCTGCAGGAACAATCGAACTATAAATTGGTTGAGGATTACACGCCGAATTCCAGGCTCCGTATCCTCGATCGCCTGGAGAAGCATTTGCAGGAGCAGCTGACGCAGGTTCCACCGTCTTCGACGCAGAGTTAAATCCGGCAACAGAATGAGGTTGCGGGAATGCTTTGCAGCGTTCCGCGCAGCCTCAGCTGTCGATTGAACGTCTTGCCCAATACCGTATCGCCGGTTTCGGTCTCATACCGGTCCGCCTCCGGGGCATCCGTGAGCCGCCGCGCCGCGCGTATATCGGACAATAATTCCGCCCTTTCTGCAGGCAATAGAATTGTTCGGCTCATCGCAGCCGGCAATCGCGATTTTCTTCGCGTCGAACATCTCCCATTTCAAGCTGCTCAAATTCGAACCTGCCATGCAAAAGAGCGTATCTGGTGCCGCCTGCGGCTACAATTGCTGCCGGTTTAACAATTAAACTCGGAACGGGGAGCACGCTTTGCAGGAAACTTCAATTCAGGAGCGGCCGAAACACTGGGGCCTGCTGGGCACGCTTCTTTGGGGCGTGATAATTGCCGCGGTGTATGTCGTGGTCAGCACGGCCGCAGCGGGCGTTTATGTCGGCCTTACGCAAAGCGACCTGACGCCGGATGAATTTTCGCAGGCGTTCCTGAATGCGCAATTCGATGGCATGGCCATATCCTTGAGCACGTTCGCGACAACGCTGGTGTGCGGACTGCTCTTGATAATCGTGATCAAGCTGAAGCGGAACTCCGATCTCAAGGAGTACCTGGGGCTGGCGTTCCCATCCAGACGTGATACCGGACGATGGCTAATATGGTTTGCCGGCCTCCTGATCGTGCTGGACCTGATTACTTATTTTCTAGGCAAGCCGATCGTTCCGGAATTCATGTGGCGGATCGTATCGTCGCTGGAGTCGCGTTGGGTGTTGTGGATTGCCTTGATCGTTGCCGCGCCGTTGATCGAAGAATTGTTTTTTCGAGGCTTCCTGATCAAGGGGCTGGCCGAATCGCCGATCGGACCGGCAGGTGCGGTGGTCCTGACATCGGCCGCGTGGGCGGTGATTCATATGCAGTACGACAACTACGGCATTGCTTCGATTTTCGTGATGGGGTTGGTGTTGGGTGCGGCAAGAATAAAGACCGGTTCAACGATCCTGACCATTTTTTTGCATGCGGTTGCAAACCTGGTCGCATCGGTAGAAACCGCAATATATGTCTCGTATTTCAGTCCGGCAGGCTGATTCTGAACCTGATGTTCTCGAAATTCGGCAATGACTTGCCATGTTCAGGCGCGACCGGCCAGTCCACTGGCCAACCTGCGCATACCAGCCGCGCGGTTAGTCATCAAACCCCGACATACCGGTGCCAGATCTCCGGCGCCTGGCGCAACGCGTCCGAGGTTCCGGACCAGACCACTTTGCCGCGTTCGATAATGGTGTGCTGATCCGCCAGAGCGATCAGGCGTTCGACGTACTTGTCGATAATCAGCGTGGTTTGCCCCAACGCTCGCAGCCGGGCAAGGCAGCGCCAGATATCGTCGCGCACCAGCGGCGCCAGTCCTTCGGTTGCTTCGTCCAGTATCAGCAGGTACGGATTGGTCATCAGCGCACGGCCGATCGCCAGCATCTGTTGTTCGCCGCCCGACAACTGGTTACCCATGTTGGCAGCGCGCTCGCGCAAACGGGGAAACAGTTCATACACCCGTTCCAGCGTCCACGGATCGGCTGCCTTGCAGCGGTTTGCCGCGAACGCAATCAGATTTTCTTTGACGGTCAGATTCGGAAATATCTGTCGGCCTTCCGGCACGATCGCGATACCGCTGCGTGCGACCCGGTCCGCCGCCAGGCGGTCGATGCGGTTGCCGTTAAAATGAATCTGCCCGTTCTTGATGCGATTGAGTCCGAGTATCGAACGCACGGTGGTCGTTTTTCCCATGCCGTTGCGCCCGAGCAGTGTCGCGACCTTGCCCGGCTCGATGTCGAGGCTGATGCCGAACAGGACCTGGCTGCTGCCGTATGCAGTCTCGATATTGTCTACGCGCAGGATCGGGTTCATGCGTTCACCTCATCGCCGAGATAGGCTTTCTTCACGTCGGGATTGCGGCGAATGTCGTCTGGCGCCCCGGTCGCAATGATCCGGCCCGCCACCAATACCGAAATTCGGTCCGCGACGCGGAATACGGTATCCATGTCGTGTTCGACCAGCAGCAGCGTGACGGCCCCGCGAAGACTTTCTATCAGCGGCACGATATCGGCCGATTCTTCCTGGCCCATGCCGGCCATCGGCTCATCGAGCAGCAGCAGCTTCGGCCTGGTGGCAAGTGCGAGGCCGAGTTCCAGCCGGCGCTTTTCGCCGTGTGCCAGCTCGCCGGCCACGATGCCGGTTCGCTTCCCCAGTCCGATTTTCCGTGCAATGCCATGCGCGTCGTCAAACAGGGATTTCTCCGACAAAACCGGACGCCAGAAACGCATGCTGCTTCCGGTCCGCGCCTGCACCGCCAACGCAAGGTTGTCGAGTACCGACAGGTTGCTGAAGATGTTGGTGATCTGATACGAGCGCGCCAGGCCGAGATGCACCCGATCGTGCATCGGCATGCCGGTAACGTCCTTCCCAGAGAAAATGATCCGGCCTGCATCGGGTGCGATGGCGCCGGATATCTGCTGAATCAGCGTGGTCTTGCCGGCACCGTTGGGGCCGATCAGCGCATGGATTTCGCCGGCATGCACCGTGAGGTTCAGATGATCGGTGGCGGCCAGTGCGCCGAAGCGCTTGACCAGTCCGGACAGTTCGAGCACGACCTGCGTCATTTCGCGTTCTCCTGGGAATCGCTGGTGCGATGACGGCGATCGAACAGGCTTGCCAGCCCGTTCGGCAGCAGCATGACGACCGCCAGCAGGATCAGGCCGAGCCCGAGCTGCCAATGCATCGTATAGCCCGACAGTATTTCTTCAAGCAGCAGCATGGCGACCGCGCCGATCACGCCGCCGGCCAGGTAGCCGACGCCTCCCAGAATTACCATCACCAGCAGCGTGCCGGATTGCGTCCAGTGGACCAGGTTGGGGCCTACCAGCATGTTCTGGTTCGCAATCAGCGCGCCAGCGAGGCCGGCCATCGCGCCGCCCAGGACAAAGCACACCAGTTTGTAGCGATAGACTGGATAGCCGATTGCTTCCATGCGGGTTTCATTTTCGCGAATTGCCTGTATCACTCTGCCGAAACGCGAATTGACGAGCCGATATACCGCAAGTACCGATACGCAGAGCAGCGCCAGCACCACATAATAGAATGCGCTGTCGGATGCCAGATCGAATCCGATGGTCGAGCGCGAAGCGAGCGACAGTCCGTCGTCGCCGCCGTAGGCGCGCAGCGAAATGAACAGGAAATACACCATTTGCGCAAATGCCAGCGTGATCATGATGAAATACATGCCGCGCGTGCGCAGCGAAATGATGCCGATGCTCGCCGCGAGCAGTGCGCTGACGGCGATTGCCGCCGGCCACGACAACCATGCGGAAGCAATCCCGTACTGCATCAGGATGCCGACCGTATATGCGCCGGTGCCGAAAAATGCAGCATGCCCGAGACTGACCATGCCGCCGAATCCGATCACCAGGTTCAGACTGGTGGCCGCGATTGCAAAAATCATCAGCCGGCTGGCGACACTGATGTAAAAGTCCTCGCCCAGCGCCGTTGCGACCGGCGGGAAGATCGCCAGAAGCAGGAGCAGCAGCAATACCGCTGCGGTGGAAAACCGGTGATGCAACTTGCTTTCCATGTACGTTCCTCAACCACGCGCAGGGAACAGTCCCTGCGGCCGGTAAAACAATACGGCGGCCATCAGCACGTAGATCAGGACCGACGCGAGGGCAGGGCCGACGGTGGACGCGACGTCGGATGGCATCACCATGCGAAGCACGATCGGCAGAAGCGTGCGGCTCAGCGTGTCGACGATACCGACCAGCAGCGCGCCGATCAGTGCCCCGCGTACCGAGCCAATCCCCCCGATTACGATAACGACGAACGCCAGAATCAGGATGCTTTCTCCCATGCCGACCTGCACCGCGAGGATCGGACCGAGCAGGCTGCCGGCCACTGCACACAGCGCCGCACCGAATGCAAACAGCAGGGTGAATACCAGCTTGATGTCGACACCCATCGCAATCGCCATCTCGCGATTGGATGCACCGGCGCGCACCATCATGCCGATGCGTGTCCTGACCACGACCAGGTACAGCAGCACCGCCACCGCAACGCCGGCGCCGATGATGAACAGCCGGTACGATGAATAGAAAAAGTCGGGCATCAGCTCCACCGGCTGCGCCAGTTCCGGCGGCGCGTTCAGTGTCAGCGGCTGCGCGCCCCACAGCATGCGCGCTCCCTCGTTGAAAATGAAAATCAGCGCAAAGGTGGCAAGCACCTGCGCCAGGTGATCGCGGCCATACAGCCGGCGCATCACGCTGAGTTCCAGCGCCGCACCCAGCACGGCAGTGGCGAGTACCGCGAGCAGCATGCCGATCCAGAACGACCCGGTCAATGCATTGAATGTGGCGGCAAAGTAGGCGCCTGCCATGTACAGTGACCCGTGCGCCAGGTTGATCAGGTCCATGATGCCGAACACCAGCGTCAGTCCGGCCGCCAGCAAGAACAGCATCAGTCCGAATTGCAACCCGTTCAATGAATGCTCGACGATGAGCGTGATGTCCATGCAGCTGCCTTGAAAATATCAAATCGGCGCCGAAGCGCCGAACCCGCGATCATTTCTCACCGGCCCGGAGATTCGGGGCGGCACGCGGAATGAGGTCCGATTCGGATTAAAATCATGAACTTTACAAGAAAAGTGCACATTGAGGCGCTGGAAATTTTCAGAACTTTGGCATTGGGCCACGCAGGTTTCGAAATTCATGAGGGAGTCGATGATGAAGTTACTACGTTATTCCGCGCTTGCTATCGCGCTATCAGCTGCATGCGGCGCCCAGGCGGCCGATACCGTAAAGGTTGGCATGGTTACCACCCTGTCGGGCGCGGGCGCCGGTCTGGGTGTGGACATTCGCGACGGGTTTTCGCTCGCGTTGAAACATCTCGATAACAAGTTCGGCAAGCTGCCGGTCGAAGTGATCAGTGGCGACGACCAGCAAAATCCGGGTGCGGCCAAGCAGCTGGTGGACAAGATGCTGAAGCGCGACAAGGTCGACCTGATGACCGGGATCGTGTTTTCGAATGTGATGCTGGCAGTCGGTCCCACCATCTTCAATGCAGAAACCCATTACATCAGCGCCAATGCGGGGCCGTCGCAGTACGCCGGTGAACAATGCAATCCGTATTTTTTCAACGTGGCATGGCAAAACGACAATCTGCACGAGGCTGTCGGCAAGCATGTCAGTGAAAAGGGCTTCAAGAATGTCGTGCTGGTTGCACCCAATTACCCGGCAGGCAAGGACGGATTGACCGGATTCAAGCGCTACTACAAGGGCCAGGTCGCGGAAGAAATCTATACCAAGCTCGGCCAACTCGACTATGGCGCGGAACTGGCACAGATCCGATCGCTGAAGCCCGATGCGGTCTACATCTTCCTTCCGGGCGGAATGGGCATCAATTTCATCAAGCAGTTCGTGGATGCAGGCCTGTCACGCAATGCGCAATTGTTCGGACCGGGCTTCTCGGCAGATGAAGACATCATCAAGGCGGTAGGTGCGCCGATGCTGGGCATGTTCAATGCATCGCAATGGAATCACGACTTCGACAATCCGCAAAACAAGCGCTTCGTGGCCGACTTCGTCAAGGAATATGGACGGCTGCCGTCTTTGTACGCATCGCAAGGCTATGATGCTGCAATGCTGATGGATTCCGCGGTGCGCGGCGTCAACGGCAAGATCGAAGACAAGGAAGCGCTGGGCAAGGCATTGAAGGCGGCCAAATTCAAATCGGTACGCGGTGATTTCAAGTTCAACAACAATCACTATCCGATCCAGAACTACTACACGCGCGTCATCGCCAAGGATGCGCAGGACCGGATCACCAATCGTACCCTGGGCGTGGCTTTCGCGAATCACAGCGATGCCTATGCGTCAGCTTGCAAGATGAAATAAATGATGGAGTAGTCTGCATGGCTCTTCCGGTTCCGGCCGGGAGAGCATCATGAGCCTCTGCAAACAAAACAGGTACGGATGTACGCTATTCCGCCACCTCGGCACCGAACCTGATCGAGACATACACGCGCATCGCAGCTTCAAGCGGCGTCCTGCCGTGGCACAGAGCCTGCGACTCGACCGTATCGCCATAGCTGGCTTCCCACAGGCTTCCAAGTTTCGGTGCGAGCAGGGAAATCGACTCGCGCTCGATGATCGGCCCCGCCTGCGACCAGTCCTGGTGCGGTGCCCAGTGAATATTGTCGGGGTTTCTATCGATCCGCCAGTATTGCTCCGTAGTGCTGTACTTCACTTCGATGCCTTCCGCCTTGGCGACCCATCGATCCAGAATTACTCCCTCCAGTTCCGCTGCCTTCATCCGTCTCTCCGTCAAGTCATCCAGCTTCGATGTTATGCAACTGGTCAACGTTCAAGCATAGAGCTTGGCAACGAGCTGCTTCTTGTTCTGGATCATCCCGCGATTCATTGCCGCTGTTACAAAAACGGCAATCCGGATTCGAGTCGGACGGAAATATGAACATCCTCCTTGAATCTGGCCAATGTCACGACAAATGCCGGATTACTTCATTTGAAAGAAACGGCAGCCTTGGCTATTGAATTCAGGAGCGCATGAGAACTGCGGAGTCGGTGGGACAAGAGAAAAGCGGGAAAAAAAACCGAAAAGGGGAAAGGTGGCGGAAGGAAAAGTTGGTGTACCGATCCCGATGGATCAGCACACCAGCGCGCCGTCATGCATATCGGTTGCATGTACGGCATGAGCATGACGATACCAGATTCTTGTTTCCGAATTGTGACAATTCTCAAATTAAATTTTGTTGATGATAAGTGCATTGCCTTTCGATCCCGTTCTCTCCGGAACCGCCGTTAACGCCGGAGCAGAAACCGGCAGAAGTTACTGGTTAAACACGCAACAGGAGATATACTTATATCAATTCTTATAACAACAGGAGACTTTCATGTACCGCAAAATTCTTGTGGCTTACAACGGTACGGCGGAAAGCCGATCGGCATTGGAAGAATGTGTTCGTCTGGCTCCCGGTTCGTCCGCAGAAATTCATTTGCTGGTCGTCGTCAATCCGCCTCCTTCTTTGCTGGTGGGTGAATATGCCGCTGCAGCCATCATCAACGTCGAAGAAGAGCTGGTCGCGGAAAAACAGAAAATGGAACGCGAGCTGGCAACCGGGAAGGCACTGCTGAATTCGGCAGGATTGACCGTCAAGGCGCATCTGGAGGTGGGCGAGCCGGTGAATATCATCAAGGAACTGGTCGATAAACTCGGCATAGAGCTGGTGATTGTCGGACATTCGCGGCATAAGCCGCTGGCGATGCGCTGGTGGCGCGGTTCGATCGATGCAGTGCTGGTCGAGAAAATCCGATGCAGCCTGCTGGTGGCGGCTGATCCACAGTACGCGCCACAGAAACAATAAACCTGTCACGCCGAGTTCCGCGTGTGCCGGCGAAACGAATGACGGCGCCGGCCACGTTCGCATTTTGTATTGTTCGCCTTTGTGAAACGCATTGCATCCGCACGCTTTCTTATTGCTCTGCGCTGCGATTTGCCGACGGATTTTTCGGCGCCTTGGCTGGTCATATTCCGTGTTGGCCGATACTTTTATTGGGAGACGGAAAATGACAGTAAGGCAAAGCTGGCGAACCGAACAATACAAGGGCGTGGATGTTCACGTGAGTGCGTTGCCCCACGGCGACACCAAAAAATGGGATTACACCGTTCGTATTTCCGATCCCGGAGCGGATACCAGTTCGTTCAGCGCGTTGACCGACGGATCAGGAGACAACGATGATTTTTCTTCTGAAGAGGCCGCCGTGCAAGCCGGATTTCGGCAGGGATATGCACTGGTGGACAAGCTGGGAAAGTAAGTCGACTCAATAAGCTGATCCGATAAGCTGGCTCAGCGCGTGGCCCGGTCGATACAGTGCTATTGGAGGCATGTCATTACCGCGCCGCGTGAACCCGGGAGATGGATATGACACCAAACATTCTGCAAAGCGGCACACATGTGGCTCGAATCAATACCGTTCGGCAACCGGATGGCACGTATGAGGCCCAGGTATTCGTGCGACTGACGCGCGAGCCGGAAATTGCCGAGACCTACATTCCTGCGGGAATATGTGCAACCGAAGAAGAAGCATGGGCGCTGGCTGAACGGCGCGCAACGCGGGCGCTGAAGGAACATGAGTTCTAAAAGCTGCGCTGACAAAGCGCGCCTTCTCCGGGAGGTGACAGATGCGTGCAATCGCATTTCTTCATGGCCGCTTGCAACGCGAAGCCAGCATCCTGCGGGATGGTTTTTCGCATCGCGCGTGCTGCCCGTTAATTTTCATGGGTGTGGCGGCTTCTCCGCACGGTTTTCAGATTTCTTTATCCGACCTGAAACCGAGCGGCACCGGTTGTATCGGCCGAAACAATAAGCCTGAGTAGTGTGTTTAAGAGCGACTCGCAGGGAACATCGACCATGCTCTCTCTTCGTTTCGGTAGATATTCGCCTTGATGGATCGCAATCCGGGTTTTCTACATCGACTTACACTGACGATTCGAATCCTCTTCGTCATGAATCTTCGCAATGAATAAAAAGAATTTCCCGACCGCCGCAACGGTGCTTGTGATCATAGTATGCGTGGGCGTCGTGGTGTGGCTGGTGAGAGCCCTGATTGCCGCCTTTCCGTAATCGAATCGATGCTCTCATAAAAAACGGTGAAGTCTGCACCCACCTGTTTTGCAGGCGGAGATCCTGGCGAAGGTGCGGATCGGACATGGGCAGCATGCCCTTTGGCTATTTACGTATCGTGAATTTTTCTGCATGCGACAAGGCGGCTTGTCCTGTGCATATGTCCTTTTCTTGTAGCTCTGCATCGGCCGAGTTTTCGTCGCTCGAATAAATTCAAATCAGCATCAGTGTCACTAAACAAGATTATCGATTATCAGTATTGCGCGATATCAAAAACTTTCCGTTACATTTCGTCACAATTAAGTCAGTACAAACAAAGCGAGGAAGACTTATGAACACTGAAAAATCGGCTGAGCATCTGAAATACGATCCGGATAATTTGCTGGCTTCAATCATTGGGAAGCTGAATCTGAAAAACGATGCGGCCTTGTCGCGGGCATTGGAAGTGGCGCCTCCGGTCATCAGCAAAATTCGCCATCGTCGCTTACCGGTCGGTGCATCCTTGCTTATTCGAATGCACGAAGTGACCGATTTAAGTATTCAGGAATTGAGAGCTTTAATGGGCGACCGTCGCAATAAATTCCGAATTAGCGACAAACAGTTCAAGCCCAAGGCCGCATGATTTTGTTTCAGCGGCTTTGCCTGCGCCGCTGAACTCAAATGAATACGCCGGCGCTCTCATCCCGGCCGGTGTATTCGTGCGTATTTCTTATCTAGCGGCATTTACTCGAGAAAGCGGTTTGGCCGTATCAGAGCGGTGTTGCATTGATTCGGATCAATGTACATTGTGCGTTTGAAAATCAGGTACTTAGGCAACTTTCCCGCTAGTTATCCACAATGTTGTCCCCCATTATTGTGAGTAACTTCGTGCGCAAATCATTGTATCAATCTCCCATGAATATGAGATCGCTCCGAAAACAATACAGGCTATAGTCGTATTCTTTTAATGGTCGGCAATAACATAGAAAACGTGTCAGCAAATCGCGACCGGACTGTCCGCTGCAAACAATATTGAATGATGCAAAGTTTGCCTTATATCAAAGCCTTGCCATGTTGCCTGCCCATAATAATTGCTACGAAAAAAATCACGGGAATGACATGATCGACTGCAAAGTGAAGTTGCCGCCTGAAGGAAAGGAAGTGCTGGTACGACTCGGTTACCGGTTTGCGGTCGCCTATTGGCTGAAAGTAAACGACAAACCGCTGTGGTTGCCAGGCGCCGCAGTAGCGAGCGACTTCGACAAAGGCAGTACTTTATGTGGCGAGCCGATTGCCTGGTCTTATTTGCCCGCGTTGAATTCGCAGGCGGCTGCGAACAGCGTGCTTGCATCCTGACTATTACCGAGGCCGCGAAATGAGGCAGCGTTACGTGTTATACCCAGGTCCGATCAGATGCGAAAAGGATGGTCAATCGCATTACGTGAGCGCCTCAACTCTTGCGCGATTGCACGGAATAGAAATGCGCGATTGCATCGTATATGATCCCGACCCGGTAAACCGAACGGAAAATTATGCGAAATGCATTCATCTGCATCCACAGTGCGATGAAGAATGCGGACAACCGACAGTTACCTCCGTACCAACCGCATGCGCAACGAAGGCCGGAATCCGGACCTGGTAAATAAGCAATCAAATCCGCTCTCACTGCAACTCATCTGCATTTCCGGTCCACACCGAACAGGCTAAACGATTTATTTGGCCTGTCGGGCTGGTAGCCTGCTGTTAGCGTTTTTCCTGAGTTTTTCCGGGATCGGGCTTTATCTGTTCAGGTTTGCCGACTTCGTCGGGCTGTATGCCGGAAGGCAATCCGATATCGTCAATGCCGATTGGATTATCCTTGGTCCGTGGGCCATGAGGGCCAGCATTTTCTTCGAGCCGGCTTGGCGGTTCCTGGTTTTTCATGATCGTCTCCAAAAGCATTTGGAGACTGGCTTGCCTGTGATTGTTCCTTCGACCGGCGGCTATTCGCGAGGCGCCTGAAACAACGTCATTTCCCATTCCCCCGAATTTTCATCATGGCGAAGAATGTAGTTGGCGCTATCGTTCGCGGTCAGCTTGAAGTAACTGTGGTCGGTCGATATCCAGCGGTCGGTAATTATTTCAACTGCGATTCTTTTATCGCCCAGCGTGAATGCATGGGGTTCGTGCAATCCTGTCGGCCCGACCACGGTTTGAACCTGAATAATCATCTTCGTATTTTCCGCGAACCATTCATGTCGTCTCTGAAACCGACGATTGAATTTATGGAATGCTGTCTCTGTCGCAACGTTTCGATGCAGCCCCAGCCAACAGTGGTCGCACCCCGCTATGCGCATCTGTTCGGCGCTTGTCGGATACATTACACTGAATGACAAGCAGGCGGCGGAACCGTTGCCGTAATAGCGTCGGCAATCGCTATCGGCATCCAATGCCAATTCTCTGGTTTTCCTGAATCAATCAAGATATTAGACTTCGCCGGCAAGAGCCGGTAGACTTTACGCCTTTTCGCAAGGGCTTGTCATGGCCACCACTTCTGACCTGTCGCCATCCGGCACCGATGCCGCTTCTGCACCGATTCCCCGCAAGGTATCAACCGAACTGATCGAACGTGAAGTCGCGCGCCGCCGAACCTTCGGCATTATTTCCCACCCCGACGCGGGAAAAACCACGCTGACCGAAAAGTTATTGCTGTTTTCCGGCGCAATCCAGCTTGCCGGCACGGTCAAGGCACGCAAGAGCGGGCGCCATGCAACCTCTGATTGGATGGACATCGAAAAGCAGCGCGGCATTTCGGTCGCCAGCTCGGTGATGCAGTTCGAATATCGCGATCATGTCGTCAATTTGCTCGACACGCCGGGGCACCAGGATTTTTCGGAAGACACTTACCGCGTGCTGACCGCGGTCGATTCCGCATTGATGGTGATCGACGCGGCCAAAGGCGTTGAGGCGCAGACCATCAAGCTGCTCAATGTTTGCCGGATGCGCAACACGCCGATCATTACCTTCATGAACAAGATGGACCGCGAGACCCGCGATCCATTGGAATTGCTCGACGAACTGGAGTCGGTGCTCGATATCCGGTGTGCGCCGGTGACATGGCCGATCGGCATGGGCAAGACGTTCCGCGGCGTCTACCATCTGTTGCGCGATGAAATCATGCTGTTTGCGGCCGGCAGTGAAAAGGCGGACCAGACTTTTGAAGTCATCAAGGGTATCGACAATCCGCGCCTGGTCGAGATGTTTCCGCTTGAGATCGAGCAGTTGAAAATGGAAGTCGAGCTGGTGCATGGCGCATCGCATCCTTTCGATCTCGATGCTTTTCTGGCAGGCACGCTGACGCCGGTATTTTTCGGATCCGCGATCAACAATTTCGGCGTTCGCGAAATTCTGAATGCGTTGCTGGACTGGGCGCAGCCGCCGCGCGAACGCGACGCGACAGTGCGTTCTGTGTCGCCGGTCGAGCCGCAATTTTCCGGATTCGTGTTCAAGATCCAGGCCAACATGGACCCGGCGCACCGCGACCGGATTGCCTTCCTGCGCGTCTGTTCCGGGCGATTCGAGCGCGGCATGAAAATCAGGCACCTGCGCCTGAATCGCGAGATCAAGGTGTCCAGCGTGGTGACCTTCATGGCATCGAGCCGCGAACAAGTGGAGGAAGCCTATGCCGGCGACATCATCGGTTTGCCGAATCACGGCAATATGCAGATTGGCGACAGTTTTTCGGAAGGGGAGGTGCTGCAGTTCACAGGGATACCGTATTTCGCACCGGATTTCTTTCGCTCGGTGCGCATCCGCAATCCACTCAAAATCAAGCAGCTGCACAAAGGCCTGCAGCAGCTTGGCGAAGAGGGCGCGGTACAGGTGTTCAAACCTGTGCATAGCGGCGATCTGATCCTTGGCGCGGTCGGTGTGCTGCAGTTTGAAGTGGTCGCAAGCCGCCTGTTGAATGAATATGGCGTCGATGCGGTTTTCGAGGGCACCAGCATCAGCAGCGCGCGCTGGATATCATGCGACGACAAGCGTGTTCTGGCCGATTTCGAGAACTCGTCGGCTGGTCATAACATCGCTTACGACGCAGCAGGCAATATGGCATATCTGGCGACCTCCGGTGTTAACCTCAAATTGACGCAGGAACGTTGGCCAAAACTGACATTTCATTCGACCCGCGAACATGCGGCAAAGCTGGATTGATTGCAGCAGCCGGCAGCGCAGGTAACTTTATCCGCCTGCCGGCATCCCTGCCATTTGCGCTCCGCACACTTGCATAGTCCGGCGTTTGTTGGCATGGTGTCGCCACACGTGCCCACTTGATAGCTTCATGCCAAAAATTTTCAGATTCACTGCTTTCTCGCTGCGCGACCTGCTCATCACCGCCGGCCCCGCGGCACTGGCGATTGTGCTGGTTTGTTATCTTGCGTACCGGCTGATCGATCCTTCGCCGCCGACGCACGTGACGATTTCAACGGGCCAGGAGAATGGCGCCTATGAACAGTTTGCAAAAAAGTATGCAGACGCTCTGGGCAGGCAGGGAATCACAGTGACGCTGAAATCCTCGCCCGGATCGCAAGAGAATCTGCGCCGATTGAAGGATCCTCAATCGGATGTCGACATCGCTTTTGTTCAAAGCGGCTCGACCGAATCGGATGAAGCCGAGCGCACCGGGCTGATTTCTCTCGGCAGCCTCTTTACCGAACCGGTATGGCTTTTTTATCGCGGCACCAAAAATATCCAGCAATTGACTCAACTGAAGGGTCTCCGCATCAATGTGGGGCCGGAAGGCACTGGCGTTCCGCAGTTGTTCGCTAGGCTTCTCGATGTAAATGGCGTCGCGCCGGCCGACCTGAAACTGACCGCGCTCGAAAATACCCCCGCGACCGTGGAACTGCTGGAAGGGCGCATCGACGGATTGGTGTTCAGTTCCGCGCCGGAAGAGCTGCTGATCCAGATGCTGTTGCAGACACCGGGCATCAAGCTATTCGATTTCACCCAAGCGGAAGCGTATGCGCGGCGTCTTCCATTTCTGTCGCACGTGGTTCTTCCGCGCGGTATCGTCGATCTCGGCCGCGATCTGCCGCCCAGGGATTTTCATCTGATTGCACCTACGGCTACCCTGGTCGCCCACGAGGATCTGCATCCGGCATTGATTGATTTGTTCGTGCAGGCGGCATCGGATATACACGGCGGCGCCGGATGGTTTCGCAAGGAAGGAGAATTTCCGAACGCGCGCTATTCCGAAATTCCGGTTGCTGACGATGCGGAAAAATTCTATAGAAGCGGGCCGCCTTTCCTGCAGCGTTACATGTCGTTCTGGCTCGCGAATTTCTTTGACCGGATGTGGGTGGTTATCCTCACGCTTGGCGCTCTGATTTTGCCGCTGTCGCGTATCGTTCCGCCGCTGTACGTGTGGAAGGTCCGCTCGCGCGTGTATCGCTCGTATGCGCAATTGAGGAATGTCGAGCAGGCGATCGAAGGCGTGCCGCAAGACCGGCGTGCCGACGTCTACTCGGAGCAGTTGGCACAATTGAACGCGCTTGAAGAAAAGGCAAACCACATTTCGATTCCGCTGTCATTCGCGGAAGAGCTGTACGGCTTGCGCAGTCATATCAATTTTGTGCGCAAGCGTATCCTCGGGCTGATGCGAGAACCGTAGTTCATGAACCCGGGGTGCTTCGCTCCGGTTTTCGCATCAGCCGGTTCAGATCGCAGACGCACCGCAACCCGCAAGAGACTGAACAAGCTCTTATGCTCCGACCCAGGGAATGCCAGCCTTGCACCAGCCGCTAACGGTTTTGCGGTGTCCTTCCTTGTCTTTGTCGCCTTCAAATCCTTCGAGAATGTCAAAGCATTGCGTATATCCGGCTTCGGTTGCTCTCGTAGCGGCATGACGCGACCGGACACCCGAGCGGCACAGAAATAACAGCACTTCGTTCTTGTCGGCGACTTGCTCCAATTGCGACATGAAATCCGGGTTGGGTTGACCGCCAGGGTAGCGATTCCATTCAATTGCGGCATGCTGCCGTTCAGGGATGGCGACTCTGCCAACCCAGTCACGCTCAGCGTTGGTTCGAACATCAATCAGCTTGACTGTTGGCTGCGCCTGCAACAGCGCAAACGCTTCCTGCGGGGTCACTGCCCCGGCATACGGAAGTTGCGCGGCTTCGCCTCGTTGGCGAGCCGCATCGATAATTTCATCAATATTGTTGGTCATTTTCATATCCAGGGAAAATGCCGGAATGCTGACGCTCATTTCATCAATTGCATTGCACCGGCGCGGACCACATGATTTCTATTATAACGTCGTCGCTTTTTGTATCGCGGTCGCATACCTTCGAATGGTTGCAGGTCGGTGTGGCACTATTTGCATCGTAATGGTGCGTTACTTGACTGGAATAATAGAAAATGCATCGTTATGGTGCGATTGAATATTGGTGCACTCTTTTAATGCATTCTTTCGCGCATGCAAAAGTTTCTAAAAAGCTCCAAAAATAGGGTTTCCGGCGTTAAAAGCAACCAAATTATTCCCGGCTGGCGGCAAAGGCTTTGTGCAATTTGTGGCATGGAACCTGCTAATATCTCGCGTCGCGTTTTGGTCGTGTCGCGGCCTGCCTCGGAGTTCACGAAAACGCCTCCGATCGATCAACAACCGCTCAATAATTTCAATTTGCTCATTCTAGGAGAGTCGCATGGCAAGAACGGCCGCAGAGGTCTTGAAGATGGTGAAAGACAACGAAGTCAAATTCGTTGATTTCCGCTTCGCTGATACAAGAGGCAAGGAACAGCACGTCACGGTTCCGGTTTCTCATTTCGACATGGACAAGTTCGAGTCCGGCCATGCGTTTGACGGTTCGTCCATCGCCGGCTGGAAAGGCATCGAAGCATCCGACATGATCCTGATGCCGGACCCGAATACCGCGAATATCGATCCATTCATGGAAGAGACCACCATCTTCATGCAATGCGATGTGATCGAACCGTCTGACGGCAAGGGATACGACCGCGACCCGCGTTCGATCGCCAAGCGCGCGGAAGCCTATCTCAAATCGTCCGGTCTGGGCGACACTGCTTACTTCGGTCCCGAGCCGGAATTCTTCATTTTCGACAGCGTGCGCTGGAAAGTCGACATGTCCGGCTGCTTCGTCAAGATTGATTCCGACGAAGCCTCCTGGAACACCGGCGAAAAAATGGAAGGCGGCAATCCGGGCCACCGTCCGGCAGTGAAAGGCGGTTATTTCCCTGTGCCGCCGGTCGACAGCTTTCAGGACATGCGTTCCGAAATGTGCCTGATCCTGGAATCGATGGGCATCCCGGTTGAAGTGCATCACCACGAAGTCGCAGGCGCCGGGCAAAATGAAATCGGCACCAGGTTCTCGACGCTGGTAGAGCGCGCCGACTGGACCCAGAACATGAAATACGTGATCTGGAACGTCGCGCATACCTACGGCAAGACGGCAACCTTCATGCCGAAGCCGATTGTCGGCGACAACGGTTCCGGCATGCATGTGCATCAGTCGGTGTGGAAAGACGGCAAAAACCTGTTTGCCGGCGACGGCTATGCAGGCCTGTCCGAGTTCGCGCTGTTTTATATCGGCGGCATCATCAAGCATGCACGCGCGCTGAATGCACTTACCAATCCGGGCACCAACTCGTACAAGCGTCTGGTTCCGGGTTTCGAAGCACCGGTCAAGCTGGCCTATTCGGCACGCAACCGCTCTGCATCGATCCGCATTCCGCACGTTGCCAATCCGAAGGGGCGTCGTATCGAAACCCGCTTCCCGGATCCGCTGATGAATCCGTATATCGGCTTCGCAGCACTGCTGATGGCAGGCCTGGACGGTGTCCAGAACAAGATTCATCCGGGCGAAGCGGCGTCGAAAGACCTGTACCATTTGCCGCCGGAAGAAGATGCGAAGATCCCGACCGTGTGTTCGTCGCTTGAGCAAGCGCTTGAAGCATTGGAAAAGGATCGCGAATTCCTGACCCGCGGCGGCGTATTCAGCGACACGATGATCGATGCGTATATCGAGCTGAAAATGCAGGAAGTCCAACGCTTCCGCATGACCACGCATCCGGTCGAGTTCGATATGTATTACTCGCTGTAATAATCAATCTAGTATTTGATCTCGTAATCGCAGCACGCAAAAGGGCAGGGAAAACTTCGGTTTTTCCTGCTTTTTTTGCTTTTTCATTGTTGCGTGAATGAAAAATCATGCGCCGAAAATTTGTAATGCGTTGATTCTTATCCTAAACTGACACTCCGTCTGAATAGTTTCATGGAAGAAAGTTTATGAAAACACAACTCTCGGCACTGATACTCCTTGCATTGGCAACCGGGTACGCACATGCCCAAAGCGATGTTTTTTTATGCGTGAACGACAACGGTACCAAGGAATATAAAAATACCGGTACCACCAAGGGCTGCAAAAAGGTCGACCTGCAAGGCATCAACATGATTCCCGCACCTGCATCCGCGGCGAAGCCGGTGGTGCAGACGGTCGCGGCAAAAAGCAGCGCGTCACCGCCAGGCTTTCCCAAAGTCGACAGCGAAACGCAGAAGGCGCGCGACAATGACCGCATGCAGATTCTGCTGAATGAAATGAAGACTGAAGAGAAAAAACTGGCCGAGCTGAAAAAGGAATTCAAGAACGGCGAGCCGGATCGCCAAGGCAATGAGCGCAATTATGCGAAATACCAGGAGCGGGTTGCTGTCATGCAAGAAGACATCAATCGTGCGGAAAAGAATATCGAAGCGTTAAAACGCGAAATCGGTAATTTAAAATAAGGTACGCATGGGGCTTGCACCAACAAGGCCGCATTTTGCGGCCTTGTTTTTTTGGGAGTTGTGTGAAAACACCGTCGACTTCACTGGATGGTCTTGATCTGCTGGCGTCAGCCGTGCTCGTGCTGGATGCAGCGGGTGCCATCATTTACGCGAACGCGGCCGCCGAGAACCTGCTGGAAAGCTCGATCAAGGCGTTGTTGCGGCAGAAATTGACTGATCTTTTTCTGAATGCGGACGGGCTGGCGGCGGTTTGCAAGCAGGCGATCGCCCATCAATTCGCAGATAAACGCCAGGACCTGGTGCTTGAGCGCGCCGGGCGCGACGCGTTGCAGGTACATGTGATCGTCACCGCACTGGACGATCCGTGCATGCCGGTGCTGATCGAGTTCCGCGAAAACGTGCAGCAGCTCAAACTGGATCGGGAAGAGAGACTGATTGATCAAAGCCAGGCCAACAAGGAATTGATCCGCAACCTGGCACACGAGATCAAGAATCCGCTCGGCGGCATCCGCGGCGCAGCGCAATTGCTGGAGCTCGAACTTCCGGAACGGCAGTTGAAGGAGCTGCGTGAGTACACCCAGGTAATCATCAAGGAAGCAGACCGGCTGCAGACGCTGGTCGATCGTCTTCTGGCACCGCACCGGCGGCCGCATATTGTCGGCGACGTCAACATTCATGAAGTATGCGAACGGGTGCGCAGCCTGATCGTCGCGGAATTTCCAAATGGGCTGACCATCAGACGCGATTACGATTTGTCGGTTCCGGAATTCCGCGGCGACAAGGAGCAGTTGATACAGGCGGTGCTGAACATCGCGCACAATGCGGCACAAGCGCTGTCATCTAGGATCGCCGCAGGCGATGCATGCTTGACGCTACGCACTCGCGTGGCGCGGCAGGTGACGCTGGCCAAGGTCCGTTATCGGCTGGCATTAGACTTGCATATCACGGATAACGGACCGGGCATTCCGGCTGACATCCAGGATCGCATCTTTTATCCGCTGGTATCGGGACGCGAAGGCGGTAGCGGGCTGGGACTGACGTTGGCGCAAACCTTCGTGCAGCAGCACCTGGGTGTTATCGAATGTGAGAGTCGGCCCGGACAAACGGATTTCAGGATTCTGATACCGCTGCCCTGAGCACCGACATGCGCTTTGGCGCGGCAGGCACGGTAACCGCATGACGCACGATACTGGGAAAATATGAAGCCTATCTGGATTGTTGACGACGACGAGTCAATTCGCTGGGTGCTTGAAAAAGCCCTGGCACGCGAAAATCTCGCCATCAAAAGTTTTTCCAATGCACGCGATGCGATCGATGCGCTCCAAAACAGTGCGCCGCAGGTCCTGGTTTCGGATATCCGCATGCCAGGCGAGTCGGGGCTCGCGTTGCTGCAAGCCGCCAAAGCCAAGCATCCGGGCCTGCCGGTGATAGTCATGACCGCGTTTTCCGATCTGGATTCGGCGGTGGCAGCGTTCCAGGGTGGTGCATTCGAATATCTCGCAAAACCGTTCGACCTCGACAAGGCGGTCGAACTGATTCGCCGCGCGCTGGACGAAAGCCTGCGCGAAGCGAGCGTTGAACAGGCATCGGCCGAGACGCCGGAAATCCTCGGGCAGGCGCCCGCGATGCAGGACGTGTTTCGCGCAATCGGCCGCTTGTCGCAATCGAATGTCACGGTGTTGATTACCGGTGAATCCGGTACCGGCAAGGAGCTTGTGGCGCGTGCGTTGCACAAGCATAGTCCGCGCTCATCGCAACCGTTCATCGCGTTGAATACCGCGGCGATACCAAAGGATCTTCTCGAATCCGAACTGTTCGGCCATGAGCGCGGCGCATTCACCGGCGCGCAGGCAACGCGTCGCGGGCGATTCGAGCAGGCCGAAGGCGGCACGCTGTTTCTGGACGAGATCGGCGACATGCCCTTCGATCTGCAGACGCGGCTGCTGCGCGTGCTGTCGGACGGGCATTTCTATCGGGTTGGCGGCCATCAGCCGCTGAAAGCCAACGTACGCGTCATCGCCGCCACGCACCAGAATCTCGAGCACCGGGTCAAGGAGGGGTTGTTCCGGGAAGACCTGTACCACCGCCTGAATGTAATCCGGCTTCGCCTGCCGAGCCTGCGCGAGCGCCGCGAGGACGTCCCGATCCTGACCCGTTTCTTTTTGACGCAAAGCGCTAAACAGCTTGGCGTGGAAGCCAAGCGCATGTCGGATCATGCGCTGCAGTTTTTGACGACTCTGGATTTTCCGGGCAACGTGCGTCAACTTGAAAACCTGTGCAACTGGATCACCGTGATGGCGCCCGGCCAGGTCGTCGAAGCAAAGGATCTGCCGCAGGAATTGATCGACGAGCAGGTTGCCGTGCCTGCCGCATCTGTATCTTCAATAGCATCCATTGCCGGTGCACAGCCATTTCTTTCGCCGCAAGTGAAGTCGGCAAACGGTGTCGATGTACCGGCCGGGCACCAAGCAGTGGCGGCAAACCTGGGTCGATAGCCAGGGCGGCTATTTCGACCTCGCCGGCGGGCCGGTGACGGGGTCGGACCACATCTTCGTGCTGGAGAACGAGAGGCCGGTCGAGACCGCTCCGTTCGCGCGGATGATCTG
>JAKFFO010000036.1:0-6657 GCA_036675035.1 Oxalobacteraceae bacterium
GACAACTTCACGAGCAGCGTATTTCTTCACAAACCGCGCGGCGGCAAACTGTATTTCGGACCGCTATGGGATTTCGACCTGAGCGCAGGCAATATCAACTATAACGGCAGCGAAAGCCCTGTCGGCTGGTATATCCGCGAATCGGAATGGCATCGGCCGTTGTTTGCAAATTCGAACTTCGGTGAACGCGTGTTTGCAAAATGGTGTGCGCTTCAGCGTGACGGCGTCATCGCTGGTCTGCCAACGCAAGTCGACACGATTGCGGCAGCACTTGAACCGGCCGCAGTCGCAAGAAATTTTGAGCGATGGAAAATCCTGGGCACGAATGTCGGACTGAATTACTTTGTCGGTAATACGCACCAGGAAGAACTCGACTATCTGAAAACATGGCTGACTACGCGGGCTGCTTGGATGAATACAGAATTCGCACGCGAATTCGGCGCGTGCCCCGCAAGCTGATGCCGGCAAAGCATCGGCAACCGAAGCGGGCCTGAACCGTGCCATCCTGCACGGAGGAACGCCGGATATTTACAGGCCTGCCAATTGCGCACGGCAGCGCCATCAACTGGTCCCGTTGCGGCGGACTTTCCACACGCGCGACGGGCCCCTCTTAAAAAGACGTTTCAATAAAAAAACCCGCAGCCTTGCGGTTGCGGGTTAAATCCATCCTTTGGGAGGGTGGAGGAGACAACTGAACTATAGCGTTCCAGACGCCAAATGTATGCTTTCCAATCGTGATACCTGATATGCGCGCGGCTGATAACCAGCTGGCTGGTGCTGGCCCGGTTCAAATCTGTAGGTAATCGTACTGCGTGTCCGGTGCCGTTTTCGCATTGCGCCGCCATAGCTGCTGCTAGCCCCAAGGCGGCGACCACACACGAAATATCGATACTTCAAACACCTACTTTCCTACCTCTATTGCGCTATTTCGCAGAAACTGTGGGAGGTCGCAAGCGTATGTAATTGTTAATATTTTCAAAACAGTCTGATTTCGACGCCGATACCATTCAATAGTTCAGTACATTTGAATCACTGGCGTACCTGATTGCCGACCTCCGCCCTACCACCGAAACTTGATACCATGTTGCGCAATCGCCAGACTTTATCGTGCAAATGCCTTAACGCAATTTTCCTTTAAAAACCTTCATCTGCGTTTCGGGCGGTGCCGAGCGCCCCAACACTACCAAAAGAAAAACACCTCATGAATAGCGTATCGCAGGTTCCATCGCCCGCTTTTGCAGCCTTGACGCCGGACGTCGAAGTCACGGTGATCGGAAGCGGTTTTTCCGGCCTCGGTATGGCAATCAAGCTAAAGGAAGCGGGCATGCACGCGTTCGTCATTCTTGAAAAGGCCGCACAGCCCGGCGGAACCTGGCGCGAAAACACCTACCCGGGATGCGCCTGCGACGTGCCGTCGCACATGTATTCGTTTTCGTATGAGCGTAATCCTGACTGGAGCCGCGCCTATTCAAGCCAGTTGGAGATCTTCGAATACCTGAAAGCATGCGTTGAAAAATATGCGCTGGCGCCGCACCTCCGTTACGGCACCGAAGTGCACGAAGCGATTTATGATGACGCGAACCGGTTCTGGACCGTACGCAGCACGGACGGCAATGCATTCACCACGCGCGTGATCGTGTCGGCGATGGGCGCGCTGCATCGGCCGCATATGCCGGATTTGCCGGGACTGGCGCAATTCAAGGGAACCGCCTTTCATTCAGCCGAATGGAATCACGGGTTCGATCTCGCCGGGAAGCGCGTCGCGGTGATCGGCACCGGCGCCAGCGCAATCCAGTTCATTCCGGAGATCGCGGTCAAGCTTGACCGGCTTGTGCTGTTCCAGCGCACGCCGGCCTGGGTGCTGCCGCGCATGGACCGCCCGATCGGAAAATTCGAACGCTCGGTTTATCGCCATGTTCCAGGTGCAATCGGCCTGTCGCGCAATATCGTTTACTGGAAACAGGAAATCAGGGGGCTTGCGTTCGTGAACCCCAAATTGATGCGCTTCGCCGAAAAATTCGCCCGCAAGCATCTGGCGAACCAGATTGCCGACCAGCGATTGCGCGATAAGCTGACGCCGAGCTATACGATCGGCTGCAAGCGGATTCTGATGTCGAACAATTATTACCCAGCGTTGTGCCGTGCCAATGTCGATGTGGTAACCGATGCGATTGCGCAGGTGAAGGAACACAGCATCGTAACGTGCGCCGGCGACGAGTATCCGGTCGATGCCATCATCTACGGCACGGGCTTCCGCGTCACCGATCTGCCGGGCCCGGTACGTTTCGTCGGGTCCGAGGGTGTCGAGCTGCACCATGCGTGGCGCGACGCACCGGAAGCCTATCTCGGCCTGACCACGGCCGGATTCCCCAATCTGTTCATGCTGCTGGGACCCAATACGGGACTGGGGCACAATTCCGTGGTATTCATGGCGGAACAGCAAATCAGCTATGTGATGAAATGCCTGCGCATCCTGCGCGAACGAAAGCTGGCATCGATCGAGGTCCGGCCCGAAGTACAGGCGAGGTTCAACCACGTGATTCAGGCTCGCTTGCAAGACACGGTATGGGCGTCCGGTTGCAAGAGCTGGTATCAGAATGCGAATGGAAAAAACGTCACTCTCTGGCCAGGATTTACTTTTCAGTACTGGTACAGGACGAGGAAAGTCCGGCTCGGCGATTATCGTTTCGAACAAGGAAGCGATGCGCGTGGCTGAAAATTACATCGCCGCTCCGGCGGACACGATACCGAACAACGTCAACCCCGCGATGCCGGGTCCGGAATCCGGTCCTGTCGTCCCGTACCGATCAACGAAGGTTTCCGCATGCAGATTCGAAAAACCTGCCGGGCCATTTTCCTGTTCCCATGAAGCCGACTGACTCCACCGCAGCGCCCGCGCTTGCAACTTCCTCGCCGCATCAGGCAGGCCGATTCGATACGCTGCTGGCCTGGTACTTCGTGATCGTCTGGGGCTCCGGTTATCTTGCGAGCAAAACCGGCATGCTGTATGCGGCACCGTTTACCTTTCTTTCGCTGCGCTATATTTTCGGCGTGCTCTGCCTGATTCCATGGATCCTGATCACGCGCCCGCAATGGCCTGCAAACGGCGGCCAGTTTTTTCATGTTTGCATCGCGGGCCTGCTGATGCACGGGATCAATCTGAGCGGCAGCCATCATGCGCAATATCTCGGCATGTCGGCCGGCATCACCGCGCTGATCCTGGCAACACAGCCATTGATAACCGCATTGATCGCACATCGCTTGATGGGTGAGCGGCTGGCGGCCGTGCAGTGGCTGGGCGTGACGCTGGGCCTGGCCGGCGTGATGCTGGTGGTGTGGCACAAGGTCGACGTGCAGGCAGTCACGATCGCCAGCCTGGTTGCGGTCGCAATTTCATTGGCAGCGATCACGGCCGGCACCCTGTACCAACGGGTTTTCCTGAAAACCGTCGATTTGCGCAGTGCTGCGCTGATCCAGTTCGTCGTGTCGCTGATGCTGCTGGTGCCGCTGGCATGGACCCAGGAGGGATTCGTGATCGAATGGAGCTGGCCGCTGGTTGCGTCGATCGTGTTCCTGGTGCTGTTCGCATCGATTTTTGCAGTGAACGCACTGCATACCTTGATGCGGCGCGGACATGCAACCAAGGTCACCAGTCTTTTCTTCCTGACGCCGATCGTCGCTGTTTTGCTCGAATGGGGCATGTTCGACGTGATGCCGACCTGGCTCAGCGTGGTCGGCATTGCGGTCACCTGTTCCGGCGTGGCGCTGGTGGCGCGGCGCGGCTAAGAACCTACAGCGATAAACTTTAAGATGCCGCCGGACGCGGCTCGGCGTCCGGATAGTCGGGCTTCGGCGGTTCGGACTTCGGCCGATCGCGATGCGCAGCTTCCCCGTGCTGCTGTTCCACTTCCGCCATCAGCTCGTCGGCAATAACCTGCAACAGTTTCAGATCCCGGCCGCCGAGCGAGCGCGGCCTTCGATCCATGATGCAAAGCGAACCGATCACCTGGTCCGACGCAGTCCGAAGCGGCACACCTGCATAGAACCGAATGCCGTGATCGCGAAGAAATGCGTTTCCGGCGAAGCGCGGATCGCGCATCGTGTCCTCGACCACCAGCGGAGCAGCACCGGCAACCACATGGCCGCAGACCGAACTTTCTCTTTCTCCCTGCCGGCTCTTTTCCTGTTCATCCGGCAGTCCCGACGCGCCTTTCCAAAGCTGCCGCTGTTCATCGATCAGCGAAACAAGCGCAATCGGCACCTCGAATGCGCCCGCCACTTTGTGCGCCACCTGATCGAATCGTTCGCGATGTCTTGCATCGAGCGCACCACTGCTATATAGCGCATCGAGCCGCTCTTCTTCTTGCGTCGGAATCGGCGGCGGCACCATCGCCGGCATATCGGCCTGCCCCGCCATTTCTTCGGTATGAGACACCGCGTCCGTGATGGTGGATACCGCTGCATCGGCGCCGACGGACGATGCCAAATCGTCCAGCGGTGCGGTATCCGGCGCCAGATTCCATACGCCCAGCACAATTTTCAAGTGCGGCGCACGGCGCTTCAGGCGCCGGCAAACGAAGCGCGCATAAGTTTGCGGCGACCGATTCAGATATGAAATGCAAACCAGCTCGACGCCGACCAGGTCGAGGTTGCCGATACGGTCGAGACTGACCGCCGAGGCCGGAATCGTGCGCACATCGATGCCGCGGCTTTCCAGTCCGTGCGCGACCATTGCCGCGGCCACACCGTCAAGCTCCCCGCGTCCGGAGATGCATAACACCAGTCCGCCATGCCAGCGGCCTGCGGCAGCCTGATCCGATTCGCCGTCCGCCTTGCCGCCAGTTTCCCGCAGGTCGCTTATCACCGCCTGCATGCCGTCCGAGATTTTCTTTCGCTCCTCGGTCGCCGCGCTCCGGTCAAGTTCGCTCTCGGCCAATCGCAGGGTTGCCAGGCCCACGCTATCGTAAAACTGCAGCAGCGATTGCTGTTGCACCTCCATCTCGGCAATCTCGATCGCTTCTTCCACATTGCCGGTCAACAGCCGCTGATAAAGCCGTTCCTCCGGTGTCAGCACGGGTTCGCTGCCAAGCAGGACATCGAGGAATTTAAGCTGCGGCACATATCGGCCCAGCACGACCAGGCAAACCGTGAGCGGAGTCGCCATGATCAGGCCGACCGGCCCCCATAGCAGGGTCCAGAAAATCGCCGATAGAATCACCGCAACCGGGGTCAGCCCGGTACTCGATCCATATAGCCATGGCTCGATCAGGTTGTTACTGACCAGTTCCAGCGTCAGGACCAGCGCAAGCGTCCACAGGAACATGCTCCAGCCCGGCTCCACCGCAAACGCCAGCACCAGTGGAAACAGCGCGGCGATGAACGGCCCCAGGTAAGGAATGAAACGCAGCAGCGTCGCCAGCAACGCCCAAAGAAACGCACCCGGCACGCCGATGAAATAGAGTCCGACTCCGACCGGAATCCCATAGGATGCATTGACCACCAGCTGCATCAGCAGATAGCGGCTGACCCGGGCTGCGGCTTCATTGATTCCTTCGGTGGTGCGATGCAGATCGCCGCCGGCCAGCCGGATAAAACGGTCGCGCAGATCGCTCGGCTGCAGCAGCACGAAAATAATGAATATGATCACGATGCCGGCCGTGCCCAGCGGCCCCACCAGCGGCGAAATCACCGATTGCGCAACCTCCATCGGCGTGCCGGGCCCCTTTTCGATCCGGACCGGAAGCGGCTCGCGCTTGCCGTTCCTGGACGCCGCCTTTTTTTTCTGCGACGGCTCGCCTTCGCCGGTCTTCGATAATTCCTCACCGAGTGCCTGCACCACCTCGGTGGTGCGGTCCAGCGCGCCGCCGCCAGGCGCAAGGGCCCGGATCGAGCGGATTTTTTCCTGCATGGTTTTCTGGTAGCTGGGCAGGTTGTTGGCTAGATTGACCAGCTGGCTGCCGACCAGAACCGAAATGCCTGCGAGTACCGCGAAAGCGAATGTCACGACCAGTATCACGGCCGGCACACGTGGAATACGGATCCGGCGCAGCCAGTTAACCAGCGGTGCGAGCAGAAAACTGAACAGGATCGCCAGCGTAAACGGAATAAAGATATCGCGGCCGAAATACAGCGTTGCGACCGTCAGCAAGATCAGTACTGCAGTCATTACACCTGCGCCGGCACCGGTTCCGCTCCGAATCGGCTCGTCGTTTCGGGAATTGGATGGAGACGATGCGACCGGCGCGGCCGGATCGCCCGATGCCGGCTTCGACTGCGGCTCACTTGATGACATGGAAGCTCGCACCGATGATCGAGGCCGGTGAACCGTAGCAGCCGGTTTGGAAGTGGCGGGCGCATGTTCCACCAGCAGTTTCGAATTGCCTGCTTCGGTCCGTCATGCGGCTGTTCGGGCCGGCATAGTCGAGCGTGGCGGTTTGCGACCCCGCTTTTGAGAAGGCGGCACCGGACACGGCAACGAATGCCTTGATATGGATCAACGGAAGAATTCCCTTGCAGATCATGTACATAGGAAAGTTCCATACGGGTTATCCACAGAGTTGACCACAGTAATTGTGGACAACCATTCAGGAACAATTTTATGTATCTGCCATGCGATGAAGCGCGATTCCGTCAAGGAAATTGCAGATTTTTTTCAAG
>JAKFFO010000226.1:0-32608 GCA_036675035.1 Oxalobacteraceae bacterium
TTCCGATATATTACTCACCCGTTCGCCACTCGCCACCAGGGTTGCCCCCGTGCTGCCGTTCGACTTGCATGTGTAAGGCATGCCGCCAGCGTTCAATCTGAGCCAGGATCAAACTCTTCAGTTTAATCTCTGTTTGTGGCATTGCTGCCTAGCATCTCTGCTATCGCTCACTCAAAAGTCTGACAGGTCAGTTCTTGCGAACTGTCCTATATTTCCTTCTTGTGAACACTTGATTTTTTAAGTTACACAGCAAACGAATTTGCTGCCGCACTTCCATCAAGCGCCCACACTTATCGGCTGTTAATTTTTAAAGAACTCGTTTCCGCTTCGCTCCGCGCTTTTTATCGCGCTTCACTCTTCCAACAAATCGTTTTGTTTGTCAGCAGCAGAGAGATGAGATTATGCGGCATCTTCTACTTCACGTCAATCTTTTTGTTTCGATTGAGCTTTAAATCTTTTCTTGCATCCATCGCATTTTTGCGCACTTACTTTTTAATTCGGTGCACTACTGAACGCTTTTACGACGCCCGTTCTGCAACGGGACGCGCACTATATCAAAGGTTTCTAAAGCTTGGCAAGCGTTTCTCTATAAAAGCCTTCATTCCCTCCTTTTGATCTTCAGTTGCAAAGGTGGCATGAAACAATCTTCGCTCATATTGGACTCCATCCGTCAGCATGGATTCATATGCGCGATTTACCGACTCTTTTACCATCATCGCTATAGGCAAAGACATAGATGAAATAGTTCCGGCAGCAGCAAGCGCTTCTTCCATGAGCTTGTCGGCAGGAACAATACGCGAAACCAATCCAGCACGCTCCGCCTCGACTGCATCCATCATGCGGGCGGTGAGACACATATCCATCGCCTTTGCCTTTGAAATTGCGCGCGGAAGCCGTTGCGTACCACCGGCGCCGGGCATGGTTCCCAATTTGATTTCGGGCTGTCCAAATTTAGCGTTATCGGCCGCAATAATGAAGTCACACATCATAGCCAGCTCACATCCGCCTCCCAAAGCATAGCCGGCCACTGCGGCAATGACCGGTTTGCGAATACGTAGAATCTGCTCCCAATTTCGGCTAATGTAATTGCCTTTATAAGCATCCATATAACTGTATTCGGCCATCGCAGCGATATCCGCACCGGCTGCGAACGCTTTTTCGCTTCCGGTAATAATCATGCATCCGATATTTGGATCTTCGTCGAATCGCAGCAATGCCGCACCCAACTCATCCATTAATTGATCGTTAAGGGCGTTCAGCGCCTTCGGACGATTCAACCGAATTAGCCCAGTCTTGCCAAGAGTTTCTACAATAATATTTTTATAATCCATTCAAGCCTCCTTGAGGAATAGTGACCACGATATTTTTGCCTCGCATGCAGTACATTTACGCATAATGACCGCACTTAATGTTGATAGCGCCTCCATATTCCGCATCGCATACACGAACTCGATTCAGAAGCGCAGTCAGATAGGGAATAGGTGGCTCAATACCAAGCGCATTTCGACAGACTCTTAAACGCCCAATTCTTTTGTCGTCCTGGCTACTACTACGTTGCCTTTGGCAACAGCACCCACATTCGCCCTCGTTGCTTCATCTTTCCTGCCTGTTCCCCTGCCTGCTTGCCGAAACCCCAGAAATAATCTGCGCGCACGGCATTTTTTATCGCCCCCCCGGTATCTTGTGCCAGCATCAGGCGCTGCAAAGCCGAGTCGCTATTGGGCTTCGTTGTCTCCAGAAATACCGGGACGCCAAGCGGAATGAATTGCGTATCGACTGCAATTGAGCGTTGCGGCGTTAACGGCACGCCGAGTGAACCTTTGGGACCTTTTTTTGGATCAGTCAGCTTTTCTTCGTGAAAGAATACATAGCTCGGATTTGCATTTAATAATTCCTCCCTGCGTGCCGGATTCGCCGCGTACCACGCCTTGATACTTTGTGCCGAAGCCTGATCAAGTGTCATTTCTCCTTTGTCGACCAAATAACGACCAATCGATTTGTAAGGATGACCATTTTGATTTGCATAGGCAAGACGAACGGTCTCGTTCGTATCTACCAGATAGACGCGACCGGAGCCTTGAATCTGCAAGAAAAAAGCTTCAATCGGATCGTCCACCCACAATATTTCCTTTCCTGCCAAGGAATTCCGCTGCATCAGTTCAGCCCGAGAGAAATACGGCAAAATTTTGTTCCCTTCCAACCTGCCGCGCAGGCGCATTGTCTTTAAATCGGGATAAAGGCTCGCAAGCTCAATTGTCAGCATATCTTCGGGAACGCTATGCAATGGCGTTTGAAAAACACCGCCTCGCTTCCGCGCTCCGCGCAACAGTGGTTCATAGTATCCAGTGACCAGGCCGCTGTCCGAACCATCCGCATTCAGTACCTGGTGCGGGGTAAAAAACACTTCAAAGAAGGTTCGTATCGCCGCGCTATCCATTCCATTTACGCTGCGCGCGGTAGTGCAAGGTTTCGCCCATTCCGTTTTCTTCACCAGAACTTCACAAGAAGCCAGAAACGCAGGCCATGCCTCGCTCAGATTGTCTTTATCCCAACCAGGGACCGTCGCATAATTCGTTGGCCTCAATACTTCGCCATCATTGAAAATTGATACCGGTGGCGTTGTCGCGAGCACCCTGTCCGAAGCGGATGGGGATGGAACAGGCAGTTCCGTTTTTTTCTCAGGCGCTGTCGAGCAGCCAAAAATAGCCGAAGCAACGAATAGAACGGATGCGAGTAAACTAATGTGAGCAGATAACATTTGGGATGAATTGTATGTGGCTATTATTTTTGGAAGCTGGTGTGGCTTTATTCTTGCTGATATTTATCGTTTGGTGGACGATGTTTCCGAACAAGAAATCGAACCATTCACAGACTAAAGATTCATCAGACTCTGATGACGTGTGATAAAAAAGCGCCGCGTGGATTAATGAAGGGTACGCGGCAACGACAAAACGAATTCCGGAATCATTACTTCGAATTGTTCGCCATCTTCGGCGACACAAAAATACTTGCCATGCATAGATCCTTGGGAGGTAGTAAGCGACGTGCCGCTGGTGTATTCAAACTGTTCGCCCGGCTGCAATAATGGCTGGTGGCCCACGACACCTAATCCGCGTACTTCCTGCGTTTGATTGTTGGCATCAACAATGATCCAATGACGCGAGATCAGCTGCGCAGCGACTTGGCCCGTATTTTTAATAGTAACTGCATAAGCAAATACATAATTCGAACGATCAGGATCCGACTGATTCTCCAAATACTGAGTTTTGACAAGCACAGTCAATTCGTAAGCTGCCATTAAATTCCCTTTAAATCTTATTTTAACCAAAGGCGTTTGGCATGGTGTGCGGCAAGTGGCTGATTCCACCCGAATTCGCGCAGAGACGCAAGACTTAACCTATGAATGGCACGGTAAAATAGTGAAACTTTTTAAAAATGACTAACATGCCAACTTACCGCATCGCCCCCAGCATCTTATCCGCCGATTTCGCCCGATTGGGTGACGAAGTGCGCAATGTCGTGGCTGCCGGAGCCGACATAATCCATTTCGATGTGATGGACAATCATTATGTTCCCAATCTGACAATTGGGCCGCTGGTTTGCGAAGCGATCCGGCCGCACGTACAGGTGCCGATCGATGTCCATCTGATGGTCAAGCCAGTGGACCGCATCGTGCCTGACTTTGCCAAGGCAGGTGCCAACATCATCAGTTTCCATCCTGAAGCGTCGGAGCATATCGATCGCACATTGCAACTGATCCGTGATAACGGCTGCAAAGCCGGGTTGGTATTCAATCCCGCGACGCCTTTGCATTATCTGGAACATGTAATGGACAAGCTCGACCTTATCCTGATCATGTCGGTCAATCCAGGCTTCGGGGGACAGTCGTTTCTTCCGGAGGCCTTGAAGAAAATTGCGGCCGTCCGCAAGCTGATCGATCAATCGGATTGCAACATCATGCTGGAAGTCGACGGTGGCGTCAAAGTTGAAAATATTGCGCAAGTCGCGCAAGCGGGTGCCGACACCTTTGTGGCCGGTTCGGCCATTTTCGGCAAGCCGGACTACAAGACAGTGATCGATGCAATGCGCGGCGAATTGGCAAAAGCATGAACGCTCCTGAGCGATTAATGCTGTCAAATATCGGCGCCGCCATCCTCGACCTGGACGGCACGATGCTGGATACCGCTCCAGACTTCAAGGTCGCAATAAACCGCATGCGCGAAGAGTTCAAGCTCGCGCCGCTTACTATCCATACGGTGACCAATTATGTCGGAAAGGGAACCGAGAATTTGATACTGCGCGTACTTGCCACAGACATGGAACCTGATGAAGTGGACCGGCATTTTGATCAAGCAATGAATTCCTATCTGCGGCACTACTCGGAAATCAATGGCATTCATGCGACCGTTTATCCAGGTGTGAGAAAAGGCCTGGACGAATTGCAATCGAAAGGGCTGCGCCTTGCCTGCGTAACGAACAAACCCATCGCATTCGCAGTGCCTCTGCTGGAAAAAGTCGGCTTGCATGGGTACTTTGAACTGGTTTATGGCGGCGATTCGCTACCGAGAAAAAAACCTGATCCCTATCCACTGTTAAAAGTGTGCGAAGACTTCGGATTGCCGCCCGCACGGGTGGTCGCGATCGGCGACTCATCCAACGATGCGCAAGCAGCGCGAGCAGCCGGCTGCCCGGTATTAACGGTTCCGTACGGTTATAACCATGGGCAATCTATACAAGAAATCGATTCCGATGGTATAGTTCCAACGCTGCTCGATGCAGCGCATCTCATTTCAGCTTAAATGCACCTTATGTTTCTCGACAAAAAACGTAACGCCCCAACGCTCGGCGCCCTTGAGGCCTGGCTATGGCGACGCTGGCAATCCTGGGCTGAGTAATCACCCGATTAGCCGCTGAGCGCTTGCGCGCTTGGCTACGTTTTTAGACTGACCCACCGCACACTCTACAATAGCGGTCCGGAGAGAAACATGACTGAACTCGAATTCAAATCGCTGGCCACGCAAGGCTATAACCGCATTCCACTGATCGCAGAGGCTTTCGCCGATCTTGAAACCCCGCTGACCCTCTATCTGAAACTGGCGCAAACCCAAAATGCGGGCAGGAACACCTTTCTGCTCGAATCGGTAGTGGGTGGCGAGCGCTTCGGCCGTTATTCGTTTATCGGTTTGCCTGCCTCGACGTTGATGCGCAGTTTTGGAACCAAGATCGAAGTCATTAAGAACGGCGTTGTGGCAGAAACTATCGAAAGCAATCCACTCGATTTCATAGCGCAATTCCAGGCACGCTACAAGGTTGCGTTACGCCCTGGCATGCCACGATTTTGCGGCGGACTTGCCGGCTATTTCAGCTATGACACGGTACGTCATATTGAAAAGCGTTTGGCACATACAGCGCCGAAAGATGATCTGGGCTTGCCGGAGATTCAACTGCTGGTTACCGAAGAATTGGCTGTCATCGATAATCTGTCGGGCAAGCTTTATTTGATTGTCTATGCAGACCCGACCCAGCCGGAAGCCTATTCGAAAGGCCGCCAGCGTCTCAAGGACTTGCGTGCCATGCTGCGCCGCGCAGTCGACGCACCAGTGACATCTGCATCGGTACGTACCGATACGATCCGCGATTTTGCCAAGGACGATTATCTGAGGGCAGTAGCCAAAGCCAAGGAATACATCATGGCTGGGGATTTGATGCAGGTACAAATCGGCCAGCGAATCAAGAAGCCCTATGTCGATTCACCGCTTTCGCTCTATCGCGCATTGCGTTCTCTGAATCCGTCGCCCTATATGTACTTCTACAATTTTGGCGACATGCAAATCGTCGGCGCATCGCCAGAAATCCTGGTGCGCAATGAGAGCATCGGTGACGACAAGAAAAAAGTAACGATACGCCCGCTGGCCGGTACCAGGCCCCGCGGATCAACACCGAAACGTGACGACGAACTCGCGACGGAATTGCTGGCCGATCCAAAAGAAATTGCCGAGCACGTGATGCTGATCGATCTGGCACGCAACGACATTGGCCGCATTGCCGAAACCGGCAGTGTCCAGGTTACCGACAAGTTCGTTATCGAAAAATATTCACATGTGCAGCATATCGTGTCGAACGTCGAAGGTACACTCAAGCCGAATCTTTCGAACTTGGATGTACTCAAAGCAACCTTCCCGGCCGGGACACTCTCCGGGGCGCCAAAAGTGCGTGCGATGGAGATCATCGATGAGCTGGAGCTGACCAAACGCGGAATCTATGGCGGCGCATGCGGTTATTTGTCGTTCGGCGGCGAAATGGATCTTGCGATTGCAATTCGGACCGGGGTCATCAAGGATGGCATGCTGTACGTACAGGCGGCAGCCGGGATCGTTGCCGATTCGGCACCCGAAATGGAATGGCAGGAAACCGAGAACAAGGCGCGGGCAGTTTTGCGCGCAGCGGAGCAAGTCCAGGACGGCTTGGACGGGGAGATCTGACATGTTATTAATGATCGATAACTACGATTCGTTCACCTACAATCTGGTCCAGTATTTCGGCGAACTGGGTGAAGACGTGCGCACTTTCCGCAACGATGAAATTGCGCTGGACGACATTGCCGCAATGCAGCCGGATCGCATCTGTATCTCGCCCGGCCCCTGCACCCCGCATGAAGCCGGCGTGTCGGTACCGCTGCTGCAGCGCTTCGCCGGCAGTGTGCCGATTCTGGGCGTCTGCCTCGGCCATCAGAGCATTGGCGCCGCCTTCGGCGGAAAGGTGATCCGCGCCCAGCAAGTCATGCATGGCAAAACCTCGGTGATCGAACACACCGGAACTGGCGTATTCAGCGAATTGCCGAACCCGTACACCGTCATTCGCTATCACTCACTGGCGATCGAACGCGCGTCGCTGCCGGATTGCCTTGAAGTGACTGCCTGGACAGAAGACGGCGAGATCATGGGTGTAAGGCACAAGGAATTCGATGTGCAGGGTGTGCAGTTTCATCCTGAGTCGATCCTGTCCGAGCATGGGCACGCACTGCTGAAGAATTTCCTCGCTGACTGATACTCACTTTGACGCCAAAACTGGAACCCGGAGAAAACGCCATGCCGATAACCGAACAAGAAGCGCTCTTGCGTTGTATCGACCATCGGGAGATTTTCCACGACGAGATGCTGTCGTTGTTCCGCAAAATCATGAGCGGCGAAATGTCGCCGGTGATGATTGCGGCTTTGACCATGGGATTGCGGGTCAAGAAGGAATCCATCGGTGAAATTGCCGCCGCAGCGCAGGTAATGCGCGAGTTCGCCACGAAAGTCCCGACGGTTGACACCAGCAATCTGCTCGATATCGTCGGCACCGGCGGCGATGGCGCCCACACCTTCAATATATCGACCGCGACCATGTTTGTCGTTGCGGCAGCCGGCGGGCGCGTGGCCAAGCACGGCGGTCGCAGCGTTTCCTCATCCTCCGGAAGCGCGGACGTCCTTGAAGCACTCGGCGCCAATATCAACTTGAAACCGGAGCAGATTGCGGAATCGATTGCGCAAACCGGAATCGGATTCATGTTTGCACCGAATCATCATGGCGCAATGAAGCACGCGGCGCCGGTGCGTAAAGAGCTGGGCATACGCACGATCTTCAACATCCTTGGCCCATTGACCAATCCGGCCGGCGCACCGAATATCCTGATGGGCGTGTTTCATCCCGACCTGGTCGGCATTCAGGTGCGGGTGCTGCAACGTTTGGGCGCCCGGCATGCGATCGTCGTGTGGGGCCGTGACAACATGGACGAGGTAACGCTCGGTGCGGCCACAATGGTCGGGGAATTGGTTAACGGAGAAATCCGTGAGTATGAGATCCACCCGGAAGACTTCGGATTGCAGATGGTCTCAAGCCGCAATCTGAAGGTCGCCAATGCTCAGGAGTCGAAGCAGAAGATTTTTGAGGCACTGGACAATTCACCCGGCCCGGTGCGCGACATCGTGCTGTTGAATGCAGGAACCGCCCTGTATGCAGCGGGCTTGGCCTCGACCATCGGCGAGGGTCTTGTAAAAGCGAATGAAGCGATTGCATCCGGAGCAGCGCGTGCGAAGCTGGATCAATTCGTGCAAGTCACACAAAAACTGGGCAGCACAAATCATGTCTGATGTTCTGAATAGAATTATCGCAGTCAAGGCGGAAGAAATCGCTGCTGCAAAAAAGCAGCGGGATTTGAACAGCCTGCGGCGCGAAGTGGAAGCCGACAGCGAAGCTCGAAAAGGACTGCGGAGCTTTGAAGCAAGCCTTCGCACAAAAATTGCGGCAGGCCATGCGGGTGTGATTGCCGAAGTTAAAAAAGCGTCTCCTTCCAAAGGCGTGTTGCGCGCAGATTTTCATCCGTCGGAGATCGCGGTCAGTTATGCGAAAAGTGGCGCTGCTTGTTTATCGGTGCTGACGGATGTGCAATTCTTCCAGGGGGCACCGGAATACCTGAAGCAAGCAAGGGCGGCCTGTCCGCTCCCGGTGCTGCGCAAAGATTTCATGATTGACCTGTACCAGGTCTATCAGGCACGGTCGTGGGGAGCGGATTGCATTTTGCTGATCGTATCGGCGCTCGACCTTGGATTGATGGCAGAGCTGGAAGCATGTGCGCATGAACTCGGTATGGGCGTGTTGGTGGAGGTACATGACGCCGACGAATTGACAGCTGCATTGCGGTTGAAGACCGCTATGCTCGGCATCAATAACCGGAATCTGCGAACATTTGAAACATCGCTGCAAACCACGCTGGACCTGCTGCCACGTATCCCACCGGAAAAACTGGTCGTCACCGAATCAGGAATTCTGACGCCGGATGACGTGAAGCGCATGCGCGATGCCGATGTTCATGCCTTTCTGGTAGGCGAAGCTTTCATGCGTGCCACTGATCCCGGCACAGAATTGCAGCGCCTTTTCAACTGAATCACAGCCGTGAGAGGCGGTTACTGCAATTGATTACCGCAGTCGATTACTTTTTTAACCAGGCAGTGCGCATCCGCACTGCGGCAACCGGCTTCGATTGCAGCGTCAATGTCACTTTCGGTGCCGCATCGGTTTTCAGGGTAACAACGAAACTCATCAATTCGTCGCGCCGAAAAGCATGCAGCGTGATGCGATCACCTTCACGATAGCGTGCCAGCAAGGTATCGAGAGTGGCCGCTGTAACGCGCAATCCGTTTACTGCAATCAGCACATCGCCCGCCGATAGACCGGCACGATGCGCCGGTTCCGCGGCATACACATTCGCCAGCTTGCAATCATTGCCGTCGCGTGTGGTACGGACCCCCAGGCTGGGCTTGGCATCCTTGCGAGTATCTTCGAAGGTGATGCCGAATGGCGCCAACAGCTTGGCGAGCGGCAAATCGGTGGTGCCGCGAATGTAGCGTTCGAAGAATGATTTCAGTTTCAGATCGCTGACTGAATCGAATATTTCTTCCACTTCTGATTCGGTTACTCCACGGCCGCTTGAACGCCCCGGCGAATAAAAATCGCGCCCGTAGCGCTGCCACAATGTGCGCATCACGTCATCAAGCGACTTCTTCCCGTTGGATTCGGCTCGAATCACAAGATCGAGCGCGAGCGCAATCAACGAGCCCTTGGTGTAATAACTGACAATGGCGTTCGGCGCATTTTCATCCTGACGATAGTATTTGACCCAGGCGTCGAAGCTGGATTCGGCGAGACTTTGTTTTTGGCGCCCACTGCCGCGCAGCACGCCGTTGACGGTTTTTGCCACCAACTTTAGATAAGCGTCCGGGTCGATCACGCCGCTGCGCACCAGCATCAGATCATCGTAATAACTGGTGAAGCCCTCGAACAACCACAACAATGACGTGTAATTTTCAGATTGCAGCTCGTACGGTGCAAATACTGCAGGTTTGATGCGCTTTACATTCCAGGTATGAAAATATTCATGGCTGCAGAGTCCGAGGAACGTGCGATAACCATCGGTCATTTCCGGCTGCCCTTTTACCGGCAAATCAGCGCGCGCGCAAATCAGCGCCGTCGATGCGCGATGCTCCAGGCCTCCGTAACCATCGCCTACTGCCAATGTCATGAATACATAGCGCTGCATCGGCGCACGCTTTGTTCTCGGCTCAAAAAAAGCGATTTGCGATTCGCATATTTTCTTCAGGTCTGCAGTCAATCGCACCATGTCGAGATTGGGCACCTGGCCGGTGATGACAACGTCATGTGGTACGCCATACGCGTCGAAACGCGCCAGCGCAAAATTTCCCATTTCAACCGGATGGTCGATCAGTTCATCGTAATCGTCAGCGATATAAGTACCAAATCCATGGCGTTTGGCCTTCAATTCAGTCATTGAAGTAGCGACACGCCAAGTTTTATAAATATCTCCATCCGGTCGGCGGATATCAACCAGATGCGGACTGCCCTCATGTCCAAGTGCCCGCAGAAAAACGCTGGTTCCGTTGAAGAATCCGTGCGTCTGGTCCAGGTGCGCTGCGCGCACCGATAAATCCCATGCATAGACGTCATAGCGCAGAATCAGCGCCCCATCGCATCGCGCAGCTTGCCACGTATGCTTATCCAGTTTCTTGACAGCGATTTTTTTTCCGTTCGATTCGGCGTGGACCCGCACGATGTTTCGTGAAAATTCGCGGATCATGTAACTGCCCGGAATCCATGCTGGCAAGGTGAATACCTGTCCATCCGGATTCGGGAAGTCGACAGTCAGCACAATCTCAAAAAGATGTGCAGCCGTGTCCTGCGGGACAATGCTGTAGCGAATTGCGTTCTTGTCTTTCATCCTAAGTCCTTACATTGACAACCAGGCGACCGCGTACTTTTCCGGCGAGAATATCGGGTGCTTTGCTCAATGCCTCAGCCAGAGTAATTTCGGTCGTTATCATTGCCAGCTTGTCCGCATCGAGATCCTTGGCAAGCCGATTCCATGCAGCGATACGCTTTGCCTTTGGCGCCATGACGCTGTCGATCCCAATCAATCTGACACCGCGCAAAATGAACGGCGCAACCGATGCGGGGAAATCCAACCCCTGCGCCAGGCCGCAGGCGGCGACCGTACCGCCGTACCTGGTTTGTGCTACTGCATTGGCCAAGGTGTGCGACCCTACCGAATCGACGACCCCGGCCCAGCGTTCCTTTTGCAGCGGCCTGCCGGGAACCGATAGCTCATTTCGATCGATTACTTCCACGGCACCAAGCGTTTTCAGATAATCGGTTTCGGATAATCGGCCGGTCGATGCCACGACCCGATAACCCCAGCCGGACAGGATTGCAATTGCGATGCTACCGACCCCACCCGACGCGCCGGTAACCAGGATATCGCCACCGCCCTTACTTACACCTTGTTCCTGCAGCGCCGTTGCGCAAAGCATCGCCGTATAACCGGCAGTGCCGATCGACATTGCGGTTTTGGTGCTCATTGCTTCCGGCAGCGGGATGAGCCATTCGCCCTTGAGTCGGGCACGTTGCGCCAGGCATCCCATATGCGTTTCTCCAACACCCCAGCCGTTGAGAATGAACCGGTCACCGACCTTCCAATCTGGATTGGCGGACGCAATGACTTCACCTGCGCCATCAATGCCGGGCACCATCGGCCATTTGCGTACTACCGGAGATTTTCCTGTAATCGCAAGTCCATCCTTGTAATTGATCGTCGAGTACTCGATCGCTACTGTCACATCGCCGTCGGTCGGCAATTGCGCATCGTCGAGTTGAGTCAGAGTGGCGGCGGTTGTGCCGTCATCGTTCTTGTTGAGAAAAATCGCAGCAAACATAGTCGGCGCCTCCACAGGTAGAGACCCGATTATAAAGTGCCAAGGCTAAGAGCGCTGTTGATACAGATGAACAATAAAGCGCTGGTGCATACCGAACAGTGAACGAAACAGCGCATCCCGTATCGGACAATGCGCTGCCTTAAAGATACTGCCCCTACTTAATGGAGGCCAGTTTCGCTTCAAGCCCCTTGGCATCTATCGCGCCCGGGATACGAGTACCGTCAGTGAAGAATATGGTTGGCGTTCCGGTTACTTTGAGCTTTCTCCCCAGCTCGAATACTTTTTCGTTCGGAGTGACGCAGGATTCCGGTGCCGCGGGCGCAGCTTTTCCCTTCAGCATCCAGTCATCCCAGGCCTTGGCGCGATCGGCGGAACACCATACATTCCTGGACTTGACATCCGAATCTTCTGACAGGATGTTGTACATGAATGTGTAAATCGTAATGTTGTCGATTTCGTCCAACGTATGGCGAAAGCGCTTGCAATAACCGCAATTCGGGTCTTCGAAAACTGCAATGACGCGCTTGCCGTTCCCTTTGACGGTCTTTAGCGCAGACGCCAGCGGGAAATCGGAGAATTTGACCTTGCTGATCTCGTCGATACGCGCTTTTGTGTAGTCTTGATAAGTCTGCGTGTCGAGTACACGACCGACGAAAAGATACTTCGCATTCGCGTCGGTATACAGGATGTCAGTACCGACTCGGACTTCGAACAAGCCTGAATACGGCGTCTTGGTCACCGAGTGTACTTTTGCCCCTTCGCCAATGCGCGGTTCGATCAGTTTTTTTACTTTTGCTTCTTCAGCAGTTTCCGCCCACGTTGCTGCCGTCAAAGAACTCAGCAGTGCGACTGCAGCGACCTTGAATAATTTCATGTTTGATTGCACCGTACCCTTGTTGAATTACAGTATTCTGCCAAGCGCATGTGACATTAAGCGCCTCTTTATGACAGGCATTTTGTTGATCAGGTTCAATCCCATATTACGCATAAACCTCAACGGCTCAAAATCTGACGCGAATAAGCGCTCCAGACCGTCGGTTGTCATTTGCATTAACAGTATTTCCTCGCGACGCGCACGCGCATACTGGGAAAGCAGACGCAGGTCACCGAAATCTTGTTGCGGCCCCCTTTTAACGATGGCTTTTAGCAGGCCGGCAACATCGGAAAACCCGAGATTCATGCCATGTCCTGCCAACGGATGAACCACATGGGCAGCATCGCCCACCAATGCCACTCTCGGCGCGATGATCTCGTGAGGGCGAATCAGTGCAAGCGGGAACGCCTTCACTGCTTCCGGTTTAAGCGGATGCAATTGCCCCAACCGCAGATCGGGAAGCAGTGATACCCGTTGCGCCAACTGATCCGGTGATTCATGCAATAAGATCTCCGCCAGGTGCTCAGGCGCGGACCAAACCAGCGAAACGCGTTGGCCGGGCAACGGAAGTAACGCGACAATGCCGTCTACCGACGTGAACCATTGATAGGCGACGCCGTGATGCGGTTTTTCGCAGGAAAAATTTGTAACGATTGCGCGCTGCCCGTAAGACCGATAGTCAAGACCGATGTCACACTGGCCTCGCACCCAGGAGTGCCCCCCATCGGCGCCGACTATCAGTGCCGCGTCAAGCGTGTCGCCATTTTCAAGCCGGACCGATGCTCGCTTGGCATCGGCGCTTAGGCAAGTCGCCCGCCCCGTAACGGACTTCACTCCTGGAGTGAATTTCAGTGCCGCGTCCAGCGCCTGATTGAGATTGCTGTCTTCCACAATCCAGGCCAATGCATCGACTCGTGCACTATAAGCATCAAAGGCCAGATTTCCGGCATGTCGCTCGCCATCGCCTCGGACTACCATTGCGTCGACTGCGGCAATGCGCATCGGGTCCAACGCGCCCCATACCTTGAGCGAGGACAGCAAGGCGCGGGCGGTCTGATTGAGCGCGTACACTCTTGAATCCCAAGGACTGGCGTCCTGCAAAGGTGGCGTCTGGGCGGCAAGCGACGGCGCGAGCAATGTGACGCTCAGCCCCGATTGCGCCAAACCCAGTGCGGCGGCTTTGCCGATCACACCGTTGCCGACGACACAGACATCACTTTGTAAATTCATCAAATAAAAATTGCGAGGAAGCGCACCAGTAAAATTCGATGCGCCCATTATAGCGGTAGTGGTCCAAGGGAATTCAGCGTGTGCTTTGCAGAATTCAAATGTTTTGCTATACTTGCGCGCCTTGGCCTGGTAGCTCAGTCGGTAGAGCAGAGGATTGAAAATCCTTGTGTCGGTGGTTCGATTCCGCCCCGGGCCACCAAGAAAATCAAGGGCTTACAGCGTTCTCGTTGTAAGCCCTTTTTTATTCGTTTTCGCATGAATCGCCCGGACGCTTGCGATTCAGGAAATGCTGCACCGGCTCATTGCGCAGCGTTACCGGCCAGTCGCACGGCAGTTCAATTTCCATTGCGTCCCTTAAAACGTTTATCTACGCCGCCGATGCGCATAGAAAAAGCGGACCATTTCCCGTGATGCACCCGGCCCCTTTGGATCGGTATAGGAGCCGGCGTTGGTGCCACCCGACCATGCATGTCCCGCACCATGGACGGTCCAATGCTCGGCAATGGGTGCGCCGTCGGCACCATGGTGGATTTCTCTTGTGAACGTTCGGCCGTTGGGCGCCTGGCCTTTCACGATGCGCGTTTCATGACTGCTTGCACGGTCGATGCTCGTCTCAGGGACGACGCGCATGCATTGATCCAATACGCAGCGCCCATTGGCCGGATGAACGGTGCGGTCGTGATCTCCATGGAACACAATCGCCGGAATTGCTTGCCGAGACGCGAAGGCTTTTGGAGTCTTGCCACCTTCTCTCATGACGCTGAACGCCGATGTCACGTCGTGCGCGGAACCGACCGGCAGTCCGGAATGGATTCCGACAGCCGCGTACAGCTCGGGATAGGCAGCTGCAAGAATGGCTGCCATAGCGCCACCGGCTGAAAGGCCAGCGACATATACGCGATCGGAGTCGACTTGGTATTCCGCCATCACCTTGCGTGTAATGGCGGCAATAATCGATGGCTCTCCGCCATCGCGTTGCTGATCTGACGTCTTGAACCAGTTCCAGCAATTCGAACCATTGGCAGAATGGGCTTGCGCAGGATAAACGATGAAACAATTATTCTGTTCGGCTATTTGATTCATGCCGGTTCCTGCGGCAAAGTCGTCGGGATTCTGCTTGCAGCCATGCAGCATGACAATCATCGGCAAAGGAGCACCGTGATAACTGCTGGGTATATAAAGCTTGTATGCACGCGTTCCGGCATGAGTGGTGCAGGATGCAGCGAGAAATTTGCCTTCGAGATCCGTGTTCGATGCAGCTTGTTTGCCAACATCGCCGATCAACTGCCCGGTCAGCGCGTTCTTCCAGTCAATACCAAGTGGGTTAAGCGCTCCCTCCACAAATGTGCGGGATGCGGCTTCGCGTTTGTCGCCGGCCTTGGCAGGACGAGGATTGATATCTACGAATTCGCCAGAAAAAGCCTGTTCATCGACAACGCCGATCTTTGCATCTTGCAGCACACGCTGTATCGCAGCGGTCGCCGCTGTCGGGCCGGCGGTCTGCAGCAATTGCGTTGCTTTATGCATCCTGGTGAGGAAATCTTCATTCAGTTTCATTGGATTCTTTCTAAAAATTTGTTACCGGATTCGACCGGCCAACGCAGCCTTGATGCTGGGACTTGCATGCAGCGCTCCGAAGACGGTAATGGATTCAATCGCCGCCTGTGCCAGTTCGGCCGTGACATCGGCACTGATGCTGGCCAGTCCGAGCACCTGGATCTGCAACGTCTGCCCCGCTTGCCGTACGGCCTCCAGATCCTCCCGAGAGAAATGCTGTAGTCCGAGTACCAGACTTTTTCGCGTCACTGTCTGTCGAATGACGTCGGCATGGATAGTCAACTGGTTGCGTATTGCCGTGCGAATCAAATCGGTTCGGTTCGAATAAAACCCTTCCTGGACCAGCAAATCGATCTGTCCCAAATCTACCGGCCCCAGGTTGATTGTGATTTTTTCGCTGTCGCCAATTTTTGCTCTGGTTTCCTGCCCGTTCATGATTATCCTTTTAACGTAATGGAATGTTTTAACATCCATATACCATCCATATGGATGGTATATTACACCGATGTTCAATGAAATCAAGAGTGATGTTCGGTTGTGAGAAGTGAGCCACGGGATTTCCCTTGGTGCAAACCATGAAAAATATAGAGAAAGCGCATCGGCGCCCAGCGAACGGGTTCGTGCTTGATCAATTGGAATGAATTTGCGTGATAACCAGGCAACACCACCGCGACTGGAGGCCGCTGGGTCGCCGGACGTGTCAACGAAGGTGCAGCACCGGATTAGCGCCTGTCAGCTTAGGTCCGCCTTGGATACAAATGAAGAAAGCAGGCACATACAGGCAACGGAGGGCCCTTCCTAAGTCGCTGGCAGCGGATAGGCAGGATAGACCGACGCAGCCTCTTGGATTGATGCGAACCGGAAACCACGCTCGCATTGATCTTCGGTTTTTATGTGCGAATGCGCCTGCCGATCATTCGGTTACGATTTGGCGAGTAAGGTGAAATGCTCGACTGTCGGCGGCATTGTGAAATAGGATCCGACGATTTTCCGCCATTCGAGAAACGCGGCGGATTCGCGAAAATCGATGGTATGGTTTTCGAGAGTTTCCCAGAAAATCATCAGCACATATCGCTCGGGCGACTCGATGCCCTTATGTACCTGGTAGCCGCGAAATCCCTTTGCCCTGGAGATGACCTGCTCCACGCCACGAACAATCGCGGCATCAAATTCCGGTTGTCGACCTGTTTCGATACGAATATCTGCGAGTTCAAGAATCATTTTTTTCCTTTCGATGCCATAGAAGCTGAGGGATAAAGATAACGCTTTTTTTTATCCTTTTTATGTACTCGCCGATATTGGATACCGCCGTCCAAACAAACGTCGTTGAGCGTTGCCACGCAAGTAAATGCCGGGAAAGTAGTAGATTGTTGCGTCCGCGGTCGAAATATTGAAACGTTGCCTTTGCTTTAACAAAACAGTTCTTTATGCTCCTGTATTTGTAAAATATTGTCACACAGCAATTTGCTTTGCATCTTTATGGGCATTCCTTGGTAGATTAATAGCAAAAATTAAATAACGCAGTAATTTGGTATTCAGCCTATGAGAATTGCAGTGCTCGATGACGACCGGAGTCAGTCCGACTTGGTATGCCAGGTTCTGACGTCTGCCGGGCATGCGTGCCACGCTTTCGATAGCGGCAAGGAAATGCTCAATCAATTGCGCAGGGATAGCTACGACATGCTGATCATCCATTGGCAGGTACCTAATCTCGGCGGCGCCGAAGTTATCGGATGGGCCAGAGAGCGGTTGCCGGCAAATCTGCCCGTGCTATTCATGACCAGCCAGTCCAGCGAAGACGATATCGTTGCCGGGCTGGCAGCCGGCGCCGACGATTACATGATCAAGCCAATCCGGCGAGGAGAATTGGTGGCGCGCGTACAGGCACTGTTACGTCGCGCCTATCCAACGCAGAATGCGGTCGAACAAATACAGTTCGGTGATTACATTTTCGAGGCGCGTACCGGCCGCCTGACAATGAGCGGTAAAGCGGTTGAACTCACACAGAAGGAATTTGACCTGGCATTGCTGTTTTTCCGTAATATCGGCCGACCGCTTTCACGCGCGTACATCCTTGAAGCAGTATGGGCACGCAATGTCGAAATACCATCGCGCACCATGGACACGCATGTGTCGCGCGTGCGCAGCAAATTGCAGTTGCGGCCCGAGCACGGATTTAAGCTGGCACCGGTGTATAGCTATGGCTACCGGTTGGAGCAAATCTCGGTGCGTTAAGCCTGCACCAGCGTTAAATCTCCGCTGATCGATTTTTCCGGTACACGTTGTCGAAGCCGTGCAATAGGTTCGCCTCTTTTGACGTCCCTTATTCTGCATAGCAACACGCTATAATAGACGGCGTTCTTCATTCGGAAAATTCGTGCCCGAAATGCAACTCCTCGCTGTTGGCATTAACCACACCACCGCACCTGTATCACTTCGTGAGAAGGTGGCTTTTCCTTCCGACCAGCTGGGTCAGGCGGTGGCAGCGGCGCGAGCATGGTTCGGGCGGTCCTCCATTGTCGGCAATACCGACGAGGCTGCAATTCTGTCCACCTGCAATCGCACAGAACTGTATGCTGCGAGCCACGCCCAAACCGGGGTTGACGCAGCAATCGATTCGACCGCACGGTTCCTCGCTGATTATCATAAATTGCCTTACGCCGAACTGCGCCCTTATCTGTACGCTCTTCCCCAAGATGGCGCCGTTCGCCACGCCTTTCGCGTCGCATCCGGACTGGATTCAATGGTGCTGGGCGAACCGCAAATCCTCGGACAGATGAAAGATGCGGTGCGCCAGGCCGATGCGGCCGGCGGACTCGGCACGTATTTGCATCAGATGTTCCAGCGCACCTTCGCGGTTGCCAAAGAGGTTCGCAGCACGACGGAAATCGGCGCCCACAGCGTGTCGATGGCGGCAGCAGCAGTTCGCCTGTCGCAACGGATTTTCGATACCATTTCGGAACAGCATGTGCTGTTCATCGGCGCCGGCGAAATGATCGAATTGTGTGCGACCCATTTCGCAGCTCAGAGCCCGCAGACGCTGACCATCGCCAACCGCACTCTGGAGCGCGGAGAAATTCTTGCGCACCGATTCAATGGCCGCGCCCTTCGACTCGCCGATTTGCCCGACCAACTGTCAAAATTCGACATCGTGGTGTCGAGCACCGCATCGTCGTTGCCGATCATCGGCCTGGGCCTGGTCGAACGCGCAATCAAGGCGCGGCGCCATAAACCGATGTTCATGGTCGATCTGGCAGTACCGCGCGATATCGAACCGGAAGTCGGTCGGCTGAACGACGTCTTCCTGTACACGGTCGACGATCTGGGTTCGGCGGTGCAGTCGGGCCTGGAAAACCGCCAGGCGGCGGTAGCACAAGCCGAAGCCATTATCGAAACGCGCGTGCAATCTTTCATGCACTGGATAGATGCCCGCGCCGTTGTTCCGTTGATTCAGGATTTGCAGGAAACCGGCGAGACCATGCGCATCGCTGAACTTGAGCGCGCGCGCAAACTGCTGGCGAGGGGCGAAAACATCGATACCGTGCTTGAGATGCTGTCGAAAGGATTGACCGCAAAATTCCTGCATGGTCCCCAACAAGCCCTTAATAATGCGCAGGGCGACGAACGCGCCCGTCTTGCCGCGTTGCTGCCGCAGTTGTTCCGCACCAAACGCTAGCTGATTCCCTGGCAAATCCCACGAGTGGAAGCCTTCAGCCTCCATCAATGCAGCACCGGACTCTTTCTGCATGGCGGCGTGGCGCTGTAACCCACAATGAATTCGAGATCGAAGAAATACGATGAAGCCATCAATGCTCGCCAAGCTCGACCAGCTCGCCAATCGGCTGGAAGAACTGAACAACCTGCTCATGCAGGAAGACGCAACATCCGACATGGACAACTACCGCAAGCTGAGTCGGGAACATGCCGAGCTGGGTCCGCTGGTCGCACTTTATTCTGCCTACACCAGTGCTGACAACGATATAAAAGCTGCGCAAGAGATGCTGTCGGATGCGGACATGAAGGATTTCGCGCAGGAAGAAATTGCCGCCGCAAGGGTGCGCATGGAGCAACTGGAAGTTGACCTGCAAAAAATGCTGCTGCCGAAAGATCCGAACGACGAGCGCAATATTTTCCTTGAAGTGCGCGCCGGCACCGGAGGTGATGAAGCGGCATTGTTCGCCGGTGATTTGCTGCGCATGTACACGCGCTTTGCCGAACGCAATCGCTGGCAAGTCGAAATGATTTCCGAGTCGCCGTCCGAAGTCGGTGGATACAAGGAGGTCATCGTTCGCATCATCGGCTTTGGCGCCTATTCGAAACTCAAGTTTGAATCGGGCGGGCACCGGGTCCAGCGCGTACCGACCACCGAAACACAGGGCCGCATTCACACCTCTGCATGCACGGTGGCGATCATGCCCGAAGCCGACGAAGTCGGCGATGTCGACATCAATCCGGCCGATCTGCGCATCGATACCTATCGCGCCTCCGGCGCCGGTGGCCAGCACATCAACAAGACCGACTCGGCGGTACGCATCACGCACCTGCCAACTGGCATCGTGGTCGAATGCCAGGACGATCGCAGCCAGCACAAGAACAAGGCCTCGGCGCTAAAGGTTTTGGCTGCCCGCATCAAGGATATGCAACTGCGCGAACAGCAATCGAAAGAGGCGGCGACCCGCAAATCGCTGATCGGTTCGGGCGATCGCAGCGAGCGGATCCGGACTTATAATTTCCCGCAAGGCCGCATGACTGATCATCGAATCAATTTGACACTGTACAAGCTCGATTTCATCATGGACGGCGATCTTGGAGAGCTGACCAATGCGCTGGTGGCCGAGCATCAGGCCGAACTGCTGGCGGCGTTGGGAGAAGAAGGTTGACCTGTACCAGCCCGTAGCTTGATCCGGGTTTATCTCGATGCAACAATTCCGAATCGCATTCATCCTATCAATCAAAACATCCGCTGTATCTGAAAAATCGACATGAAAAATTCAAAATCCATTCTGCTTATCGTCGCACTTACCTCAATCGCCTTGCTTGGATTTGCACTGTATCTGCAGCACGTCGAAAGAATGCAACCTTGCCCGATGTGCATTATCCAACGCTATGCGTTCGCAGCAGTTGCGTTGATCTGCATCGTGTTTGCACTGCTGCCACGCGGCATGGCCAAAGCGGGTGCGGGTCTCGGCGCTCTTGCTGCAGTAGCCGGTGCGGGTGCGGCAGGCTGGCATTTGTGGATCAAGGCGAATCCATCGATCTCGTGCGGCATCGATCCGCTCGAAACCTCGCTCAATACGATACCGACAGCAAAACTGTTACCTTTTCTGTTCCAGGCGGATGGCCTTTGTACGACGCCATACCCACCGATTCTCGGCCTGTCGATACCGCAATGGTCGCTGACATGGTTTGTTATCTTCGCAATTGTGCTGGCGTGGACGGCATTCCGACGGAGTCGATAAGTGGCGTCAAAGCAGTCAGATCGATCGACTCTGGTTGCCGGCGGCACGCCAATCAGCGTCGTCCTGAGAAGCTCTCCGTTAGGCCCGCTGGAAACCCGTATCCTGGTTGGCGCGACACTTAATCTATCACGCGTTCAACTGATCACTCAATCAGAACGCATCCTCACTGCGGACGAGGCGCAACAATTGTCCGCGCTGTTCGAGCGCCGCATCGGCGGCGAGCCGATTGCGTATATCGTCGGGGAGCGGGAATTTTACGGTCTGCCCTTTGTTGTAATGCCGGGCGTGCTGATTCCCCGCCCTGAAACCGAACTGCTGGTTGAACTTGCCGCCGAACGGCTGCCGAAACATGGCCATATTCTCGACATGGGGACCGGCTCCGGTGTCATCGCGGTAGCGATCGCGCACATCCGGCCTGATGTCACTGTTACGGCTCTCGATATCAGTCACGCCGCACTGGATGTTGCCAAATGCAATGCATTGCGGCACGGCGTATCGGTCAATTTTGTGGAAAGCAATTGGTACAGCGCGTTAACCGATCAGCATTTTGACGTGATCGTTGCCAATCCACCGTACATAGCGGAAGGTGATGTCCACCTGTCGACCGGCGATTTGCGCTTCGAACCGGTTGATGCATTGACCGACCATGCCGATGGATTGACGGCGCTTCGCGCGATTGCCAGCGGCGCGGCACGCCACCTTGTATCCGGCGGCTGGCTATTGATGGAGCATGGTTACGATCAATCAGTCGAGGTTCGAAGAATGCTCAACGCACAGGGATTCTGTGATGTAAAAAGCTGGCAAGACTTGGCAGGCATTGAGCGTGCAACCGGCGGCAAAAGATAAGGGTATCGGATATGGCGATCAGGCCGGCATCCTCACGAAACATACCGGTCTTTTAAGGTCCGCTCCCGCATTTTTCATCTTCAAGATCTCAAGTAGGTCATTCGGAATCACCAGCACTTCAAGTCGGCTGTCGTGCAATGACGCAAGAGTTACATCGAACGATGATTCGAATTTCCACCCCAGCACCACCACCTTGTCCCAACCACCCATCAAGGTATTGCATTGAAAGATCGCATTCCGTAAAGTCGGCAACCCTGTCAGCTGGTCGGGTGAGTCGACTAGTACCAGAGTCTTTTTCCCGACATTGAGCATTTGACCCAGATTCCGATTCGGATCGTCTTCCGATGGCAACGGCACTGCACCATAGAGCAACAATACCGTTTGCATCAAATCACCCGTACGAGATGAGCCTCCGGCTAAATGTTTATCTGCGCTTTCCGAAGGATTGGCAATTGCCTGATATAAAAACGGCTTAACCCCTCGCTCAATCAATTGCCTGCGAATATTTGAGCAGACGGATTTATTCATACCGGCAGTAATCCAACGACGTCCGAGGCGTTCGGCAAGAGCAACGGTATTTTCGGGATCGCCGGAAAAATCGGCAACGACGGATTCGGACTGAGTTGACCTCAGAATGACAGCTTCGAGCGAAAACACCGACTCCTCGACGAAATCATGAATGCCGCCGACATCTTGCAAAAGAACGCCTCCCTTTGTCGCTAAATTTTCTTCACTGAAGCTTCGGCACAGCGGCCCGGCATACAATTTTCCACCGGATTTTTTTTGCCGAAACGAAGCTGCACGTTCTTGCGAGCGGACATCAAACTTAACGGCTTTTTCATCCAGTTGCTGACAAATACCCTGCCCGATCCGAGATGCATCGCCGTTTCCAAACAAAAATGCGGCGCCAGGCGACCTCCCGAGCTTCACAGGTTCGGCTATTGACTCATCGAAGGGGAACTCAATTAATCGGCGATCGCCGGAATTCTCGTATCTGAATACGTCATTGATTACCAACTTGACATATTGCTTGGCAAGCGGCGAAACACGCATGAAAACCAGGCCGTGATTACTTAACAGCGGTCGCATCAAAAACAGCCTGGGCACGAGCATTGACAGATATGCCGCGATGCAGGCCGTGCTTTGATCTGGATGACGTACGGCGTTGGTATGAGTGCCGCTCTGAAAAGGAAACGGCATATCAACGTAAATCAGGTCGATCCTTCCATCCGGTGACGGCATGACCGCCTGTTCGATGATCAATGCCGACATCACCTGCAGGTCGCCGCCTTGAATCAGTCGATTCGGCTGCACATCGATTCCCTCATTGATACGTCTGCGCCGGCTTTCTTCGCGTATCCAACTCAAGATCGGCTCATCTTTTGCCGGAAGCACCCACTCGCGGGTCTCGAGCGCAGCAGGAGGGCGAGCTGTCAGGATTCGCTCACTCTCTTGGCGCCCGCTGGCGATAATAAAAGGAAGTTGCTGGAGCAATTCGTTTGGCATGGCGTTGGCACTGGCGTGAATGCACCGCTTTCTTTCTATTGGAGTCATCGATCAAAATCAGATTAAACTTCAATATTGATTTATATGTCAATATTTTATGACAATTAAAGCATTCTTAACAGTGACGCCGAGGCTGATTATACGAACCTCTCAAACAGGTGGTATATGGCACGGACCAAACGCAAGAATCCAGAATTAGCCGTACAAATTGGCACGGTTATCCGCAATCAGCGCAAAGCGGCCGGCATTACGCAGGCCATGCTCGCGGAAGCGATTGGACTGGAAAGTGAAACTGTCTCGCGTATCGAAAATGGAATCCGGCTGCCATCCATCGAAAAACTGGTTGAAATTGCAGATCTTTTTCAAGTTCCGGTTGCTGCGTTTTTCGAAACCGTGGTCACATCTAAAAAGCAACAGGAAACGCAACTGCTGGCCGAAAAAATTGGACTGGCGTTGGAGAAATTGCCTGAATCCGGAAAAAGCTTCGTACTCGATGTGGCGCAGAACTACGCGCGTTATCACGTGACGCGCCCCAAGCCTGCGCGAAAGAAAGACTAATCGATCTGGTCCCAGGCCTTTCGGCGACAACTATTTCGCTCTGTCAAGACTGGCGCGTTCGCGTAAATTGCGTATCATCCATCGCTTGATTTCCCTGAATCCGACTTTCCATGCTGCCCTCCATTGAACACCGCCTCGCCCTCGAACTTGCCGCCAAGCCGGCACAGGTAGCCGCCGCCATCGTCTTGCTGGACGAGGGTGCGACGGTTCCATTCATTGCCCGTTATCGCAAGGAAGCGACCGGAGGACTCGACGACATCCAGTTGCGCCTTCTGGATGAGCGCTTGCGTTATCTGCGCGAACTGGAAGCGCGGCGCAAGACCATCATTGCGTCAATTGAAGAGCAAGGCAAAATGACGCCGGCACTGCTCGATGCAATTGCGCATGCCGAAGACAAGACTCTGCTGGAAGATCTGTATCTGCCATACAAGCAAAAGCGCCGCACGAAGGCGCAAATTGCCGTTGAAGCCGGTCTCACACCCTTGGCAGATGCACTGTTGGCAGACCCAATGCTGAACCCGGAGAACGAAGCTACCAAATATGTAAAGCCGGCCTTCAGGATCGATAGCGTTGAGAACCCCGGCGTGCCGGATGCCAAGGCAGCGCTGGACGGTGCGCGGCAAATCCTGATGGAGCGCTTCGCCGAAGACGCGGCACTGTTGCAGGCCTTGCGCGAGTATCTGAACGAGCATGGCATCGTCGAATCGAAGGTTGTCGATGGCAAGCAGGATGCCGGCGAAAAATTTGCAGACTATTTCGATTACACCGAAACGATCGGCACCATCCCATCGCACCGCGCCTTGGCACTGTTCCGCGGCCGCCGCGAAGAGATACTGAACGTGGCGTTAAGGCTGGATACGGAAGAAGAAAAGCCGAAATGGGATGCGCCGCACAACCCGTGCGAAGGCCGCATCGCCGCCCGATTCGGCATCAGCAACAAAGGGCGCCCGGCCGACAAGTGGTTGGCCGATACGGTCCGCTGGACCTGGCGGGTAAAAGTATTCATGCATCTTGAAACGGAGTTGATGACCACGTTGCGGGAAAAGGCGGAGCTGGAGGCGATCAATGTATTTGCCCGCAATCTCAAGGCCCTGCTGCTGGCGGCGCCTGCCGGTCCGCGCGTGACCATGGGGCTCGACCCGGGCTTGCGCACCGGCGTGAAAGTCGCGGTGGTGGACGCGACCGGCAAGGTGGTCGATACCGCAACGATATATCCGCATCAGCCGCGCAATGACTGGGATGGATCGCTGCATACGCTGGCGCAGTTGTCGGAAAAGCATAAGGTAACGCTGATTTCGATTGGTAACGGTACTGCGTCGCGCGAGACCGACAAGCTGGCGCAAGACTTGATCAAGCGACATCCGGAATTGAAGATGACCAAGATCGTGGTATCCGAAGCGGGCGCATCGGTATATTCCGCTTCGGAATTCGCATCGCGTGAATTGCCGGACATGGATGTTTCGTTGCGTGGAGCGGTTTCGATAGCGCGCCGCTTGCAGGATCCATTGGCGGAACTGGTGAAAATCGATCCGAAGTCGATTGGCGTTGGCCAATACCAGCACGACGTCGGCCAAACCCAGCTGGCGCGATCGCTGGACGCGGTTGTCGAAGATTGCGTCAACGCGGTCGGGGTCGATGTGAACACGGCCTCCGCACCGCTATTGGCAAGAGTGTCCGGACTTAATGCGAGCGTTGCGCAAAGCATCGTGACCTACCGCGACATGAAGGGGCGCTTCGCATCGCGCGCGGCGTTACGGGCGGTGCCGCGGCTTGGTGACAAGACTTTCGAGCAGGCAGCCGGCTTCCTGCGCGTGATGGCCAGCGAAAATCCGCTCGATGCATCGGCAGTGCATCCTGAATCCTATCCACTGGTCGAGAAAATTCTGGCCGATGTCAAAAAAGACATCAAAGGCGTCATTGGCGATACCAGCCTTTTGAAATCATTGAACCCGGCCAAGTATGCGGATGAAAGATTTGGCGTTCCGACCATTGCCGACATTTTGAAGGAACTGGAAAAACCCGGCCGCGATCCGCGCCCGGAGTTTACGACGGCATCGTTCAAGGAGGGCGTGGAAGAAATCAAGGATTTGCGCCCAGACATGATTCTCGAAGGGGTTGTGACCAATGTGGCTGCCTTTGGCGCCTTTGTCGATATCGGCGTACATCAGGATGGCCTGGTTCATATTTCCGCGTTATCCAACACTTTCGTCAAGGACCCGCACTCCGTAGTCAAGGCCGGGCAGGTGGTCAAGGTGAAAGTGCTGGAAATCGACGAGAAGCGCAAGCGGATCGCGCTTACCATGCGCTTGTCCGACAATGCGCCGATAGCCGGCGCAAAGCCAGAGCAACGGAGCGACCGGAATGATGCAAAACGCCTGTCGCAACATCAACAGCAGTCGCGTGAGCCGGTTGCAAACAATGCGATGGCGGCCGCATTTGCCAAAATCAAAGGTTCTTGATTTGATAACGCAGCGCTGCCCCCGCATTTTTCCTATAATGGCGTTATTCATTTCAATGAGGCAGCCATGAGCGACGTACAAACCTGGATCAAAGAAACCGTGACCAAAAATCCGGTCGTGTTGTTTATGAAAGGCACCGCCCAGTTCCCGCAGTGCGGTTTTTCAGGGCGTGCGATTCAATTGTTGAAGGCCAGCGGGGTTGAAGATATCGTCACGGTCAATGTGCTCGATGATCCGGAAGTGCGTCAGGGCATCAAGGACTATTCAAGCTGGCCAACCATTCCGCAACTCTATGTCAAAGGCGAATTCGTCGGCGGCTCGGACATCATGAACGAGATGTTCGAATCCGGCGAATTGCAAACGCTGTTGAAGGGCTGAGATGGACGCGTCTCCAGGCGCTTCCGTTAGGTCAATTTCGCCGCATCCGAAGCGGTTAATCGTCGCCATCACCGGCGCTACCGGCGCCGTGTATGGAGTGCGCCTGTTGCAGGTGCTGCACGATATTTCGGAAATTGAAACCCATCTGATAGTGTCGGATGCCGGCGTGCTTAATTTGCATCAGGAACTCGACATGAACCGCAGGGACATCGAGGCGCTGGCCGATGTCGTACACAACGTGCGCGATGTCGGCGCATCGCTTGCAAGCGGCTCCTTCCAGTCGGAAGGAATGATTGTCGCCCCTTGTTCGATGAAAACGCTGGCTTCGATTGCCCATGGATTATCGGAAAATCTGATTACGCGGGCCGCTGACGTGGTGCTGAAAGAGCGTCGTCGCCTGGTGCTGATGGTGCGCGAAACGCCTTTCAACCTGGCTCATCTTCGCAACATGACGGCTGTCACTGAAATGGGCGGCATCATCTTTCCTCCATTACCGGGTTTCTATCATCGGCCAAGCTCTATCGCAGAGATGGTCGACCATACAGTCGGTCGTGTGATCGATTTGTTCTCCATTCCCCATGCACTGACACCACGCTGGGGCGGGCTCAAGGCGACTGACTAAGCTTCCTTTAACTGAACGGCCATACTATTTGGGCAGATCAACGTCGATCGTGACCGCGTCCCCGCGGCCCATGCGATCGATGCCCATCGCCGCGGTGTCCCTCTCTGAATTTGCCATGATGCCCCCTTTTGCTCGCCCCATGGTGCCGGTGGCCTCCATGTCCTCCGTGAATACCAAGTCCGAATGTAATACCCGGAACGGTGTACATCGGTGGCGCCACATAAACAGGCGGTGCAACATAGACTTCCTGACCATATGGATATGCGCTATAAACCGGATAATCGGGATAGGTCGAATATGTTCCTACCGCGCATCCGGTCAACAGCGTTATGGAGAACAGTAAAATCAGCAGGCGTTTCATGGCACCCTCGGTAGTTGCATTTATCTGCTCAAGTTTAGTACTCGTTTGTGCATTGGATTATTTATTAAACCAATGCTTTGGTATCGAAATGTAACAATCTGAAAAAGCAAAAAGCCCAACCTTGTTGGTTGGGCTTTTTGCTTGATTGTATTAATTGGTGCCGGCTGCAGGACTTGAACCCGCCACCCCATGATTACAAATCATGTGCTCTACCAGATGAGCTAAGCCGGCGAAACTGGGAAGTTCGATATTGTACTTTATTTGATACGGGTGAGTGTCGGACGGCCGCCCTTTTTTGGCGGGTTGGGATCGTCGTCGGAGCCGTCGCCTCCGGTCGGGCCGCTTGTTTCCGATAATGCAGGTACGGCCGATAGAGTCGGAGGAGCAGAGGGTGATTCAACCGTTGAAGTCGCCGCGCCGCCCTCCGTCAATCCCGGTAAGGTTTCGTCGTTTCCGGAAGGCGATTTCGATACGTCGAAGGCCATCCCCTGCCCGTTCTCACGTGCGTAAATGGCGACTACATTCTGTACCGGCACTGAAATTTCGCGAGATACGCCGCCGAATCGCGCATTGAAATGAATGAAATCGTTTTCCATCTTCAGGCTGCTGGTAGCACTGAAGCTGATGTTAAGAACAATTTCGCCATTCTTGACGAATTCCCGCGGTACGCGAGTCTGCCCATCAACTGCGGCTGCCAGATAAGGGGTATATCCGTTATCGGTGCACCATTCGTAGATTGCGCGCAACAAATAGGGTTTGGTAGATGTTTCAGACATGAGGGCTAGACTAGCACAGAGCGCTAGCGGTTACAGCAGACATGCACCGTGCTTTAAAACTTCGTTCTTGGTCGGCCAGAATGCAACCAGCCACGAACCGCAATACACGGTGCCTGCCACAGCAATCGCCTTATCGGCGCATCACCTTTTCTGAAGGAGTCAGCGCTTCGATGTAGGCAGGGCGGGAGAAGATGCGCTCACCATATTTCATTAGTGGCGCTGCCGTTTTGGACAGTTCGATTCCGTAATGATCGAGGCGCCATAACAATGGAGCAATTGCAACATCGAGCATGGAAAACTCGTCACCCAACATGTATTTATTCTTTAGAAACAACGGAGCCAAAGTCGTGAGGCGATCGCGGATTTCGGCGCGCGCCTTGTCATGGATTTTTTCTGTGCCTTTGGTCTTGTCATTTTCCAAAGTGTGAACATGAATGAACAATTCTTTTTCGAAATTGAACAGCATCAAACGCGCACGTGCACGCATCAGCGGATCCGCTGGCATCAACTGTGGATGCGGAAAACGTTCATCGATATATTCGTTGATGATATTGGATTCATACAGAACCAAATCACGTTCGACAAGAATCGGGACTTGGCCGTACGGATTCATCGTCGATATATCTTCCGGCTTGTTGAAAAGATCAACATCGCGAACTTCAAAGTCCATGCCCTTCTCGAACAACACAAGACGGCAACGCTGAGAAAAAGGGCAGGTCGTGCCCGAATAGAGAACCATCATTTTTATAGTTCCTTAGAAACAAAGAGGGTGAGACGTGCAACGGCTCACCCTGAAACGAATGTCGAAGTTGCTGACAGATTCAGATAAGCTCCATCCCCGCTTTGGCGACGATGAACTTTTGTGTCACTTGACTTCTTTCCAATAGGAAGCATTCAAGCGCCAGGCGAGCACCACGAAAATTCCCATGAAAAGCAATACCCATACGCCGAGTTGTTTGCGCTTCTGCTGTACCGGTTCAGCCATCCAGCTCATGAAAGCCACCAGATCGGCCACCGCGGTATCGTATTCGACGGTCGAAAGCTTTCCGGGCTTCACTTGTTCGAAACCAACGAACTTATGTATCGTTTTGGATGGATCATGCGGATCTTTCACATCGACAAACTTGGCTTCGCGCACACCTTGCAGTTCCCATAACGCATGTGGCATCCCGACATTCGGGAATACCAGGTTGTTCCACCCAGTCGGACGGCTATCATCCTTGTAGAAGGTACGCAGATAGGTATAGAGCCAATCGGCGCCCGATCCCGCTCCGGAAGACTTGGCACGCGCAATCACCGACAAATCCGGCGGTGCGGCACCAAACCACGCCTTACCGTCTGCGGCGGTCATCGTAGTCGTCATTAAATCGCCAACTTTGTCGGATGTGAAAAGCAGGTTTTTCTTGATTTGCTCCTCGGACAACCCGATGTCTTGCAAGCGGTTGTAACGCATTGCAGAAGCGGAATGGCAGTTAAGGCAATAGTTGACGAACAGCTTCGCCCCGTTTTGCAAAGCGGCAAGATCTGTCGTGTGATCTGGCGCATTATCCAGCGGGACACCGCCTTCGGCAGCCAGTGCAACTGCCGGTGCCAATACCAACGCCGCAATTAATTTTTTAAGCAAGTTCATTCTTTTATCCCTTTGCGGCTTAATGCGGGTGGAACGTGACACGGCTTGGCACGGGCTTGAAAGTACCCATTGCACTCCACCACGGCATCAACAGGAAGAAGCCAAAATAAATAAAGGTGCAGATTTGGGCAACCAGAGTAAGTGCCGCAGTCGGCGGCTTCACGCCCAGATAACCGAGCACTACAAACGCAATGCCGAAGATCGCATATACATATTTGTGCCAGGTAGGACGATACCGAATTGACCTGACCGGTGAAAAATCAAGCCACGGCATTGCTGCGAGGATCATCACCGAGACACCCATCAACACCACGCCCCAGAACTTCGCATCAAAAATCAGCATGCCTGCAATCGCAATCAAGCCGATTACTGCAATCGCCATTTTGACGATGCCGCTCAACCTCGATTTAAACGCGACCAAAGCCACGTACGCGATAATCCCGAGAATCAGCGCATATACGAACTGAGACGTGACTGCACGCAGAATGGAATAGAACGGCGTGAAATACCAGACTGGCGCAATATGCGGCGGCGTCACCAGTGAGTTGGCCGGAATGAAGTTGTTATATTCAAGGAAGTAGCCACCCATCTCAGGCGCAAAAAACACGATCGCACTGAAGATGGTCAGGAATACAACTGCACCGAATATGTCGTGCACCGAATAATACGGATGCGATGGAATCGCATCCACAGGATGTCCATCCGGTCCGAGATTGTCCTTGACCTCGATACCGTCCGGATTATTGGATCCGACCTCATGCAAGGCCATCAAATGTGCGGCGACCAAACCAAGCAATACCAGCGGTATGGCAATGACGTGGAACGAGAAAAAGCGATTCAATGTCGCATCCGACACAACGTAATCGCCGCGTATCCAGAGTGACAGATCAGGGCCGATGAAAGGAATTGCGCCGAACAGGTTCACGATAACCTGGGCACCCCAGTAGGACATTTGCCCCCAAGGCAGGAGATATCCGAAGAAAGCTTCAGCCATCAAGCACAGGAAGATTGCAACGCCGAACAGCCAAAGCAGTTCGCGCGGCTTGCGGTATGAACCATAGAGCAGTGCCTTGGTCATGTGCAAATAGATGATGACAAAAAACGCCGATGCGCCAGTCGAGTGCATGTAGCGAATCAGCCAGCCCCAAGGCACATCACGCATGATGTACTCGACCGAAGCGAATGCCAGATTGGCGTCCGGCTTATAGTGCATCACAAGAAAAATACCGGTAACAATCTGGATCACCAGTACCAGCATCGCCAGTGAACCGAAGATCCACCAGAAATTGAAATTTTTTGGAGCGTAATAATTTCCCCACTGCTCATTCCACAGCTTGGACAATGGGAAGCGGGCGTCGACCCAGTTCAGCGCTTTGGCTGCGACAGGTGCATCGGCAGGAAGCCGTTTTTCATTAAACGCCATGATTACGCCTCGCCTTTCTCATCTTTGCCAATGACCAGCTTGGTGTCGCCGACATACATGTGGCGCGGCACTTCCAGATTGTCCGGGGCCGGCTTGTTCTTGTAGACGCGCCCGGCAAGATCGAATGTCGAGCCGTGACACGGGCAAAGAAAACCGCCCACCCAGTCGTCCGGCAGCGATGGCTGCGGGCCGGATTGGAATTTGGTGGTAGGCGAGCAACCCAGATGGGAGCAAATTCCAACTGCCACGAGAATTTCCGGCTTGATCGAGCGATGCTCGTTACGGGCATATTCCGGCGTCAGTTCATTCGGATTGCGTTCGGAATTCGGATCGGCGAGCTGGTTGTCCAGTTTTGGCAGCTGCGCCACCATTTCGGGTGAACGCTTCAGGATCCACACCGGCTTGCCGCGCCATTCAACCGTTTTCATTTCCCCTGGCGCCAACCCGGCGATATCCACTTCCACTGGTGCGCCGGCGGCTTTCGCCTTCTCCGACGGTTGAAAGGTAGACACAAAGGCCCCCGCTGTAGCCAATCCGGCTACCCCGCCCGCCGCACATGTCGCGACGAGCAAGCCACGTCGACCGGAGTCGACCTGCTTTTCGTTACTCATACCAACCCCAATCAGTCAAAATGCGAAATCTGTACGAAACTTCTAGCAACCTTAAATTATATCGGAGCGTCGCACTGTTTTAAAGAAAATACATCTTTCGCTGCGCAATTAACGTGCATTTTCGGGAACTCGCCGGCCCGGAGAACCGACTTGCTGCCAACTGCCCACTGTTCGGTGAACGAATAATTACCATCCCCTCTTAAATCAATTACAATTTTTGAGCACAACTCAACGGAGGGCGGCACATGGGTATGCTTCAGGAATTCAAGGCATTTGCGGTAAAGGGCAATGTGGTTGACCTGGCGGTCGCGGTGATCATCGGCGCCGCGTTCGGCAAGATCGTCGACTCGCTGGTGCAGGACGTGATCATGCCGGTGGTCGGGCGCATTTTCGGCGGTTTGGACTTCTCGAACTACTATCTTCCGTTAAATAACCAGGCATTGAACCTGACGCTGGCGGAAGCGAAGAAGGCCGGCGCAGTGCTCGCCTACGGGAATTTCATCACCATCCTGCTGAATTTCCTGATCCTCGCCTTCATCATTTTCCAGATGGT
>JAKFFO010000060.1:0-6631 GCA_036675035.1 Oxalobacteraceae bacterium
CTTGCTCTTCAGCTCAAGCGCTGCGGTAATGTGGTCGGCATGAATATGCGTATCCAAACTGAAGGCCAACTTCAAGCCAAGTCGTTGGATCTCTTCCAGATCCCTGTCCATTGACGCGATGACCGGGTCGATCAACACTGCCTGTCCCGTTTCCTCGCACCCCAACAAGTAGGTGTAGGTGCTGGAAAGTGGTTCAAATAACTGCCGGAAAATCATTGCATCCTCTCTTAATTTTTTACACAGGGTTCAATGTTTCTGAAACATCGACTTCAATGCTTATCCTCAATGGGCTGTTGCTTGAGCGACTTCATATTTTAAAAAGCGTTCTTCGATCGTAAGCAGCATAGGTTTTTGTACCAATTCTGTCCGGTCAATTTCCCATTAATCTCGTCACATATTATTTATATAATATGTATCATGAATATGATGGAAACACCGGAGAAAAGTTCATCCGCCACTTCCTCATTACCCTTTGATCTAATCCCTGTTGTTTGTTATTCCCGCAGTTGCGGACTAACAAGCTCATGCTGGTAATGCATGAACAGTATTCTTTATCGCTGACGAGATACCTCGCAATAAACGAAGGAAATACGGAATATAATATGTTTAATTATATATTAGTTTAATGTATAATGTAAATTTGATTAAGGAATTGGCAAGAGTGAAAGCATGGCAATCCCAGCAGGAAAAATTGATTTGGAACTATTGCAGAAGGCTGCGTCAGATGCTTGTGGCTTATTGAAAATCCTGGCCAATCCGGACCGGTTGCTGTTGTTATGCCAGATGAGCCAGGGCGAATATTGCGTGGGCGACCTGGAAGAGTTGACGGATATTAAGCAGCCTACACTGTCACAACAGCTGACCGTATTGCGTGAGCAGGAGATGGTCAGCACGAGACGTGAAGGAAAGCAGATTTTTTACAGCATCGCCAGCAAGGAAGCGCTGGCAGTCATCCAGGTTCTTTACGAATTGTATTGCAAGGCCGGAAAAACTCGAAAAGGAGTCAGAAAATGACAGTGGATTGGGCACACTTTACGCCTTGGTCATCGTTGGCAGGCGGACTATTGATTGGTCTGGCGACGGCAATGTTCCTGCTCTTTAACGGGCGCATTGCAGGTATCAGCGGGATCGTAGGCGGATTGCTTCGTCCAGTAAGGAACGACATTGGCTGGCGCATCGCGTTTGTTCTTGGATTGGTCGTGGCGCCGTTCGCATTCGGTATCGCGGCCCCCTTGCCTGATGTACGGATTGACGCGGATATTGCTACCTTGGTTGCAGCCGGTCTACTGGTCGGTGTCGGTACACGTTACGGATCAGGTTGTACCAGCGGGCATGGCGTATGCGGCTTGTCGCGCCGGTCGCCTCGTTCGCTTGTTGCGACGGCATCGTTCATGTTCGCGGGATTTATAACCGTGTACATCGTCCGCCATTGGTTGAATTAAGGAAGACCATCGTGCACATCGTAATGGCTTTTGTTACAGGGCTGGTATTCGGGCTAGGACTGATTATCTCGGGCATGACGGACCCATCCAAGGTAATTGGCTTTTTGGACCTGGCTGGACACTGGGACCCGTCTCTGGCATTTGTGATGGGCGGCGCGATTCTGGTTGGCGCGTTCGCATTCCGCTTCGCGGCGACGCGCCGGCAAGCCATTCTGGGCGGTACGATGCGGCTGCCGACCGCCCGGCAGATCGACCGGCGACTGGTTCTTGGCGGACTGGCATTCGGCGCGGGCTGGGGTCTGGCTGGATATTGCCCCGGCCCTGCATTGGCGTCGCTGGTCACCGGCGGCAGCAAGCCGCTGATTTTTACGGCCGCCATGCTGGCCGGCATGGTGATTTTCGAAATCATGGAACGCGTTTCTCAATCCTCCGCAAAGCAAGCTGCATGAAAATTCTGATGTTTTCGAACTTGCAGCTGCTTAAACCGGGTTGTAATGGACCGGGTGATTCGTTGAGGCGAGCGCCGTGGTGATCATCAGTACAGGGCTTGGCTTGATCGTCGGCGTCATCCTCGCTCTGACCGGTGCCGGCGGCGGAATACTGGCTGTGCCGCTCCTCGTATTCGGCGTCGGTCTGAGCGTTGCAGAGGCCGGACCGATCGGTCTGCTGGCGGTAGGCATCGCCGCCGCGCTCGGAGCAGCCCTCGGCTTGAAGGCAGGCACCGTGCGTTACCGGGCTGCGCTGCTGGTTGCGGGAGCCGGCATGCTGCTAGCGCCATTCGGTATCTGGCTGGCCAATAGAACCGATAGTCGCTGGCTCAGCATCCTTTTTGCACTGGTCCTGCTGTTTGTGGCATATCGGACTTTTCGTCAAGCCATCGGCCAGCCGCCTGAGGACGAGCCTGCCGATGGCCATGTGCCACCATGCATCCGGGATGCCGATAGCGGCCGGTTTGTCTGGACGACCCGCTGCGCACGTGCGCTGGCATTGTCCGGTAGCGTTGCAGGCTTATTGTCCGGCCTGTTAGGAGTCGGCGGCGGCTTTGTAATGGTGCCGGCGTTGCAACGCTACACGGACCTGGCTATGCAATCCGTCCTGGCAACTTCGCTGGCGGTAATCGCGCTTGTGTCGATCACCGGCGTAGCGTCGAGTGCGATTGCCGGTCACCTGAACTGGGCAGTGGCACTTCCCTTTTCTGCCGGTGCACTTGCGGGAATGCTGGGCGGCCGCCTGATTTCCTCGCGGATTGCGGGGCCGCAGTTGCAAAAAGGATTTGCGATTACTTCGGCGGTCGTAGCAGTCGGCATGATCGTCAAATCGTTAGCGTGATTGCGCCGGCAGCGTCAATTTCGCTTCCAGCCCGCCCCCGGGGCGTTGCAGCAGTTCCAAGGATCCACCGAAGCGCTCGGCAATCGCAGCTACGATCGATAGCCCGAGTCCGCTGCCGCGACCCGATCCGCGCCGCCAGAAACGTTGCGTCGCCAGAAGCAGTTCGTCATCGCTCAATCCCGGTCCGCGATCGCATACGCTAAATATGATCTTGTCTGGCCAGCACCGCAATGCCAGCGTGACGCGGTTTTCGGCAGGGGAATGACGCAACGCGTTATCCAGCAGGTTGCGCAGTGCGGTGACTGCCAGCGCCTCGGGCAGTGCCAGTTCGGCACAATTGCCGTCGCTGTCCAGCACAATGCGATCGGGCGCATCGGGAGCCGCATCACGCATCGCCAGGCGGGCCACCTCGTCGGCATCGGCGCCGCGCCCGTCCTCCCATGAAAATGCGCCTTCCACTTGCGACAGCGTCAGCAGTTGCGAGAGTGTGTGCTGGAGCCGCGCGACGCCTTCTTCCGCATAGTCCATGGCCGCTTCGGTGTCCTTGCCGTGAGTGATGCGTGCGACCTGAAGATGGGTTTTGATTGCAGTGAGCGGCGTGCGCAATTCATGCGCGGCATCGCTGGTAAAGCGGCGCTCGCGGCCGATGGTCACGCCCATCCGCTCCAGCAAATGGTTCAGCGTATTGACCAGCGGCAGCAAGTCGCGCGACATGGAGGTGTTCGGAATCGGGGTCAATGCATCCGGCGTCCGGCTGGCCAGTACCTGCCGCAAGCGTTCCAGCGGCAGCAAGCCGCTTCCCACGCCGAACCACAGCACCAGCAGGCTGCCGATCAGCGCGACCACGAAGGGCACGACGGCCGCCGCCATCACATTGCGCAGCAGCGCGTCCCGTTCGGTCAGACGATCGGCCGTGGTGACGCGCAAACCGTGCGCGTCCAGCGTGTAGCTGCGCCAGTGTTCCCCGTTGATTTCGCGATTGGAAAAACCGAGCGCCCCCGTTGCCATGGCCTCGGGTACTGCGCCCGGCGTGCGCGCGATCACCTCGCCGCGCAGCGACACCTGGCAGGCCAATCCTTTTGCTATTCCCGGCATGCTTAACGTCGATGCGCCGGCTTTCCCTGTGCGGCCATCCCATGCGGCAGGATTCTGCGACATCAGTCCGGCCACCATGTTCGCCGACATGGCCAGACGCTGATCCAGGGTGCGCTGCATTTCATTGTCCAGATCGTGCAGCATCCACACCGCTACGCCACTCCATAGCAGAATCATCGATATGCCGATCATCAATAACAATCGCAGCCGAAGCGTCATGGGTTCACCATGCTGAACCGGTAGCCCACGCCACGGACCGTTTCGATGATATCGGCACCCAGCTTGCGCCTCAGATGGTGGATATGCACATTGAGCGCATTGCTTTCGATCTCTTCGCTGAAACCGTACAGGCTGTCTTTAAGCTGGTCAGGGCTCAGGATGCGTCCGCGCGCATGCAGCAGGGCAGACAGCAAAGCCAATTCGCGCCGGGATAGAATCACGACCTGTCCGTGCAGGAAAACTTCGCCGCTTGCCGGATCAACGCGCAAGGGGCCGTGCTCAATGACATCCACGCTGCGTCCGGCGGCCCGGCGCAGCAAGGCTTGCAGACGGGCAACCAATTCGTTGAGATCGAATGGTTTCAACAGATAGTCGTCCGCGCCGGCGCGCAACCCGGCAACGCGATCTTCGACGGCGTCGCGCGCCGTCAGCACCAGCACGGACAATGCCATGCCGCCCGCCCGCAAGCGCTGCAGCAGACGCATGCCATCCTCATCGGGCAGTCCCAGGTCAAGTATCACGACGTCACAATGGACCGCCGACAATGCGGCCTCGGCCTGCGCGGCAGTGGCGACGCCGTCTACCGTCAAGCCGTGCGCCCGCAAACCGGCGAGTATGCCGTGGGCAATCAGTTCATCATCTTCAACCAGCAACACGCGCATTGATTTTCCTCCATGCCGGTTAGTATGTACGCTCTCGATTATCCCACCGTTAACACAGCGTTAATCCGGAGACGCAATGATGCGTGTTCCTTTTGATTCAGAGGCGCTTATGCTGCGTTTGTTTTTGCCGATCGTGATATGGGCAATCTTGTGGTCGCTGCCGGCTCAGGCCGAGCAGACGTTTCTGCCGCCGGAACAGGCTTTTCGTCTGCACATCGTCAAGCAGGATGACGGTCTGGTGCGCATGAACTGGGAAATCAGCAAGGGTTACTACCTCTATCGCAAGCAGATGAAGGTCGATGGCGACCCGGCCGGCAACGTGCAACAGGTAGAGTGGCCTGCCGGCACGCTCAAGACCGATGAAACTTACGGCGAAAGCGAGGTCTATCACGATAATGTGGATGTCCTGGTCAACGTCGCTGAGGCGCAGGCACTGACCATCGGCTGGCAGGGCTGCGCCGATGCGGGTCTTTGCTACCCGCCGCAAAGCAGGCACGTGAAGTTGGCCGATCTTGCTGCGACGCCGGTCACCACTGCGGACGTGAGTCGGGCCGACATGGGTACGCTCGGCGAAGATCAGGATCTGGCCGATCGCCTGTCTCGCATCAATCCGGGCTGGATGCTGATGGTGTTCTTCGGCCTAGGTCTGCTGATGACGTTTACGCCTTGCGTACTGCCGATGGTGCCGATTCTATCCAGCCTGATCGCGGGCAGTGGTGCGGGTCCCAGACGCGGCTTCATTCTATCGCTGGCCTTCGTGCTGCCGATGGCGCTGACGTATGCCGGGGTCGGCGCGGCTGCGGCGCTGGCCGGCGCCAACCTGCAGGCGGTGCTGCAGAACCCCTGGATGCTCGGCATTTTCGGGCTGATATTTGTCGTGCTGGCGCTGGCGATGTTCGGATTTTATGAACTGCAACTGCCCGCTGTGTTGCGCAATCGTTTGAACAATGCCAGCCAAGGCCAGCGCGGCGGCACGCTAACCGGTGCCGCCGCGATGGGCGTATTGTCGGCGCTGCTGGTCGGCCCTTGCATGACCGCGCCCTTGGCCGGTGCGCTGCTTTATATCGGCAATACCGGCGACGTGCTGACCGGCGCGACGATGCTTTTTGCCATGGGGCTCGGCATGGGCGTGCCGCTGCTGCTGGTCGGAACGCTCGGCGCGCGGCTGCTGCCGCGTCCCGGCGACTGGATGAATCGGGTCAAGGCGCTGTTCGGATTTGTCCTGCTCGGCACCGCCATCGTGTTCGTGGCGAGGGTATTGCCTGCAGCACTGACACTGGGATTGTGGGGAGCATGGCTGCTGGCGGTCGCATTCAGTCTGCTGGCGCTGGTTCGAAAGCTTGGCACCGATCGCGGCCGCTGGTCGTCACGCTTTGCGGCGCTGCTGCTCGGCCTGTGGGGCAGTGCAATGGTGATCGGTGCGGCCGGTGGCGCTCATGACCCGCTGCAGCCGCTGACCTTCGGGACAAGAGGCGCTACGCTCACGCAGGCGGCGGCTGGAAATGACTTCATGACCCGCTTCGGACCGGTCAAGACACAACAAGCGCTTGAAGCGCGTATCGCCGAGGCCGGACAACGCGGGCAGTGGACGCTGGTGGATTTCTACGCCGACTGGTGCGTGTCGTGCGACGTGATCGAGCGCGAGGTATTCGCCGACCCGCGCGTGCAACAGTCGCTGGGCGACATGCAATTGCTGCGTCCTGATGTCACCGCAAATAATGCGGACGATCAGGCGCTGATGCGCGCTCACCGGATTCTCGGCCCACCCACCATGCTGCTGATCGGCCCCGACGGCAGGGAGCGCCGTGCCGAGCGCATCATCGGTGAACTCAGCGCCGACGAATTTCTCGCGCGCGTCACGCGTGCAAAACAAGAAGATTGAAC
>JAKFFO010000194.1:0-6629 GCA_036675035.1 Oxalobacteraceae bacterium
ATCTTTCCTTTAAAGCTGCGAACTTAATAATGAAGCCCCCCAGTCTAGGAGCTTATTCGCCAGGCTACGACGCAACCACTCTTCATAGGTCACACGTCGAGACTCTTGCAAATCAGACTCAAAAATAGCCATCTGTTTTTTTGCAAAATTCTTATCGTATATATTCAAGTTCGCTTCGTCATTTATGCTAAAGGAGCGATTATCAAAATTGGTCGACCCAACAGAGACCCATTGCGAATCCACGATTAAGGTTTTTACATGGTACATCGTCGGTTGGTATTCGTAGATTTCAGCCCCGGCCGTTAGCAGCCGCCCCCACGTCGCGCGCGAGGCTCTTCTAACCAATTCGAAATCAATATAAGGGCCAGGAAGAATGATTTTCACCTTTACGCCGCGCATGAGAGCTGAAACCAGCGTATCCACGGCAACATTGTCCGGTATGAAATAGGAAGCGGAAATGTAAATTGATTCCGTCGCCGCTGCGATTGACAGGAGATACATAAGCTGCATGCTCTCCGCGCCGCCGCCTGGCGAACTCGTAAATACCTGGGCGCGAAGCGTTCCCGCTTGCTGCGGCGGCGGAAAATAGGCGTGACCGTGTAGCAATTCCCCGGTCGCCTGCATCCAGTTATCCACGAAGGCAGATTGGATCTGTCCGACCACAGGGCCGTGCATCCGATAGTGCGTGTCGCGCCAGTGGGACGGATCCTGTGCATGGCCGCGCCAGTGATCGGCGATGCCGACTCCGCCGATGAAGCCGACCTGGCCATCCACGATCAGCAGCTTGCGGTGCGTGCGGTTGTTCAGCGACTTCAGGTTGAGCCGATGCGGCGCGTTGTAACGTCGAATTTCGATGCCGTTGTCACGCATGCGTTCAAGCGCCTCATCATCAAGCTGGCCGCCGATCCAGTCAAGCATGAGCTTCACTTTAACGCCGCGCTTGGCCGCCTGGATCAGCGCATCGGAGAAGACCCGGCCGATCGAGCCGGACCAGAAGATATACGTTTCAAGATTGATGGTAGTGCGCGCAGCATGGATTTCCTGCAGCATCGCATCGAAGATCTGAGCGCCGTTCAGCAGTTCTTCGACCCGGTTACCGCTGACAAGTGCCGGCGTAAGCAGATAGCTCATTGTGCGCGGAAACTGCTCATCCGCGACCGCATATTGATGATTCAAACGCGTATCGACCTGCTTATCGCCGAGCGTCAAGTTGAGGAACAACCAAATCGCGACAAACGTACCGAGTACACTCGTAATCACCATCCCCAATTTTCTGTTGAAAGCCATACCCGGACTCCGGAACAACTCTGCACCACTTCGTGTTAAGCCGTACAGCCTAATCGCCGTTGCGAATGCGCGCATTGATTGCTTGGCGTGACCGTCTCTACCGCTGCGGCGATTTAATTTCCAGATTATTCTTGATATCCTACGTTTCCGGCACGCTGGACGCGGCACCTACAGCGAGCGCCTTTTAGTCTGGGTCTCGACGAAATCAACCAGAAAGGCCGCGCTGCGGCAAATGTCGGCATTGATCTTCGTCGCATCCCGATGCCCTGACTGCTCCAACCTCATAGAGAATTCTGAACGAATCCACTTACAAATATGCCGTCGCCCTCTTGACGTCCGGGGTCGCATGCTCAATGCGTTTCGTGAACGCATGAATCTTCCAAACAACGACAAGCCACCTTCGTGGAGACTGCATTAACGACCGCAATGTTCCCGCACAAAGACGACGCTTTGACGATAAAGGGTTCCCGGAAATTGTACCGGCCGAAATATACGGCATCCGGCATACCGAGACGGTGAAACCAAAAATGTGGCTCTTGCCGATTTGTACCAAGTACATGCGTCTAAGCGTTTGTGCGAGTTATATTTGCACAATTACACACTTCACCAGATCACTTCATCACCATCAACACTCACCATGGTGGAAATATCTGCCATCATTTTAAGATCGCACGAGGTGAGATCTCATCGACGCCCTGTATATTCCAACGCGAAACAGTGAAGCTGGCATTGTTATTGCACGCTTTTTCACCTCACGTCGGAGGCCTTTGGACCTCTTGCAACCATTCCCTCAATCAAGCTTAGGAGAACAATATGAATGCCTTGAAAGTAGCCTTTAATTCAACAGTAATTGCGGCATCCTTCTTCATGGGTTTCAGCCCCGCCCACGCAGAACCTGATGCCGCGCCGCTGGTAATCGCGCAGGCTAGCGCCGATCAGCAAGATACGCAGTCCAGCTCCAACGCGGCCAGCGGCACGCAGTCCGAAGGCGCATCAGCTGATTCCTCTTCGGGTGCATCGAGCTCCGGCGCGAGCCAGTCGGGCAAGGCATCGCAATCTGCCTCCTCTCAGTCCAAAAATGCCGGGCCGGTCTATCTGCTGGTGCCGGTAGACGTGGCAAACAATGAACCGAATATGAAAAATGGCTGCTGGGCACGGATTTACGATCAGGAAAACTACTTGGGTGACACACTTACCCTTGCCGGACCGACCGCGCTGCCGGACATGGATACCAACGGCTTTTTCGGTCTTAACTGGGATGACCGCGTCGACAGCGTGGAGCTCGGTCCGAAAGCCACGCTGACCGTTTTCGACAACGAGAATTTTACCGACCGGGTGGCGCAATTCAAAGCTGGCCAGCGCGTGGCGGATGTCAGCAAACGCATGGGCTTTTTCGATGAATTCGGCTCTGTGCGGCTGGAATGCCAGCAGGGTTGATACGTTCACACATTTTATTTGCCATTAGTAAGCATCCGATGCCATCCGTGGAAACGATGGCATCGGACGGCATTTCGTCAGGAGAAACAGATGCCCGATTTCCGTCACATGTTCGGCGGCATGGCCACAGCCTTGCTGCTGTGGCTTGCCCAAACATCCTGCGCGATTGCGCAAACCGCTACTGTAGAGCCTGCGCCGCCGCAATCGGCAGCCGTCAAAAGCGGTGGCCCGCTGCCGCCCAAGGCTCTGCTTCCAGGAAAGCCGGCGGTATCCTACTTTGTTGTTCCTTCCGGTATGGAGGAAGGTCAACTCTCCAAGAAAAATGGTTGTTGGGCGAAGCTGCATGACGAAGACAGTCTGCAAGGCGATGCGTTGACGATTTTCGGGCCTGTCGAGATTGCCAACGCAAGCGGCGCTGGCGTATTCGACATTAGCTGGGTTGACCGGATCAGCCGCATTGTGGCCGGCCCCAAAGCGCAACTGGCCATTTACGACAATACGGAGTTCCGTGACCTTGTGGCGACGATCAAACCGGGCCAGGACTTGAACGTTAATAAAAGCCTGAATTATTTCACCGCGATCAAGTCCCTGCGGCTTACCTGCACCAAGTAAGCTGACAGACTGTCGCGAATCGGGATATCCGGACCACAGACAACCGGTCTCGCAATTTATAGCGAAGAATGAAGCCACTCCACCTTATTGCATCCGCTACCTTGCTGGCGTTGACGATCACCGTATCGCCTTCGTTCGCTGCACAGGCCAGGCCGGCACACGAATGCACGCTCAAAAACGGCATGAAGGTCATCGTCAAGGAAGATCATCGCGCGCCGACGGCCGCCCACATGATCTGGTACAAAGCCGGGTCAATGGATGAGCACAGCGGCATCACCGGCGTGGCGCATGTGCTCGAACACATGATGTTCAAAGGTACGAAGAAGCTCAAGCCCGGCGAGTTCAGCCGACAGGTGGCAGCGCTCGGCGGCCGGGAAAATGCTTTCACCAGCAAGGATTACACCGCCTACTTTCAGCAGGTCGAGAAATCCAGGCTGGAACGAGTGATGGCGCTGGAAGCCGATCGCATGGCAAACCTGCAATTCAGCGAGGAAGCGTTTGCACGCGAGATCCGCGTCGTGATGGAAGAGCGCCGCTTGCGCACCGAAGACCAGCCGCTCGGGCTGCTCTATGAGGCGCTGTTTGCCACTGCCTACTTCTCTCATCCGTATCACCATCCGATCGTAGGCTGGATGAGCGACTTGCGCAACATGACCGTTGCGGATACCAAGGCTTGGTATCGCCGCTGGTATGTGCCGAATAACGCCACCATGGTGGTGGCCGGCGATGTCGATCCGTCACAGGTCTGTCGCCTGGCCGCCAAGCATTTCGGCGCGATCCCATCGCGTCCCGTTCGTGCCACCCGGCCGCAGGTCGAAGCGACGCAGCGCGGCATGCGCCGCGTCACGGTGAAGGCGCCGGCTGAAAATCCCTATGTCGTGCTGGCGTTCAAGGCGCCGACCCTGCGCAATGTCGAGAAGGATGAGGATGTCTATGCGCTCGAGGTGCTCGCGGCGATACTTGCCGGCTATGACAATGCCCGCCTGAAGGCCAAACTGGTCCGTACCGATCGCGTCGCCAACTCCGCGGAAGCCGAATATTCAAATATTTCGCGCGGCCCGTCCCTCTTCCTGCTTGCGGGCGTGCCCGCCGGGAAAGTCACTACCGAAGAGCTGGAGAAACTGCTACGTGAGGAGGTCACCGAGATTGCCAAACATGGCGTGACAGAAGAAGAGCTTGAGCGCGTCAAGACCCAGCTCATCGCCAGCCAGATTTACAAGCGGGATTCCACTCTTTGACAGGCAATGGAAATTGGCGTAATGGAGATGTCCGGCATATCGCATACCAAGATCGACCGCATCATTGAAAAACTGGGCGAGGTGACGGCGCAGCAGGTGCAGGCGGTCGCGGGTAAATATTTCAGCGACGACAGCCTGACGGTCGCAACACTGGTGCCGCTGCCGCTATCCGAGAAAAAGGCGCCGCCTTCGGTGCCGTTGCGCCATTGACGGGAAAACACATGTCTGTTTTCCGACAAATTTTCGCGTACACCGGACAGCGGTCTGCTGCCGAACATGCACTCTCTCCAGTGGAATTGCCATGAAAATCCTGTTCCCCCTGGTGCTTGTATTTCTGAGCTGGAATGCCCACGCTACGCTCGACATCCAGACATGGACGCTGGCGAACGGCGCGCGTGTGCTCTTCGTCGAAAGCCATGACCTTCCAATCCTCGACATCAGCGTCGAGTTTGACGCCGGGGCGCGTCGCGACCCGCAAGGAAAAGCCGGCACCGCCTCGCTGACCAATGCGATGCTGGCAAAGGGCTTGCTGGAACAGGCCGGGCCATCACCGGAGCCGGCCATGACGGAGGCACAGATATCGAATACATTTGCCGACGTCGCAGCACAACAAGGCGGCGAGGCCGGGCATGACCGTGCGAGCATCACCCTGCGCACGCTTTCCGCGCACGAGCAGCGAAGCAAGGTAACTCCCTTGCTGGCGCGCATGCTGGCCCAACCCAGTTTCCCGCAGGACATACTGGAGCGGGACAAGGCACGCCTGATTGCGGCGATCAAGGAAGAGCTCACCCAGCCCGAGGCTATCGCCGAGCGGGCATTCTGGCGGCTGCTGTACGCGCCGCACCCGTACGGCAGCAATACCACCGTGGCTTCCGTTGATGCGGTCGCGCGGGAAGATCTGCTGGCGTTTCACCGCGAACACTATGTTGCCAACCACGCAGTGATCTCGATGATCGGCGACATTACCCGAGCCGAGGCCGACGCGATCGCGGCGACGCTGACGATGCGCTTGCCCAAAGGAGGTGCTCTGCGCCCGATGCCTCCGGTGCCGCCGACGACGGGACAGGAAGACCGCATCGCCCATCCGGCTTCGCAAGCGCATATCCTGATCGGCATGCCGGCGCTGGAGCGCGGCGACCCGGATTATTTCGCGCTCATGGTTGGCAACTATATTCTCGGCGGTGGCGGCTTCGTTTCACGGCTGATGCAGGAAGTCCGGGAAGAGCGCGGGCTTTCCTATAGCGTCTACAGCTATTTCCTGCCGCTGGCGCAACAGGGACCGTTCCAGGTCGGCATGCAGACGCAGAAGGAGCAAACCGCACAGGCGCTGAAGGTGGCGCGCGACACGATTTCGCGCTTTATGACGTCCGGCCCCACGCCGCGGGAGCTGCAGGCGGCCAAGGACAACCTGATCGGCGGTTTCGCCCTGCGCCTCGATAACAATCGCAAGATTCTCGACAACATTGCCGTCATCGGCTTTTATGACCTGCCCTTAAATTATCTGGATACCTGGACCGACAAGGTCGCACGGGTCAGCATTGATGATATCCGGTCGGCCTTCCGCCGCAAGCTCGCTCTCGACCGACTCGGCACCGTGATCGTCGGCGCACAGTAGGCGAGCCGGGTGGCGCCCCGCACAGCGGGCCAGCATGACGATGCGCAACTTACATTGCCTGCCCATGGCGGACTCGAGTTGCCTTACTTGCGAAGCGCTAGAAGAAGCATGGCTTCGGGACGGTGTGCCGCGCCTATGCATTGCCAGCAGCCTTGCAGATATGCAAACAATGGTTCGTAGTCGTATCGTAAAAATTACAGAACCCTCTTTAAACCAATGTGTCAGATTAAATACGCGATGGATACACGTGAGCCTTCTTCGCGCATGAATAACACTTACATCACCCTCTGAAGGAGAAAAAAATGCGAAAGAGCAAACTGCACGCCATGATTTTTACTGCCGCAATCATGGGGTCGGGCATGGCCATTGGTGGCGACAACGCCGCCTCGGCCGGAAGTGACGCCTCGGCGGGCACGTCCGGCAATCAAGGCGCGTCGGCC
>JAKFFO010000010.1:0-6577 GCA_036675035.1 Oxalobacteraceae bacterium
GGCGCCCTGCGACGGATTTCTATCGATATTCTATATCGAGTGCATGGCGCGTATTGCGGACGCTGCCATTGATGGCAATTCGGGCAAGTTACTTTTCCTGCAACTGCATGGTGTATTGGCGCGAATGGAACCGGGTTTACTGTTTCGACACGCGCTGGGTCGGTGGCACCGCCAGATAACAGGTCAGCGCGCTGGCAAGCGAGCAGAACACCCAGAAAAAGAAGAAGCCGGAGGTGTATATGGCAAGCGGCGACCATTCCGGGTGATCGCCGCGGATCGCCAGTTCGTGCGGATCGAAAAACGAAAAGAACAAGCCTTCAGCAACAATCGCGGCCAGAAACGATGGCCATAGCACAACCAGTACAAGACGCAACATGATCCTTCTCCTATTCGTCGATCAAGCCCTGATCTCTATTTTCGTTTGTTGCGGCCACATCCAGGTGCCGTACAGGCGCCAGTCCCGCCGCGTGTTTTCTATCTGGACTTGCCAGCGCGCCCGCTCCAGCATCGGCAGCGGCACCGAGAACGCGCCGTGCCGGTCCGGCGTTATTTCCAGACTGATATCCTGGTCCGGCCGGGTCGAGTGAATCATTCGAACCCGTATCGCTCCCGCTGTCGGCCGGCCGTTACCGAGCAGGCGGCCACTCAACATGCCCGCTGCCGGATCATAGCGCAGATCGGCGGACAATCCGAGGCTGGCCGCAGCGTGATCGCGACGCAAATCCTGATTGATCGCCTTGCCCTGCTTGTAATAATCGTCGACCACCAGCGCGTCGGGCTGGGAAAACGCCAGCCATCCGGTATAAATGCCGGCCAGGATGACTGCGGCCGGACCGACCATCAGCAGCCATGGCCAGCGGTGCGCATACCAGGGCTTGACCGGCTTCATGTTCGATAATGCGGCGGGCGCGTTGTGCATGATGTTCTCCATCCTGAATTAATTGCGCGGCACAAAAAACACTGCTTTTTCCTCCACCACCACGTCCGGCCCATCCAGCGAAGTCAGCTTGAATTCGATCTTGTTCGAACCCGGCGTACCGTTGCCGGCCGCGATCCGCACCCTGACCGGGACCGCCCGCGACGCAGTCCCGTCCAGCGCAACTACATCTGGCGTCGCCAGCCGGATGGTATCGATTCCGGACACCGAGATGCGGTATCGCCGGGCAGTCTCGGCCGTGTTCATGACCTGTAACCGATAAACATTCTCGATCAGGCCGTCTTCCACTTCACGTCCCATCGCGCCGCGATCCCGGATCACGTCCAGCTTCAGTGGCGAGCGCATCAGCAGCGAGCTGAAGGCGACCGCGACGATCACGACCAGCGTGCCGGTATAAATCAGGATGCGCGGACGCAGCGCACGCGCCTTGATCTCAGATACCGGCAGATCGTGTTCAAGCGCATTTTCAGTGGTGTACCGGATCAGGCCGGTCGGCAATCCGACCTTGCTCATCACCGAATTGCACGCGTCCACGCATGCGGCGCATCCGATGCATTCGTATTGCAACCCATTACGTATGTCGATTCCGGTCGGGCAGACCTGGACGCACATGGTGCAGTCGATGCAGTCGCCCAGCTTGCGGGCCTGCGGATCTTCCTTGCGGCTGATTGCACCGCGCGGTTCACCGCGCTTTGCGTCGTAGCTGACGATCAGCGTATCGCGATCGAACATCGTGCTCTGGAACCTGGCATAAGGGCACATGTACATGCATACCTGCTCGCGCAGCCAGCCGGCGTTGCCGTAGGTCGCCAGTGCGTAGAACAGAATCCAGAACCACTCCCACGGACCGAGGCCGAATGAAGCCGCGTTCTGCATCAGTACCTCGATCGGCGTGAAATAGCCGACGAAGGTGAATCCGGTCCAGAGCGCGAACACGCCCCAGGCCGCGTGCTTGGCGGTTTTCCTGCCAATCTTGGAAAACGAAGCCGGTTGCTTGTCGAGCCGCATGCGAGCGCTGCGGGTGCCTTCGATCTTGCGCTCGATCCACATGAAAATTTCGGTGTAGACCGTTTGCGGACACGCGAACCCGCACCAGACGCGGCCCGCGACCGCAGTTGCAAGAAACAGCAGATAGGCGCAAATGATCAGCAGGACCGCCAGATAGATGAAATCCTGCGGCCACAGCACGATGCCGAAAATATAGAACTTCCGTGCCGCCAGATCGAACAGCACTGCCTGCCGGTCGTTCCAGTTCATCCACGGCAAGCCGTAGAACACCAGCTGCGTCAGCCACACGCATAGCCAGCGCAGCGTCGCATAACGGCCCTTGGCTTCGCGCGGATAAATTTCCTCGCGTGCCGCGTACATCTTGATAACGGAGACTTTCGGTTCTTTTAGCTGTTGCATGGATTCGTTCATCAGCCGCGCCGGCTTCGCGTGTCGGCAAATCCGGCGCTCGGGTTAAATCAATTTTTCGTCAACGCAGACCGGGCCACCCCAGGCGGAACCAGTTCCGCCTTGTCGGCCGACAGTCCCCACACATAAGCACCCACCACATGCACTTTGGCTTCGCCCAGGAAGTCCTTGAAATCCGGCATCCTGCTGACCCGGCCCTTGCGGATGGTTTCCATCACGCTCTGCTCGCTGCCGCCATGCAGCCAGATCTTGTCGGTCAGGTTGGGGGCACCCAGCGCCTGGTTGCCTTTCCCGTCCGCGCCATGGCATGCGGCGCAAGCGCCGGCAAACTTGGGGCGGCCGAACACCACCTTGATCGGATCGGTCGACATGCCCGACAGGCTGCGCACGTAATGCGCAACATTTTCCACATCGGCATCACTGCCGAGCGCAGCTGCCATCGGCGGCATCTGGCCGTGTCGACCGCCGAGAATCGAAGTCTTGATTGCTTCCGGCGTGCCGCCGTACAGCCAGTCCTTGTCGGTCAGATTCGGAAAGCCCTTGTTGCCGCCCGCATCCGAGCCATGACATTGTGCGCAATAGGTCAGGAACAGGCGCTCACCGATCATCCGCGCCTGCGGGTCTGCCGCTACCAGCTTCATGTCCTGCTTCAGGTATTTGTCGAACAGCGGACCGTAATCGGCGTCGGCCTTCGCCATTTCGCGCTTATACTGGCCGTCGGATTTCCAGCCGAGCTTGCCTTCGAACGTGCCCAGGCCCGGATACAGGTACAGATAAGCCAGCGCAAACACGATCGTGATGTAGAACAACCACATCCACCAGCGCGGCATCGGGTTGTTCAACTCTTCCAGTCCTTCGTCCCAGCTATGGCCGGTTGTGTTGGCCTTGTCGTCGCCGTCGGCGGCAACCACGACCCTGCCCTTCGACTGGACCCATAGCAGCAGCCCGCAACCGAATATGCTCAGCAGCGTCAGCACGGTGACATAAATGCTCCAGAAACCGTCAGTGAAATCAGCCATGTCTAATCTCCCGGTCGCGGTGGCCATCCAGTTGTTCTTCGTCGGCAAACGGCAGGTGTGCGGCTTCGTCGAACGCGGACTTGCGGCGCGAACTATATGCCCACCAGATAATGCCGATGAAGGTGATGAAGCTGATGACCGTTACCATGCTGCGGACATCGATGAAGTCGGTTGCCATGATTACCTCTTTGCCTTGATCAAGGTGCCCATCTCCTGCAGATAGGCGATTAATGCATCCTGCTCGGTTTTTCCTGCCAGCTCCTGTGGTGCGTTCGCGATTTCCTGGTCGGTATAGGGGTCGCCGAGCCGCTGCAGCGCACGCATGCTGGCCACCACCGCATTCGGATTGACCTTGGCGGTTTCCAGCCATGGATACCCGGGCATGTTCGACTCCGGTACCAGGTCGCGCGGATTGTTCAGGTGCGCGCGATGCCATTCGTCGCTGTAACGCCCGCCCACCCGCGCCAGATCGGGGCCGGTTCGCTTCGAACCCCATTGGAACGGACGGTCGTACACGAATTCGCCGGCCACCGAATAATGACCATAGCGCTCGGTCTCGGCGCGGAACGGACGAATCATTTGCGAATGGCAGTTGTAGCAACCCTCGCGCACATACACGTCGCGCCCGGCCAGCCGCAGCGCCGAGTACGGCTTCAGGCCGGCGATCGGTTCCGTGGTCGACTTCTGGAAGAACAACGGCACGATCTCGGTAAGCCCGCCGACACTGACCACCGCGACCACCATGGCAATCAGCAGCCAGGGGTTCTTCTCGATCCATTCATGCGAAAATTTCATTCAATGCTCCTTGGCGAATATGTGCGTTCGTTACGCGTGACTCGGGACTGCGACGGGAATGCGCGCAACCACGGTCTGGCTGTTGCGCGCCGTCATGAACACGTTCCACGCCATCAGGACCATGCCGCTCAGGTACAGCAGGCCGCCGGCAAAACGAATCACGTAATATGGATAGGTCGCCTTGACCGACTCGACGAAGGTGTAGGTCAGCGTGCCGTCCGGATTGACCGCCCGCCACATCAGGCCCTGCATCACGCCGGCAATCCACATCGCCGCGATATACAGAACGATGCCGATGGTTGCGACCCAGAAATGCAGCTCGATCATGCGGACGCTCCACATTTCCTTTTTTCCGAACAGGCGCGGCACCAGGTAATACAGCGAGCCCATCGTGATGAACCCGACCCAGCCCAGCGCGCCGGCGTGAACATGGCCCACGGTCCAGTCGGTGTAATGCGACAGCGCGTTGACCGTCTTGATCGACATCATCGGCCCCTCGAAGGTGGCCATGCCGTAGAACGACAGCGACACCACCAGGAACTTGAGGATCGGATCGGAGCGCAGCTTGTGCCATGCGCCGGACAGCGTCATCATGCCGTTGATCATGCCGCCCCACGACGGCGCCAGCAGGATCAGCGAGAACACCATGCCGATCGACTGGGTCCAGTCCGGCAGCGCGGTGTAGTGAAGATGGTGCGGGCCGGCCCACATGTAGGTGAAGATCAAGGCCCAGAAATGCACGATCGACAGGCGATACGAATAGACCGGGCGCTCGGCCTGCTTCGGAATGAAGTAATACATCATCCCGAGGAAGCCGGCGGTCAGGAAGAAGCCGACCGCATTGTGGCCGTACCACCATTGGATCATTGCATCCTGCACGCCGGAATATGCCGAATACGATTTGCCGGGCGAGACCGGGATCGCGGCGCTATTGATGATGTGCAGCAAAGCTACCGCGAGAATGAAGCCGCCGTAGAACCAGTTGGCGACATAGATATGCGACACCTTTCGTTTCAGCAGGGTGCCGAAGAACACGACTGCATACGACACCCATACCAGCGCGATCAGGATATCGATCGGCCATTCGAGTTCCGCATATTCCTTGGCTTGCGTCATGCCGAGCGGCAGCGTGATTACAGCCGCAACGATGACGGCCTGCCAACCCCAGAAAGTGAACGCCGCCAGTTGATCGGAAAACAACCTGGCCTGACTGGTCCGCTGCACCACATAGTATGAAGTGGCAAACAGCCCGCAGCCGCCGAATGCGAAAATCACCGCATTGGTATGCAGCGGCCGGAGCCGCCCGTAGCTCAGCCACGCGATATCGAAATTTAGCGCCGGCCACGCCAGCTGGGCGGCAATGAATACCCCCACCAGCATGCCGACCACACCCCACACTACGGTCGCAATCGTGAATTGCTTGACGACCTTGTAGTTGTAGTTAAGTGATGTATCCACGAACTCTCCCTGTGCACGACGTTGACGTGCAAGGAGAATAGATTTTGGGATGTCGAAAATCATTGATCTGAATCAAAATCGTCCAGATCGGGGAAACAAGCCTGGAATAACAATAACGATTCGATACGCCGGGGTATGCAATATGCCAACTGCGCGCGGCCGCGGCAGGCAAAGCGCCGCCGGCGCGCCTTGCTCATCGCGGGAAAGCAATCGCTACAGCAGGATGGTGTTACGGCTGCAGGCGTCCGATATGCCAGTTGCCTTGCTCGTCGAGCGTGTATTCGATCCGGTCATGCAGACGCGAGCGGCGGCCCTGCCAGAATTCGAATCGCTCCGGTATCAACCGGAATCCACCCCAGCGTTCCGGACGTGGCGGATGCGCGCCGAACCGCGCTTCGGCTTCGGCAAAACGGGTTTCCAGCACGCCTCGGTTTTCGATCGGCTTGCTCTGGTCCGACGCGTGTACGCCGATCCGGCTTTTCAGCGGCCGGATATCAAAGTAGGCATCGCTTTCGGCAGCAGGCACGCGCTCGACCCGGCCTTCGATGCGAACCTGCCGCTCCAGTTCGCCCCAATGGAACAGCAGCGCTGCATGCGGATTGAGGCCCAGCTCGCGGCCCTTGCGGCTGTCATAGCCGGTAAACCAGGTAAATCCGCTGTGATCGAACCCCTTGAGCAGCACGATACGCAACGATGGTTTGCCTTCGGCGCCGACGGTTGCGAGACTCATCGCATTCGGCTCGGCCGCCATTACCTGCTTCGCCTGGTCGAACCATTGCGAAAACTGCTGGACCGGATCGGCCGCCACTTCGGCCTTGGTCAAAGTGGCAAGTGCATAATCTTTCCTGAGATCGGCAATCGACATGGTTAATCCTTGTTGGCTGGAGCGGTGTCATCATCCTGCAATACGCGCAAGCCCGGCCCGACCAGGTCGTCGAACTGTCCGCTGTCG
>JAKFFO010000009.1:0-31843 GCA_036675035.1 Oxalobacteraceae bacterium
GTCTTTTTTTGTCTCGGAGAATGCCTGTGCCTTCAGCCGGCTTATCTCGTCAGCGCGTCCATTATTAATTGAAGTCAATTGCGGATTCCCGATTTTCGACGGACTTTTCGACGATTTTTTTTCTGATGCCGGATCGGATCGACCCGATGTATGCCGATTCGAGTCTGCTTTGGATTCCGCAGCCAGGCGGTCCGTTGAATTTGTGCGCGACACGGCGATCGACGCATGCATATCTGCTGGCGAGCCGGCTTGAGGCTTTGCCAATGAGGTCTCTTTTCGATTTTTACCGGAATAGTGGTTTGCCACAGTATTGATTGGGTGGCTTCGTTGCCCGGACGTTGCAACGTCCGTGGAGGAAGAGGATGGGAAAGTCAATGATGGTGAGCTGCGTTTCGCCGGCATGGCGTAGTTCGACGCTTCCAGCCACCAGAATGTGCCGAGCATAAGCGCGAAAAGCGCGGTGAAAGTCCCAGTAAATAAACCCGCAGGCAGCGTCAGGGAACGACTGCTTGTCCGTTTCCTGCGAACGATATGAGGTAAATTGGCGGTGGCAGATCCAGCGGCAGCGGCCAGCACGATGCCTGGTTCTTCAACTGGTTTGGTAGGAGGTTCGGGGGACAGCTTCGGTCGTTCGTCGAGAAAGCGGCGAGGAGCCGGCGTTGTCGGCATTTGACGCGATCCAGCATGAGGCTTTTGTCGGCGGTGAGGCCAAGGCGTAGCGGCCGATGCGGTCTGCATCGGTTTTGTCGGTAGAACATTTGACGCTAGAGGGAAACCGAACTTGGAAACAAATTTTGCGTCAGGGAATTTGTTGCATCGCCAAAATACATAATCAAAGTTCATTAAAGAAGATGAATGGTTCGCCCGAAGCGCAGATGATCCGCCGGGACTATCCGCACTTGAGGAATCTCTTTTTTCTGTCTGGCGATTTCCGTACATCGTGCCTGTTTCCTTAACAGTAAACATGTTCATCACTATTAAGGGACGCGACTATGTTGGTAAAAGTTCCAGGAATTAAGTTTGTCTGATCAAGGATGCGGATTGATACGGCGCGTCGCGAAGATCTGGATTTTCGAAATAGAACGTCTTGTTGCCGCATTCATGGCACGCCAACAAGCTGATGATGCTTGTCGTTGTGAGGATATTTTCCGATACAGATCGGGTATGTGCGTCGGGGCCGCTTTGCGTTAGTGTGCGTTGCGTATCCGCTCGATCCGTTCCGCGGCGGGCGGGTGGCTGGACAAGTAGGGAGTACTTCCATCGGATTCTTCACTGATTTTCTCGAACAGCAAAGCGAGATTCGACAGTGCAATTCCATTCGCTTTCAACATGGCGATTGCGTAATCATCGGCTTCGCGCTCGGCATCGCGTGAATACTTCAGATCCAGCATGATGGTCGGGATTCCGGCGACGATCGACGATGCATCGCCAAACAAGGCCAGAGCAGCGGCGCCGATTGCCGAGCTCTGAATCACACGCCGCATCATATGCCGCTCATGCAGGTGACCCAGTTCGTGGGCAAGGATCGCGATGATCGCATCATCCGAACCGACCAGTTGGACGATCTGATCGGTAATGACAATTTGGCCCGAAGGCAGTGCGAATGCATTTGGCCCGATTCTACTTTTGCGGAAAATGATTTCATACGTCGGAACGCCTTCTTTTGGCGGCACCAGCGCGTTGAATTGCGTGATGATCGCATTGCGCCGCGCCTCGGGAAGTTGAGTAGGCGACATGATCCCTCGATCCATAAAGCCGAGCGTCTCGCGCCCGATCAGGCGTTCCGCCTGCTCCGGCAACGTCTTCGCGATGGCTTCGGACGCGGCCGGCAGTCCATGCAAGTACCCAAGGATCAGCACGGCTATCGTCGCGGCACAGGCCAGCAGGGTTCCGCGCCAGCTTTGCTGCAAAGACACCACAAGAGAATCCCGATAGCCGGTTTCGGCGAGCAGTTGATTGAGCTCGGCATTATCCGAGACTTCCAGATAGGCACCGTCAGGAAATGTCACTTTGCGCGCCGCATTGCGAACGCGCTCGGAGACCCGCAGTTCGTCGATCGGGCAATCCCGTTGTATGTCACCGGTGACAAACGCGGTTCCAGCAGTGACGGCGAGCTCGACCGCAAATCGGCGCGATGTTTTTCCATCGAAGTAAATGGCGGGAATGCTCATTCAGGGGTGTACATCTTCCTTATTCTTGATTAAAGCGACATATCGAAATCAAGCAGGTCAGCCACCCCTTCACCGGTTGCCGATGCATTCGCCTGCGCATCGGCTATGAAGTTGTCCAGGCTGTCGTCCGGCATCAACGCCATTGATTCGATCCGGTACTTCATGGAGCGGATTTGTGCAAAAGGCATGAATAGTCCGCAAGTCAAAATGATTCCAATGATATTGGTGACCGCGATAAAGGTCATCCGGGTCCATTTCATTTCGCTCTTGAATCGATGGCCGGCGAGTCCGGTGTTGTTCCAGATCAGGTTCTGGATCATCGTCAGGAAAATCGGAAAAAACAAAAAAAGCCAGAGATACATTGCGACGCCAAAAAGCACAGCGGCGCCAATCGCTGACGGGTCGATTTTTTCACCGGTGCCGGCCGCAATCAGGCCGATCAAGGCGCCGCCGAACGCAAGCGTAATCGCGGTTGCACCGCCAATGAAGATAAAAAATCCGATCAGGTAAGTCTTGTAGAAATTGCCGACGCTGGCATGAAACGAGAAATGCGTCGCGCCGAAGCGGCTTTCATCATGCTGAAATCGCTTCATGCGCTGATGCGTGAAAGGTGCCAGCAGATAGAGACTGAACAGTGCCATTATGGGAAGCAGAAAATAGACAAAATAGACTTTGCCAAGCGTGCCGCGAAATCCGAAGCGGATGCCACGATAGCTGGAGTTGTACAGCTTGAACTGAATGCTCTTCCAGAGTAACCAGGGTGTCGCCAGGATCAGGACGCCGAGCATTGCAAAGCCGATCGACTCGGAGACTGCAAACGTAACGTTGTATGCGGCAAAAAATGCAACAGCGACCAGGCGTCCTTTTAAAATCGCGACCGCATTGCCGTGGTATTCAAAGCTGGAGGCTGCAACACGGGTGCTATTGTAAAAATAGCGGCTGCGACGTACTTTGGCCCAGGCGGAATAAATGCCTAATGTGACGATCGTCAGAAGAAGGTTGACGATCCAGATCCGGAAATATTCGCTGCCGCTTCCGGTAAAAGAGAATCGCTCCAACTGGATCGGCGCCTGCGAGGTTCGGGTCGCGGGATGTCCGGCAGGCGTCTCTATCAGGTCTGGTACTGCGCTCATTTTTCTCCCCGGTAGTTGTTATTGTGTTCAAGCGGAGAGAACGATGACTTGCCGGCAACAAAATGTCAATAGAGCATGAACGAGTTGGAGAGGTAAAGGGATTGGACCGCCAGGACAATGCATTCAATTTTCCCGGTGGGTTCAGCCGAAAGCGGAAGCGTTCAGCACGAACCCAGCACCGGCATCGATGCCACGTTCGTGCAAGCTGGTCCGCTGATTGATTACTCTTCAGCGACTTGCAACACCAGTTTTCCGAAGTTTTTTCCTTCGAACAGCATCAGCAAAGCATCCGGAAAATTCTCCAGTCCTTTGACGATGTCTTCCCTCGTCTTGAAGCTGCCTTCCTTCATCCATTTGGCCATTTCTGCAACCGCGACCGGATATCGGTCCGCGTAATCGAATACGACAATTCCTTCCATTCGCGCACGATTGACCAGCAGTGACAAGTAGTTGGCCGGGCCTTTGACCGGTGTGGTGTTGTTGTACTGCGAGATCGCGCCGCAAATGATGATGCGGGCCTTGAAATTGATGCGGGTTAGTACGGTATCGAGGATTTCACCGCCCACGTTGTCAAAGTAAATATCCACGCCCTTCGGGCAATGGGTTTTCAGTCCGTCCTTGACTGCTTCATTCTTGTAATCGATGCAGGCATCGAAGCCGAGCTCGTTGACCACGAAATCGCATTTATCCTTTCCGCCCGCGATTCCGACTACACGGCAACCCTTGTGTTTCGCTACCTGCCCAACGGTTTGGCCGACCGCACCGGCGGCGCCGGATACGACGACGGTTTCGCCGGCCTTCGGCATTCCGACATCGAGCAGACCGAAATAGCCGGTCATTCCCGGCATGCCCAGCGCATTCAAGTAGGCTGGCAAGGGCGCGGCTTTCGGATCCACCTTATACAGAGCTGCAGTCTTGTCGGCTGCATCACCGGTCCAGTACTGCTGCACCCCGAGACCGCCGGACACCGTATCGCCGACTGCAAATTTTGGCGACTTCGATGCGACGACCCGGCCGACTCCGCCGGCGCGCATTACTTCGCCGAGTTCTACCGGGCGGATGTAAGACTTGCCTTCATTCATCCAGCCGCGCATGGCAGGGTCGAGCGACAGATACAACACCTTGACCGTGATTTCGCCGTCGCCGATCGCGCGTACCGGTTCGGAAGTGATGTTCCAGTCGCTCGGTTTCGGCATACCGACCGGACGTGCGGCGAGACGGACTTGTTGATTCATGCTGGGTGTCATACGGATCTCCTGTTGGGCTGAATATTCTGGCAAGACTATACCGTAAAATGAACGGTCGTGCTTTTTTAAAAAGTGTAACAGCGGTGGAACTTTTCGAACTTGCCGAAGACCAATGGGGGAGCTTGCAATGCTTTGATGCAACTCATGGGGTGTCGGCCTGATTTTCATGGCGCAAATGCACGATAAATTCGGCTTTGTCACAACGACACGATACTTACCGAACGCTGAAGCGCGCTGTACTGTCAACGCGTAAATCACGTCCTAGCAAATCGTCATATTTCCAGGAGATCACATGCTTCGATCCGAAACGCTTTTTGGCAAGCGCGAAACCAATACGCCAAACCCTCCACTGAGCACCACCACCAACAGCTTGCCGCCGGTCGGCACCTCCAACGCTTCGAAAGCAATCATGCCTTCATCCAGCAACTCGATCGGAAATCCCGGAAACTCCAACAATACCGAGTCATCGTCTTCGAGCACCAACGAAGTTGGCAGCAAGCTGATCGTCGGACCGAACATCAAGCTCAAGGGCGTCGAGATCACTGACTGCGATACGCTGGTAGTGGAAGGCCGTGTGGAAGCGACGATGGATTCCCGCGTTATCCAGATTGCAGAGCGCGGTGCGTTCAAAGGTTCCGCCGAAATTGATATCGCCGAAATCCGCGGCGAATTCGACGGTGAGTTGACCGTGCGCCAGAAACTGGTGATCTATGCAACCGGCAAGGTCTCCGGCAAGATCCGTTATGGCAAAGTCGTAATCGAAGAAGGTGGTCAGCTCGCCGGCGACGTTCAAGTCGGAACAACGGCCGCCGCCAGTACGCGCGGACTGTCCGTCGCAAAATCAGTTTAACGAGAAACCGAAAAACCGGTCAGCTTGGTTTTCTGTGCCGTCAGTGCTCTGTCAAGAGTGCTGGCGGTTTTTTTGTTTGACGTGCGGTTCCGGTATTTGTGCGGATCAGCGCGATTTCCGCGAAAATTCGTCCGGAGCGGTGCATTTTGTTCAACACGCCTAGCCGTGCGACAATACCGCGCGCGCTTGCGTTCTTGCAGGCCGGTCTTTCAACATATCGACGCTCATGATGCATCCGGAATATATTCTTACCCTGTCCTGTCTCGATCAGCGGGGCATCGTCCATCGTGTCTCCGGATTCCTTGCGGAGCACGGCTGTAACATTATCGATTCTGCCCAGTTCGGCGATGGGCAATCGCAATTATTCTTCATGCGCGTACATTTCTCCGCAGAGGATCGGTCCATCGACGACACGTCGTTGCGCGACCGATTTGCCGCTTTGGCTGCGTCAATGCAAATGAATTGGCAACTGCATGACGCGCACAAGAAGCCGCGCCTGATGCTGATGGTTTCGAAGATCGGGCATTGCCTCAACGATCTGCTGTTTCGTTATAAAACAGGCCTGTTGCCGGTTGAAATACCTGCGATCGTATCCAACCATACGGACTTCTATCAGCTGGCCGCAAGTTACAACATTCCATTTCATCATCTGCCGCTTGCAGCCGGGGCCTCTCCCGAGATGAAACGAGTCCAGGAGCAGCGCATTCTGGAAATCGTCAAGGCCAACGATATTGACCTGGTTGTATTGGCCCGATACATGCAGATTCTGTCGCCGGAAATGTGCGAAACCTTGAAGGGTCGGGCGATCAATATCCATCATTCGTTTCTACCCAGCTTCAAGGGCGCCAAGCCGTATTATCAGGCGCATGAACGCGGCGTGAAACTGATCGGCGCGACCGCGCATTTCGTTACAGGCGATCTGGATGAAGGTCCGATTGTGGAACAGGATGTGGAACGGGTCGACCATTCGATGAGCCCCGACACATTGACTGCGATCGGTCGTGATGTGGAATGCGTGGTGCTGGCGCGCGCGGTGAAATGGTTTGTCGAACACCGTGTCCTGCTGAATGGACATAAGACAGTGGTGTTCAAATAGCGTTGCCGGCAGGTCGGTAGCGGATACAAAAGAATCAAAGGGACGGCCGATCGGGACGTCCCTTTTTCATTTGTTACTTCAGTACGCGCTGCAGCCAGGCGCTGATATCTTCAATTTCCTCGGCACACACTGAATGCTGCATGAAGTATTCATGCCACTCAACTGAATAACCGAGAGCCTGCAGCAAGTCGCGGGATTTCTCGGCGCGATCGATCGGGATCACCTGGTCGCCGCGACCGTGCGCCATGAAGATTGGCGTATCGTGATTGGCGCCATGGCGCTCTTCCGCAACGGTGGCATTCAGCGGAACGTAGCCCGACAGGCATAACAGGCCTGCCAGTTTTTCAGGATGTCGCAACCCTGTCTGGATCGCCATCGCGCAGCCCTGCGAGAACCCGGCCAGTATGATCCTATCGGCGGCAATGCCGACGGATTTTTGCTGCTCGATCAGTCGCTCGATCGATGCCTGGGACGCACGCAATCCTTTTTCATCTTCCCGCCTGACCAGATCATTTCCGAGAATGTCATACCACGCGCGCATCACATAGCCGCCGTTGATCGTCACCGGCATGGTCGGCGCATGCGGAAACACGAAACGGATTGCCGGGCATCCGCCTAAATCAAGCTCGCGAACGATCGGTACAAAGTCCGATCCATCGGCGCCCAGGCCATGCATCCATATGACTGCAACGGTCGGGTTAGGAGCGGTTTCGATTTCAATTGTTTCAAGCAGGGGAATATTCATTTGAATTCTTGAAAAATGTTTTGGTGGTGCGCGCTTTCGTTACGCGGGTTTTGCCCGAATCGCCGACTTCGGGCGAAATGCCTTGCACACGACATCGTTGGTATCGATATACGGTCCGCCGATCAGATCGATACAGTAGGGAACCGCCGCGAAAATGCCCGGGATGATTTGCTTGCCTTCAGCGTCTTTCAAGCCTTCCAGGGTTTCCCTTATCGACTTCGGCTGGCCAGGCAGATTCATGATGAGTGCCGCATGATCCTGTGTTTCACGAATGACGGCTACCTGTCGCGACAGGATGGCGGTCGGAACGAACGCCAGGCTGATCTGGCGCATTTGTTCGCCGAAGCCGGGCATCGGTTTGGTGCCCACGGCCAGCGTTGCCTCAGGCGTGACGTCGCGCCGCGCCGGCCCGGTCCCGCCGGTGGTAAGCACCAGATCGCAGCCTAGCTGATCGACCAGTTCGATCAAAGTTTGCTCAATAAATTTCCGATCGTCGGGAATCACCCGTGTCTCGACTTTCCACGGGCTCGTCAGTGCCGCGGTAAACCATTCGCGCAGTGCGGGTACCCCTTGGTCTGCATAGACGCCGCTGGAAGCGCGATCGGAAATGGATACCAGGCCGATCAAAAGCGGATCGGCATTACTCTTCCGGTTCGTCATGCGGCTCGGTATCGCTGGGTGTTGCTGGCGATTGCAGTTGCTTCAATATCTGGAACAGCTCGCGATAGGCTTTCGGCGGCTTGTTTTCGGCCTGCTCCTTGCGCGCATTCCGGATCACGGTGCGCAAATGCTGCACATCGATTTCCGGATGGTCCGCGCGCAGGTCGGTCAGCGCGCTGTCATCGCTCAATAATTTTTCGCGGCGCCGCTCAAGCGCATGCATCGCTGCAGTCTCGGCTTTCGATGCACCTTTCCAGCTGTCGAGCGTTTTTTGGATTGCGGCGATCTCGGCTTCGTCCAGCGTGCGCATTTTTTTCCCGACGTACTGAAGCTGGCGGCGCCGGCCTTCATGATCCTTGATCAGCTGACATGCGAGGATTGCATCGCGTACATCTTCAGGCATCGGCACCCGCTTTACGCGCTCTTTCGGTTCTGCGACAAGCTCTGCCCCCAGCTTTTGCAAAGCGGTCATTTCGCGTTTCAACTGGGATTTGGAAGGGCGATCGTACTCCTGCTCGAATTCACTTGATTGAAAGCCGCAGGCACCTCTATTCGGATTTGGCATAAGGGGAAATGAATCGGTCTTGAAGACAGTCTGTAAACGACTGCTATCATAACTGTTTTATACGTACTTCGAAAAACACATCTAATGAGCGATTCCATTTTTATTCACAGCCAGAACCAGTTGAAACAGCTCGCACAGGACGTCTTGCGTTTCGCCCGGGAAAAAGGCGCGTCTGATGCTGCAGTCGAAATCAGTGAAGGCAGCGGCCTCTCGGTTACGGTGCGAAAAGGAAACGTTGAAACCATTGAGCAAAATAAAGACAAGGGGATCGGCGTAACCGTGTATCTCGGCAACGAAAAATCGATTCGCCGCGGCAGTGCAAGCACCTCGGATTTTTCCCAGAAGGCGTTGAAGGATACGGTTGAAGCGGCTTACAACATCGCTCGTTTTACCGCGGAAGACGATTGTGCCGGCTTGCCCGATGAAGGTTCGCTTGAAATGAATCCGCCCGATCTTCAGCTTTGCTATCCGTGGCTGATTTCCGCAGAAGAAGCAGTTGAACTGGCCAAACGTGGCGAGAACGCGGCATTTGCTGTCGACAAACGCATCACCAACAGTGAAGGCGCAAGTGTCTATGCGCAGCAATCGCACTTCGTGTCGGCCAATACACGCGGGTTCATCGGCGGGTATCCGTATTCACGCCATACGATCTCGGTGGTACCGATCGCAGGAAAAGGCGCCAACATGCAGCGCGACGATTGGTATTCATCGATGCGCGACCCGAAACAACTGGCCAAACCGGAGGATGTCGGTCGTTACGCGGCCGAACGCGCATTGGCCAGGCTTAATGCGCACAAGCTCGATACCCGCAGCTGCCCGGTCCTGTTCGAGGCGCCGCTGGCGGCAGGACTGCTGGGTACTTTCGTTCAAGCGGTGTCGGGCGGTGCACTGTATCGAAGATCCACTTTCCTGCTGGATTCGCTGGGCAAACAGGTATTCGAACCGCATATCCAGATTGTCGAAGATCCGCATGTCGTCGGCGCCGTTGGCTCGTCGCCGTTCGATGACGAGGGTGTCAGGACGCATCGGCGCGATGTGGTGAAGGATGGTGTTGTGCAGGGGTACTTCCTGTCGACCTATTCGGCCCGCAAGCTGGGCATGAAAACGACCGGCAATGCCGGCGGCTCGCATAATCTGTCGCTGACTTCGGCGCTTACCACACCAGACGACGACTTCAGCGCGATGCTGCGCAAGCTCGATACTGGTTTGCTGGTCACTGAATTGATGGGGCAGGGCGTGAACTACGTGACCGGCGATTACTCGCGCGGTGCATCCGGTTACTGGGTCGAGAGGGGCGTGATCCAATATCCGGTCGAAGAAATTACGATTGCCGGCAACATGAAAGATATCTTTCGACAGATCGTGGCAATCGGTGCCGATACCATCATTCGGGGCACCAAACAGACCGGTTCAATCCTGATCGAAAAAATGGTGGTGGCGGGTGGTTAAAAAATTTTCGCATGCCAATTCAGATGTTGCGTTGCGGCATGAGTTTTGTGTTGCAGCATTTGCATCCGCCCCCTACAATTTGCGGCGACGCAGTGTCGATTTTGCGTTGGCTAAAATGATCGGCACTTCGCAACAGGTTTTGGTGTATTAACGTTTATCCACTCAGGAGACTATCGTATGGAACGTCGTTCCTTTTTGAAAAAAGCGGCTGTTGGCGCAACTGCCGGAGCGATCGCCGCACCGGCCCTGGCTCAGGCCCTTCCTACACTTAACTGGCGCCTGGCGTCAAGCTTCCCCAAGTCCCTGGATACGCTTTTCGGCACGGCTGAAACGTTCAGCAAGCGTGTATCGCAACTGACCGGCGGCAAATTCAATATCCGCGTCTTCGCAGGCGGCGAAATCGTTCCGGCGCTCCAGGTGGCAGACGCGGTGCAGGCAGGCACGGTAGAGATGGGCCACACCGCACCTTATTACTATTTCGGCAAGGACCCGACGTTCGCATTCGATTGCGCCGTCCCGTTCGGCATGACCGCGCGTCAGCAGAACGCATGGTTCGACTACGGTGGCGGCAAGGAACTGCTGCGCACCTTTTACAAGGACTACGGCATCATCAATTTCCTGGGCGGTAATACCGGAACCCAGATGGGCGGCTGGTTCCGCAAGGAGATCAAGACGCTGGACGACATCAAGGGCCTGAAAATGCGCATCAGCGCATTCGCCGGTCGCGTGATGCAGCCGCTCGGGCTGGTACCGCAGCAATTGGCTGGCGGCGATATCTATCCAGCACTGGAAAAAGGTACGCTGGATGCGGTCGAGTGGACTGTGCCGTATGACGACGAGAAGCTCGGCTTCCAGAAGGTTGCACCTTACTACTACGCGCCAGGCTGGTGGGAGACCGGTGCCCAGCTCTCGTTCTATGTCGGCATCAAGGAATGGGAAAAGCTGCCGAAGGAATACCAGAATGCGATCGAGGCTGCATCCTATGAAGCGCATGTCACCATGCTGGCCAAGTACGATGCGCAAAATCCGGCCGCACTGGCACGCCTGATCAAGAACGGTGCAAAGCTGCGTTTCTTCTCGAAAGAGATCATGGAAGCCTGCTACAAGGCGTCACTGGCAACCATGAACGAGGAAGCGGCGAAGAATGCCAAATTCAAGGCGATCTACGAGCCGTACGCCCGCTTCATGAAAGAGCAGAATCAGTGGTTGTCGGTCAGTGAAGCGCGCATGCAGAACTTCATGATTACACGCAAGTAATTTCCGGTATCGTCACCGAACCCGCAGCGCGAGAGTGCTGCGGGTTTTTTATCGCCGTGGTTTTCGTTTGACCGGCGGTTCGGTTGACGGGGCAACCGGATTTCAGGAGCGGCCTGCTTTACAGCACACTGAAACCTATCGAGATGATTTCGACCTTGGCCGGCTTGCGCCGGCTGCAGTCACTTCGATTCGATTTCTTCGGGAAGTTGGAATTGCGGTAAATCCGCATTCGGATTGTTGAACGGGATATCGATATTGAGTTCGAGCTGCTCGGTCATATTGGTTTTCTTACCGACCGAGATCAGGTTCGGGAACGCGAGAATAAGCGCGACCATGATGACCTGAATCAATACGAACGGCACCGCGCCCCAGTAAATATCGGATGTCTTCACTTCTTTCGGCGCGACCGAGCGCAGATAGAACAAGGCGAAGCCGAACGGCGGATGCATGAATGACGTTTGCATGTTGATGCTCAACAGGACGCCAAACCAGATCAGGTCGATTCCGAGTTTTTCGGCGACCGGGCCGACCAGCGGCACCAGAATGAAGGCCAGCTCAAAGAAGTCCAGGAAAAATGCCAGGCCGAAGAACATGATGTTCACGACAATCAGGAATCCGGTTGTGCCGCCAGGCAGCGAGGTCAGCAGATGCTCAACCCACAGATCGCCGTTGACGCCGCGAAATATCAGCGCAAATACGCTGGAGCCGATCAGGATGAACAGCACGAAACTCGACAGGCGGGTAGTCGAATTCATTGCCTGTTTCAGCAGGCTCCATGTCAGGCGTCGATTCAGCAGCGCCAGAATCAGTGCGCCAAGCGCGCCCATTCCTCCGCCTTCAGTCGGCGTTGCAATCCCGATGAAGATCGTACCAAGCACCAGGAATATCAGCGCCAGGGGCGGTATCAGTACGAACACGACCTTTTCCGCCAACCGCGACAGCAGGCCGATTTTCAGCTTGCGATTGAGGAAGGCAAGCAGGAAAGCGCCAAAGATACTGACGGATGCCGCAAAAATGCCGACTTCGTCCGCGTGTGCCTCTGGCCGGCTTTGTCCATAAAGCGCAGCAATGCCAAAAGCAGCGGCAATCGCAACGCCAACCAGTACAAACAGTGAAACGGCCCCGCTGTCTCCATTGGGTTCGCGCAGATTGCGCGCCTCCGGCGGCAGCGCCGGCAACGCGTTCGGTTTGAATATCGATACCGCCAGCACGTAACCCGCATACATGGCCGTCAGCAGCAGGCCTGGAATAAATGCCGCCTGATACATGTCGCCCACCGAACGGTTCAGTTGGTCCGCCATCACGATCAGGACCAATGAGGGTGGAATGATCTGAGCCAGCGTGCCGGATGCCGCGATCACACCGGTCGCCAGCCGCTTATCGTAACCGTAGCGCAGCATGACCGGCAGCGAAATCAACCCCATTGAAATGACCGAAGCAGCAACCACGCCTGTGGTCGCGGCCAGCAGCGCACCGACAAAAACTACCGCATACGCGACGCCGCCGCGTAGAGGACCGAATAACTGGCCGATCGTGTCAAGCAAATCCTCTGCCATGCCGGAGCGTTCAAGGATCAGTCCCATGAAGGTAAAGAACGGAACCGCAAGAAGCGTATCGTTCGACATGATTCCGAACAACCTGTTTGGCAGTGCCTGGAACAGTTCAGGTCCGAGCAAGCCCAGTTCAATTCCGATCAATCCGAAAAACAAGCCGTTTGCAGCCAGGGAAAACGCTACCGGGAAACCCGACAACAGAAATACGACCAGCGCGCCGAACATGATCGGCGCCATATTCGCAATTAAAAACTGCTCCATTATTTTTTTCTCCGACCGATCAGTTCAGTTTGTTGGCGGCTTTGATCGCCTCGATTTCATCCAGCGGCGTAGGCGCAGCTTTTTCGAACTCGCTCGCATCCACTTTGCCTCTCAGGTAACCGATACGCTTGATCAATTCGGAGATGCCTTGCAGCGTCAACAGGAAAAACGCGACCGGGATCAGCAACTTGGCGGGCCATACGATCAGGCCGCCGGCGTTGTTCGACATTTCCTGGCTCTGGATCGATATCCATGCATATGGAACCGCGAAATACAGGATGATCAGCGTCATTGGCAGCAGGAAAACGATAAAACCGATCAGGTCGATCCAGACCTGAGTACGCTTGGAAAATCTGTTGACGATCACATCGATGCGCACATGCTCGTTACGACGCAAGGTGTACGAGGCGGCGAGCAGGAAAATGGCGGAGAACAAATACCATTGTATTTCCAGCCATGCGTTGGAACTCGTGTCAAAGGCATAGCGTATCAATGCATTGCCGCTGCAGATCAGTACCGCAAGCAGCAGCGCCCAGCTGACGCCGTGGCCGATTTTTTCATTGATTGTGTCAATGAGTCTCGAGAAAGACAGTAAAAAAGACATGAGTCTTGTCCCCATTAATGGAAGAGGCATTGCGCTGTCGCGATGCATTTTCTGGCTTCGCCGAGCGGCGGGTGGCCGCAATTGGAAGGTTCGCGGAAGTATAAGACATTTCAACTTGCAAACGAAAGGTGCAATTCCGGAATGGCCGGCTTTTTTACGGATTTCGGCTAAAAATGCGGAATTTTCGATCCTGTACCGCAGGGGCTTGCGGTACAGGCTACGTGATACTACGTAGCGACATCGATTCCGATATGCTTTCCTAACGCAGCTTCGAAGAGATCAGATTTGCTGCGCCACCTGCGCGGCAATCAGTTCAACTGCTTTCGAATCCGTGCGATTGCCGCGCGCACCTGGCCTGGTGCTGTGCCGCCGATATGATCGCGTGCCGCCACCGAACCTTCCAATGTCAGGACCCCGAAGATATCCTGTTCTATCAAGGGCGAAAATGCGCGCATTTCATCCAGCGTCAAATCGCCAAGATCGCAAGCCTTGTCGACACATGCGCGGACCGCGCGCGCGACTGCTTCATGCGCATCCCGGAACGGCAAACCTTTCTTGACCAGGTAATCCGCCAGATCGGTGGCGGTCGCATAACCTTGCAGCGCCGCGGCGCGCATTGCGTCGGCATTAACGGTGATGCCGCGCGCCATGTCGGAGAAAATACGCAAGGTATCGACGACTGTGTCCACGGTATCGAACAACGGTTCCTTATCTTCCTGATTATCCTTGTTATAAGCCAGCGGTTGCCCCTTCATCAACGTCAGCAGTGCAATCAGGTGTCCGTTGACTCTTCCGGTCTTGCCGCGCGCCAGTTCAGGTACATCGGGATTTTTCTTTTGCGGCATGATGCTCGATCCGGTACAGAACCGGTCCGCGATATCGATGAATCCGACACGCGGGCTCATCCATATCACCAGTTCTTCCGACATGCGGGAGATATGGGTCATCACCAGCGCCGCCGCTGCGCAGAATTCGATTGCAAAATCCCGGTCCGACACGGCATCGAGCGAGTTGCGGCATACATCGTCGAAGCCGAGCGTCGCGGCAACGCGTTCGCGGTCGATGGCAAAGGTGGTTCCGGCCAGCGCAGCGGCACCGAGCGGCAGGCGATTCACGCGTTTGCGGCAATCACTCATGCGTTCCGCATCGCGTCCGAACATTTCGACGTACGCAAGCATGTGGTGGCCGAAGGTCACCGGTTGCGCGACCTGCATATGGGTAAAGCCGGGCAGGATGGTTTCCGCATGCTGTTCGGCCAGATCGAGCAACGCCAGCCGCAGCTCGCGCAGTAGCGTGTTGATGTCGTCGATTGCCGAGCGCAGATAAAGGCGAATGTCGGTTGCGACCTGGTCGTTGCGCGAACGCCCGGTATGCAATCGCTTGCCGGCGTCGCCCACCAGTTCGGTCAGGCGCTTTTCGATATTGAGATGCACGTCTTCGAGATCAAGCAGCCATTCAAACTGGCCTGCCGCAATTTCGGACTGTATCTGTGCCATGCCGCGCTGAATATCGGCGTGGTCCTGAGTGCTGATGATGCCTTGATGCGCGAGCATCTCGGCGTGCGCGAGCGACCCCTGGATATCGAACTGCGCAAGACGCTTGTCGAAGAACACCGACGCGGTGTAGCGTTTTACCAAATCGGAGACAGGTTCGGAAAACCGCGCCGACCAGGCCTCGCTTTTTTTGGAAAGTTGTGCTGTCATAATATGATTGATTACAAGTCCCGGTGAATTGTTCGATTATAGAACAAGCACACCGCGTTCCCGCATCTCATAACAACAAAGCTATCCGCTCATGCAGTCAACCACAGTGTCCATCAGCGAACCCGTCGACACCGTTATCCCGGATTGCTGCAATATCGGCGTGATTTTCCGGATTCTTCTGGCAGTGAATGTGGCCGTGTTGACTGCAATTCTGTTGCGGACCAACGGGTTTCGGGCCGGCTTTTTCGAGTTCGTGGAGTCGTCGATCCTGGTTGAACTGGCGTGCCTGTCGTCACTTCTGGTGCTGTGTGGGTTGCGGCAGGCGATCCGCCTGGCGCCGCAATGGGGGCAGCGCCTTGCGTGCGGACTGGTTCCCGCAATCGTCACCGCGCTGCTGATTCATTTTTTGTCGTCGCTCGAATTATTCCTGTACAGCTTTACCAATCTGACCATGCTCAAGGGTGTTCTGGTCGCGGCCTTGTTCGGCCTCGCCTTGCAGCACTATTTCGAGATGCGCACCCGCGCGTTTTCACCTGCGCTGGCGGAAGCGCGATTGCAGGCATTGCAGGCACGGATTCAGCCGCATTTCCTGTTTAATAGTTTGAACGCCGTGCTGTCGCTGATCCGGACCGAGCCGCGACAGGCTGAAACCACGCTGGAGGATCTGGCCGATTTGTTTCGGGTACTGATCCGCGACGGGCGCAACATGACTACATTGCAGGATGAAATTCGCATCTGCAAGCAATATCTGTCGATCGAAAAAGTCCGGCTGGGGCAGCGTTTGCAGGTACAGTGGGACGCGGTGGATATCACCGATGATGTACTGCGCAAGGCGCAAATACCGTCGCTGCTGTTGCAGCCTTTACTTGAAAATGCAGTGCATTATGGCGTCGAGCCGGTCAGCAAGCCGGTACTGATACAGGTCCACCTGAGCCGCTCGATCGACCGGATCGAGATTGCAGTGATCAATCCCTGTCATGCCGATACTCCATCCACCGGCAATCATATGGCGCTGGAGAATATTCGTGAACGACTGGCGCTGCTGTACGATGTCGAGGCCCAATTGACGACCACGGTGGCGCGCGGATATTTCGAGGTCCGGCTCCGATTTCCCTATGTGAAGGCGTCCGCATGATTCCACGCTTGTTTATCGTCGATGATGAAGCGCCGGCACGCGCCCGGCTGACCACGCTGCTGTCCGATATCGCCGACGAGTGTCCGCACCAGTTGCTGGGAATGGCGAGCCAGGCACAGGATGCACTTGACGAAATTGTCCGTACCCGGCCGGATATCGTACTGCTCGATGTTCAGATGCCGGGAATGACGGGGCTGGAACTTGCGGCCCATTTATCCACCGAGCTCGCCGGCGCGCCTGCGATCATTTTCATCAGCGCGCACGACGAGTACGCGCTCAAGGCGTTTGATGTACATGCGCTGGACTACCTTCTGAAACCTGTGCGCGCTGTGCGGCTGGCAGAAGCGATTCAGCGCGTCAGTGCCTTGCGGTCGGTGCGAGCGTCGCAGAAGCCTGCAATAACCGACACCGCGGCCTCGCTACAGATGACACGCCGGCATTTTTCAGTACAGGAACGCGGACGATTGCTGCTGGTGCCGATTGGTGACGTCATTTATTTGAAAGCGGAATTGAAGTACGTGACCTTGCGTACCAAAATACGCGATTACCTGATCGAGGAATCGCTGATGTCGATCGAAGAGGAACTGGGTGAAGTTTTCGTACGGGTGCATCGAAATGCGCTGGTTTCCCGCAAGGCCATCATTGGTGTCGAGAAAGGGCTGCAATCGATCGATATGGAAGGCGATAATGAAAAAGCGCAAGAATCTTGGCAGGTCATCCTGCAGGACGTTGACGACCGTCTGCCGATATCACGCCGCCAGTGGACGGTGATCAAGGCGTTGGTGCGCTAGTCGCTTCGGAGCTCCGGCAGCCGTTTGTTCCAGTGCGATTGCCGATCAAGGCAGGATTTGCACGCCGCGCCAGAACGCAATGCGGCCAGCAATATTGCGTGCAGCTTCTTTCGGGGCCGGGTAGTACCAGGCGGCGTTTTCATTGGTTTCACCGGCCACGACTACATGATGATAATCTGCCGTTCCTTTCCAGGGGCAAACCGAGTGATGATCGCTGGCCTGCAGATAATTCGGGTCAACCGCATCGCGCGGAAAATAGACGTTTCCCTCGACGATTTCGACAGCGTCGGCAGCCGCTTCTGCGATGACGGCGCCGTTCCATATTGCCTTGGGCATTGCGCTTCTCCTTAACCGGTATTGCGCAAGCCTGCTGCAATACCGTTGATGGTCAGATGAATTCCGCGATTTACGCGTTCGTCGATTTTACCCCCGCTGTGCATTGTCGCTCTATGCCGCTTGATCAACTCGACTTGCAAGTGATTCAGCGGATCAAGATAGGCAAAGCGGTTCTTGATCGAACGCGCCAGCAGCGGATTGCCGGCCAGTCTTTCCTTGGCACCGGTAATTGCGCTCAAGCATGCGCTGGTTCTCTCATGCTCGTCGACGAGTCGTTTGAAGACGGTTTTGCGCAGTCTTTTATCGGCTACGAGTTCGGAATAGCGGGAGGCGACCGCCAGATCGGTTTTCGACAACACCATGTCCATGTTCGATAACAGCGTGGCGAAAAACGGCCATTCCCTGACCATGGCCCGCAAGATCGCCAGTTTCGTTGTGCCGGATTTGGCGTCGTCCTGTTCCAGCCAGGACGACACGGCGGTGCCGAATCCATACCAACCGGTCAATAGCAATCGGCATTGTCCCCAGGAGAAGCCCCACGGAATCGCACGCAAATCTTCAATCCGACGGCTTGATTTGCGCGATGCCGGGCGTGAGCCGATATTGAGTTCCGCGATCTCCGCAATCGGTGTCGCCGCGAAAAAATATTCAGTGAATCCTGGCGTTTCATAGACCAGATTCCGGTATGCCTGGTAAGCCAGTTCCGACAGCTCGTCCATTACCCGTTCAAAACCGGCCATTTTTTTCGTGTATTTCGTATCCGCGATGCTGGGCATCAGACTCGCTTCGACGGTGGCGGAAACCAGCAGCTCCAGATTGCGGCGGCCGATTTCCGGATTGGAAAACTTGGAGGCGATGGTTTCTCCCTGCTCGGTCAGGCGAATCTGGCCATTCACCGTGCCGTGCGGTTGCGCCAGGATCGCTTCGTAGCTTGGGCCGCCGCCTCTTCCCACTGTTCCGCCGCGGCCATGGAACAGGCGCAGCTTGATGCCGGCTCGGTCGAATACATCGACCAGTCGGGTCTCCGCCTTGTACAGCTCCCAGTTGGAGGTCAGGAAGCCACCGTCCTTGTTGGAATCCGAGTAGCCGAGCATGACTTCCTGCAGGTCTCCCTGCCTGGCGATTAATCGCTTGATCTGCGGTATCGCGGTCAGGTTTTCCATGATTTCCGCAGCGGAGCGCAGATCCGGAATGGTTTCGAACAATGGAATCACCATCAGCCCGGCTTCGAGGTCGGATCGTTCGCGGGCTTGTTCGCCTGCATTGGCGAGTTCGACGCGCAACAGACCGGCCTCTCTTTGCAGCAGGAATACTTCAAGCAGGTCGGATACTGATTCGGTATGCGAAATAATATAGTTGCGAATCGCTCGCGAACCGTACCTGAGACGGATTTCAAGTGCCGCGCGCAGCACTGCCAATTCCGAGCCGGTCTCATCCGAATAATCGATGTACGGCGAATAAAGCAGGCGCGGCCGGCTCAGCTCATGCAACAGGAGCTCGATTTTTTTCTGCTCCGGCAATCCGGCATAATTCCGCTCGGTTTTTGCGCGAGCGAATAACTCGGTAAGTACCCGTTCGTGCACGTCCGAACTTTGGCGCATGTCGAGCGTGGCCAGATGAAATCCGAATATTTCCGATGCCCGTTTCAGCATTGCCAGGCGCGGTTTTATCAATATCGCGCCATGGTGGGCGTTGAGCGATTCCGCCAGTATTTGCAGATGGCCGCTGAACTCGGAGGCGGTTGCATACGGCGCCGCATGGCCTACTTCCTTGCGCAGGATATTCGATGCGCCAAGCGAGCGCGCCGTCGCGGCGAGGTGCGCATAGATTCCGATCAGTGCCCGGCGATAAGGCTCATCGTTTCGGTGCGTCGACGGATCGGGGGATGCATCTGCCAGCGCCTGCAGTTCCGGACTTGCGTCGACCAGCAGGGTTGAGATTGATAATTCGGCGCCGAGCGCATGCACTTCTTCAAGATAGAAATCAAGAATCGTGGTGGATTGGCGCTTCAGTGCATGCTGCATCGTACCCGCGTTGACATTCGGATTGCCGTCGCGATCACCGCCGATCCAGCTGCCCATCTGCACGAACGGCGGCAGTTCGGTGCGGCGCTGGCTGCGGCCCGACCGCTGCGGGAATCGCGACGTGATTTCCCGTTCGATGTCGTCATACAGGCCGGGTAATTCGCGCAGGAAAGTGATTCGATAATACGACAGCGCATTCTCGATCTCGTCGGCCACCGTCAGCTTGGTAAAGCGCAGCATCCGCGTCTGCCAGAGCGTCGCAATGCGAGCGTGCAGCATTTCGTCGTTTCGCGCCATTTCCCTGGATGTCAACGGAAGGTCGCGCTCAGCCAGCAGGCGCGCGATCTCGTGCTCGGCATCCAGGATGCTTTTGCGCTGCACTTCAGTCGGATGCGCGGTCAACACCGGCGAAACCAGCGCGCCTTCAAAAAATGAACGTACCATGGTGCCAGACACCCCGGCATGATCCAGCTTCGACAGCGCGTATCCGATGCTGCCTTGCTGAGGCGCCGATCCGGCAAGTTGATGCGCCCGCCGCCGCCGATTGTGGTGCTGATCTTCGGCAATATTGGCAAGATGCGAAAAATATGAGAATGCACGGACTACCGAAATGGTTTGATCGCGCGATAATTTCTTAAGTAATTTATTGAGATCGGCGCCCGCTTGCGCATCGGCTTCGCGTCTGAAGCGCACTGCGGTCTGCCGGATCGTCTCGACTATCTCGAAAACCGGAGTGCCTTCCTGATGACGCAGCACGTCTCCCAGTAATCGGCCCAATAACCGAATATCTTCTTTCAGTGGCGCGTCTTTGTCGCCGGCAATCTTGGCGCTGCGCAAGGAAGGTGTTGATGGTTTCGCCATGTTGGACATTTCAGTCATGTTTTGGAAAGAACGAATATAGCTTTCAACCAAATTTCATTGCAACGCGCATGATAAAATCCGGGCAGTTTGATGAGCGCAATGACCAGGTCCTGCGCAATCTGTGCCACGAAAATCGAAAGAGCCCGTTTTGAAAGTGTTTCCCGTCTCAAAGTTGGTCATCGCATCGCGCGAAAGCCGCCTGGCAATGTGGCAAGCCGACCACGTCAGGTCAAAACTCTCCGAATTATATCCGCACACCAGTATCGAAATTCTCGGCATGACAACAAGGGGCGACCAGATCCTGGATCGAACCTTGTCCAAGGTCGGCGGAAAAGGATTGTTCGTCAAGGAGCTTGAGCTTGCGATGGCCGAGGGCCGTGCCGATCTTGCAGTGCATTCATTGAAGGATGTGCCGATGGATTTGCCGGAAAATTTCGAGCTTGCGGCGGTGCTTGAGCGCGAGAATCCTTGCGATGCGTTCGTTTCCAATACCTATGCGTCGCTCGATGCGTTGCCGGATGGCGCCGTGGTTGGAACCAGCAGCCTGCGGCGCCAGGCGCTGATATCCGCAAGGTATCCGAAGCTGGTGGTCCGCCCGCTGCGCGGCAATCTCGATACTCGGCTGGGAAAACTGGATCGTGGAGAGTACGCGGCCATCATCCTTGCGGTCGCAGGCCTGGTGCGCCTTGGATTGCCAGACCGGATTCGCGCCGTGCTGGACCCGGAGCAGAGTTTGCCGGCGCCGGGACAAGGAGCAATGGCAATTGAAATTCCCGCAGGCCGCGAAGATTTGCGCGCCATGCTTGCGCCGCTCGACCACCTGGCGACAGCGCGCGCAGTTGCGGCCGAACGCACATTGTCCAAGTCGTTTGGTGGCAGTTGCCAGATTCCGCTGGCCGCATTTGCGACAATCGACGGCGAAAGCATGCGCTTGCGCGCAATGGTTGCGACGCCGGACGGGCAACGTATCGCAAGCGCCGACGCCACCGGCCCGGCAGATGCGCCTGAAGCGTTGGGCCGGACAATCGCGGATGCATTGCGGACGCAAGGTGCCGACGCAATTCTCGCGGCCTGCAAGCTGGATGACTAATCCGGTCGTCATTACTCGCCCGTCAATGCAGGCGCAGGTGTTCGCAAGACGCGTTGCTGCTGCAGGGCGAACTGCAATCGTCTTTCCTTTGCTGGAAATTCATCCGCTTCCCGATCCGGCTCAGCTTCGCGAGGCGCTTGGGGCGCTGCGAAAATATGCGATGGTGGCCTTTGTCAGCCCGAATGCAATCGATGCGGCATTCGGCATGTTGCAAGGCGGCTGGCCGAAGGAGGTCGCATTGGCAGTTGTGGGAGAGGGCAGCCGGGCTGCACTTGCGCGCCATGGACTGACTTCGACCAATGCCACCATCTTCAGTCCGCGCGATCCAATGAAAACCGATTCGGAGACGCTGCTCGACGCATTGGATCTGGATGCCTTGCAGGGGAAACGGGTCTTGATCGTACGCGGCGAAACCGGGCGCGAGTTATTCGCCGAAACATTGCGTGCCGCCGGTATCGATGTGGTCCCGGTGGCGGCTTATCGTCGCACTTCGCCAGTGCTGGATGCAGCTCGCCGCCTGCAGCTCACCGGACTGGTACATTCCGAGAACGATTGGGTCATCACCAGCTCCGAGGCCTTGCGCAACCTGGTACGGATGACGCAACAGGTCGCGGGTGATGACGGTGTAGCAGAATTACTACAACAAAAAATCATCATCCCGCATATGCGCATCGAAGAAACGGCGCGGGGGTTCGGTTTTCAACACATTACTCTTACAGGTTCCGGCGACGAACAGTTGTTCGCCGCGTTACAATTCCCACGATGAACGAACTGCCTTCTTCCCCCGATATCAATTCACGCCCCAATCCAGCTGCGCCGCAGGCGGAACCGGTTGCTGCCGATGCCGCGCCGCGCCGCGGGCAAGCGCGCCTGAGCCTTCGCCTGATATATCTGGCCCTGATTCTGCTCGCACTTCTGCTGGCCGGCGAGTGGTGGAAGTCGCGACACGAGGTGCGTAATCTGCGCAAGGAAGTCGCACAGCGCCTGCAATCCGGCGACAGCGTCAATACCGAAACCAAGGTTCTTGCCAAGTCGATGCAGGACACTGTGAACGAGCTGCAAGCCAAGGTCAACGTGCTGGAAAATCGGCAAGTCGAAGCGCAGAGCCAGCAATTGGCACTTGAGCAACTCTACCAGGAACTCTCCAGGAATCGAGATGACTGGGCGCTGGCAGAGATCGAGCAAGTGCTGTCGACGGCGAGTCAACAATTGCAACTCGCCGGCAATGTACGCGGTGCGCTGATCGCACTGCAGAATGCGGATACTCGCCTGTCGCGTGCCGACAAGCCGCAATTCATTACCATCCGGCGCGCGATTGCGCGGGATATCGACAAGTTGAAATCGTTACCGAGCGTGGACTTGACGGGCGTTGCATTGCGGCTGGACAGCATTATCAGTCAGATCGACAACATGCCACTCCTGTCCGACGAGAAACCGGCATTGCCTGCGACGCAGCCAAAGAATGCACGACGGGTCGCGCCGATGGCGAACGCCGGCGCGGCCGATACTGGATCGAATGCCGATGCCGGTCAGCGTGACTGGTGGACCAGGGCAAAAAATATCTGGCAAAGCGTGTCCAACGAAATGTGGACTGAAATAAGGCAGCTGATCCGGGTTCGGGACGTCGAGACCCCGGAAGCGCTATTGCTGTCACCGACGCAGGCATACTACGCGCGCGAAAACCTGAAGCTGCGCCTGTTGAATGCGCGATTGGCGCTGTTGTCGCGCAATGAATCCGCTTTCCGCAGCGATTTGATCGCCGCTCAGGATACGATAGCCAGATATTTCGATACCCGTGCCAAGCAGACGCAGACGGTACAGGCATTGCTGAAGCAAGTGCAGGGTAACGACCTGTCGATCGAAATGCCGACACTGACTGATAGCCTCAACGCGGTTCGCAATTACAAGCCGACACCTTGACGGCAGTGCCGTCATCGTGATCGCCAACAGGTTCTTCTAACTTCATATGCGCATATTTATCTGGCTTCTCATCCTGTTCGCGGCTGCCATCGGACTCGCGTTGGTGGCGCGTTTCAATCCGGGCAATGTGGTGCTGTTTTATCCGCCTTATCGCGTCGATTTATCGCTGAATTTTTTCCTGCTGTTGCTGGTTCTTCTGTTTCTGTTCGCCTACGGTGTGCTGAAGACGATACGCACCGCGCTCAGGATGCCGCAGCGTGTGGCGTTGTATCGCAGGGAAAAGCGCGAGCGCGCAAGCAACAAGGCGCTGCGGGAATCGTTGAAGGCGCTCTTCGAAGGCCGTTTCGGCCATTCAGAAAAAGCGGCGGTACGGGCCGCAGCCGTTTCTGACAATGCAGGCGTGGCGGCACTCATCGGCGCGCGCGCTGCCCATCGAATGGGGCATTCCGAGCGACGTGATACCTGGTTATCCCAAGTGTCGGACGAGAATTCGCTCAAGACAGCACGGCTCATGACCACAATCGAATTGTTGACCGACGAGCGTCAGCCGGAAGCTGCGCTCGAAGCGGTAAATGAATTGAATGCGACAGGAACCCGCCATATACACGCGCAGCGCCTTGCACTGAAGGCCAACCAGCGAGCAAAAAACTGGCCGGAAGTATTGCGCCTGGTGCGCTCGCTCGACAAGAATAATGCCATTCATCCTGCGTTATCGAGTCGATTGCGGGAGCTGGCCTATGACGATTTGTTATCCGGCAAAGCTCATGACGCGGAATCGATACGGCGGACCTGGGCCGCCATTCCGGACCAGGATCGCATCAATCCGGTTGTGGCCGCGCGCGCAGCCGACGCATTCAATGCACGAGGATTGCATGATGATGCGCGTATCTTGGTGGAAAAGGCGCTTGCTGCATCCTGGGATGATCGTCTTGTGCGTGCCTATCGCGCCTCGGCTGCGGCCGAAGGATCGCCGGCATTGCTGGCGCAGATCGAACGCTGCGAACGCTGGGCGAACCAACGGCCGTCCGATGCGGAGCTTTCGCTGACGCTGGGCGCGTTATGCCTGAAGCAAAAGCTCTGGGGCAAGGCGCAGCGTTACCTTGAGCAGGCCTTGTCCACCGCAAGCGAGTCGGCGACGGTACAAGCGGCACACCTGAAGCTTGCGAAATTGCATGAGGCATTGAATCACACCAGCGAGGCGGCTGCACATTACCGGCAATGTGCGTTGACCACGCAGATTTGATCGCATCCATGGCAGTTGTGCCGAGAAAGCCTTTGACGCAGATGGCCCGCTGAATTTGAAAAGTATAGGCGCGGGCCGCGTGTTGCAACGCACGATCGGCAATTGAAAGCCGCTATAATTTCATCCTTACCACATCATCAATACCTCAGAGAAAACACATGAGCCTCAATAACGTATCTTCCGGACGCGATGTCCCGAACGATTTCAATGTCATTATCGAAATTCCGATGAATGCGGACCCGATTAAATATGAAGTGGACAAGGAGTCGGGGGCGATTTTTGTCGACCGATTCATGGGTACCGCGATGCATTATCCGTGCAATTACGGCTATGTTCCGCACACGATATCCGACGATGGCGATCCGGTTGATGTGCTGGTCATAACGCCTTTTCCGCTGATTCCCGGTGTGGTGGTACGCTGCCGGCCGATTGGAATTCTCAAGATGGAAGATGAAGCAGGCGGCGACGCCAAGGTTCTCGCCGTGCCTATTGACAAGATTCTTCCGATTTACACGCATTGGCAAAAGCCGGGCGATTTGAACGATTTGCGCTTGCAGCAGATTCAGCATTTTTTCGAGCACTACAAGGATCTCGAGAAAGGCAAATGGGTGAAGATCGACGGTTGGTATGGTCCGGACGACGCCAGAGCAGAAATCGTGAACGGTATCGCAGCCTACAACAAGGCAGCCAGCAAGCCGCTTTACTGAGCTCGATCTAAGTGTTCGTTTAAGCATAAAAGACAAAAGGCGCACTGCGGTGCGCCTTTTGTCTTTTATGAACGCCTTATGTCTTCGTCATGCGGAATTTCTGTCCGCAGGCCCTAGAAAATCCTTCGCCCGACCATTGCCAGCATCGTCAGACCGGCGGCGCAACACAGCCAGAAAATCCGGCCGCCCTTGCGTGCAGGAACAGGAGTCGCCGCTTCTAACTGCACAGCTGGTGCAGATTCCTGTTGCTGTCGTCGCTTGGTACGTTTTTCAGCGACCATGTAGCGTTTGATATCCTGCGCCATTTCTTCGGCATTCTGATAGCGTTTTTCCGGGCGCTTGCTCATCGCCTTCATCACGATATGCGACAGGATGACCGGAATGCCGGCATCGAGTACATGAGGTGCGGCAGGATTCTTGTAGGCGATCTGTTGCAGCAACCGGATGTTATCACTCGACTTGAACGGCTTGCATCCGGCCAGCATTTCATACATCACTGCGCCGAGCGAGTATACGTCGGTGCGAATGTCGACCGGTTCACCTGACGCCTGCTCGGGCGACATGTAATTTGGCGTCCCAAGCAGGTTATTGCGAAAAAGTGTATATGGCTCGCTGTTTGCGGAATTGTCAGGCACCCGATTTGGCGATCGCGCAATGCCGAAATCCAGGAGCTTGGGCTGGTCTCCAACCATGAAAATATTGCCTGGTTTGATATCGCGGTGAATCACGCCATTCTTGTGAGCGTAGTCCAGTGCATCGGCGATCTTCCAGATAATGGTCGCAACTGCATCGGGCTGGAATCGATCGCCGGTATCCAGCCGCTTGCTAAGCTCCATGCCCTGAAGATATTCCATCGCAATATAAGATACGCCTCCTTCACATGAGGCGTCGTAGATCGTCACGATGTGCGGATGGGACAGGCGGCCTGCCGCACGCGCCTCGTTGATCAGGTGCTGTTCGTATTGTTTTTTCTCGACCGGTGTCAATCGTGGATGGAATGTCTTGATCGCTACATGTCGGTCTATGACCGGATCGTGTCCCAGAAATACCGACCCGAGTGCGCCGTGCCCGAGTTCGCGCAGAATGTGGAAGCGTCCGACCCGGTTCATCAGCGGGCTGGAGCAGGCAGGTTGGGGTGCGTACGATAAATTCATATGCGGCAAGAATGCCCGCAACTTGAAAAAAACACAATTAAATTTAACAGGCTGCTCCGGAATTTTTTAAAAACCGAAAAGCGCCAGGATTATTTTGCCGCGCGGAAAGGCGTATTTTCGTTCAGTTCGTCAAGGTAAGCTTCGATGCCATTGTTCTCGCGATCAAGAAAGCGTTCGATTGCGTCCGAAAACACCGGATGTGCAAGCCAGTGCGCGGACCATGTTTTTTTCGGAAGAAAACCGCGCGCCATTTTATGCTGGCCTTGCGCCCCGCCCTCGAAGCGGTCGAGCCGCTGCGCGATGCAGAATTCCAGCGGCTGGTAATAGGCAGTGTCGAAATGCAGGCAAGGATGATTTTCGACGGCACCCCAGTAGCGCCCGTACAGAACTCGATCAGTGTGTATCGACAGTGACGAGGCGATCGGTTTCCCGTCCCGTTCTGCAATGATGAGCAAAATATTTCGTGGCATCGCGGCGCCGATACGGAGGAAAAAATCCAGGTTCAGGTAGGGGGTGGAATAATGCGCTGCATAGGTGTGATCGTAACAACGTTTGAAAAAACGCCAGTCCGATTCTTCCGCTATTTCACCGGGCACATGTCGAAAGGTAATGCCGGCGTCGCGAACTTTACGCCGTTCGGCGCGAATATTTTTGCGTTTCTTATACTCCAGCGCTGAAAGAAAATCCTCAAAGTCACGATAACCGGGATTGACCCAGTGGAACTGCACGCCACTGCGTAAAATGAATCCGGCATTCGCCAGTGCAATCGCTTGTGATTCGAGAGGGTACAGGATATGTGACGACGAAGCCCCGCTTTTTTCCTGCATGTTGCAAAGCGCAGCGACCAGCGCACTTTCAGCGGCTGCATTCCGGGCCAGCAGACGGCTACCGGTTACTGGTGTGAATGGAATCGCCGACAACAACTTCGGATAGTAATTTAGTCCATTTCGCTGGTAAGCATCCGCCCACGCCCAATCAAATACATATTCACCGTAGGAATGGCTTTTTACGTACAGCGGCATTGCCGCTTCGAGGCGTTCCGCATGCCATAGCGTCAGATATCTCGGCTGCCAACCCGCGTCGATCGAAGCGCATCCTGATTCGTGCAACGCATCAAGAAAAGCAAACGAAAGAAAGGGGTTCGAGTCTGCTTGCAAGGCGACCAGCGCATCCCAGGCCGGTTGGCCGACTTCGGACAGGGATGTAATGATGCGCGTGCGATAATTCACCGAACTTGATTCCAGTTTTTTGGCATGTTTGTTCACAAAGTGGACAAGCGGATTGGTTTCAATGCGGCCAAAGACTGCAAATGTGTGCGGGCAGGCACCTCGCCGACCAATTTGCAGGCTGGTCGATCGGCATCTCCGGCGGACCAGGCCGATGAACGCTCATCGCAATTCGCAATATTTCGAAACGTGAAGCGCGAAACGTCAAGCGCAAAACTAAAGCGCATGCATTTGCTCCGTTTATCTCTTCCATCGAAGTTTCGTAAATGATAATGTAGATGCAATTTATTTAGGGGATATCCATGAAACAAATTACTGCAATCATCAAGCCGTTCAAACTCGACGAAGTACGAGAAGCACTGGCCGAAGTCGGCGTCACCGGTTTGACGGTCACCGAAGTAAAAGGGTTCGGCCGGCAAAAAGGGCACACCGAGCTTTATCGAGGCGCGGAATACGTGGTCGATTTTCTGCCAAAAGTGAAAGTCGAAGCAGTCGTCAGCGAAGAAGTTGTGGACCATGCGGTCGAAGCGATCATCAAGGCCGCCCGCACCGGAAAAATTGGCGACGGCAAGATATTCGTACGTGATGTCGAGCAGGTTATCCGGATTCGTACCGGAGAGACCGGGTCCGAGGCGGTCTAGATTTTATCCGCAAGGAACACACTGCGCCGGTCTGCGTGAAGCCGGAAATGATGCGACGCGATGGCTGATCGCTCCGGTTGATTCAGCTTGTCGCCTTCAGAAGCACAACCAGTGCGCCGCTTCCACCGTCCACGGCACGCGCCTGGCAAAAAGCGATCACTTCATCTTTTTGCACCAGCCAGCTGCGCACCTTGTTCTTCAGCACCGGCTCCTTGTTGATCGATCCAAGACCTTTGCCGTGAATGATGCGCACGCAGCGCAGGCCCCGTTTCGATGCGCTGCGCAGGAATTCCGCCAACGCTTCACGCGCTTCGTCCCGTCGCAATCCATGCAGATCAAGCTGGGCCTGGATGATCCAGTGGCCCCGGCGCAATTTTCGCACGGTATCGGGCCCGATCCCGTTGCGTGCGAAACTGAGCGCATCATCGGTTTCGAGTAGCGTCTCGACACTGAATTCATCCGACAAGGATTCCTGCAACGCCGCGCGTTCGTCGGCCTGGTGCTGGCGTGCTATCGGTAGCGGGCGCGGCACCGGCACGGCAATCTTGTCGATTGGGGAAAGCGGTGCGACCTCTCCAACGCTCCGGCGAAACAGATCCGCATCGATGCGTTTCTCGTTCTCGCGCCGCTCGCGTTCGGCGTTGGCCGCCTGGCGCGACTCGTCTTGCGCTTTCAGCGTATTCCGCAGGGTTTTGAGAGCCCCGAAATCCTTGATGACAGGCATGATGATAGAGTCCTCATATTCGGTGGCCTGCTTGCAATGGCAGTCCGGGATTCCATCGCAGGCAGGTCGCGCTAGAGTCGGATCAAGCCTCCAGTCCTTCGAGATAACGCTGGGCATCCAACGCAGCCATACATCCGGTGCCGGCACTGGTGATCGCCTGGCGATATACATGATCCTGCACATCGCCTGCGGCAAACACGCCCGGCAGGTTAGTTGCGGTCGCCATGCCTTCCAGGCCGGTCTTGGTCTGGATATAACCATTTTTCATTTCAAGCTGACCGTCGAAGATGCCGGTATTGGGTTTATGGCCGATCGCGATGAACACGCCGTGCAGCTTCAACGGCGTGACAGTTCCATCGACGGTCGACTTGATGTTGATGCCGGTGACGCCGCTGTCGTCGCCGGTCACTTCATCGAGCGTGTGATTCCATTTGACTTCGATTTTCCCCTCGGCGACCTTTGCCATCAGCCGATCGATCAGGATGGCCTCGGCGCGGAACTTGTCGCGGCGATGGATTACCGTTACCTTGGTAGCAATATTTGAAAGGTAGAGCGCTTCTTCCACCGCAGTATTGCCACCGCCGATCACCGCGACTTCCTGGCCTTTGTAGAAAAAGCCATCGCAAGTGGCACATGCGGAAACGCCTTTGCCCATGTACGTTTCTTCGGAAGGCAAGCCGAGGTACTGGGCCGACGCGCCGGTTGCGATAATCAGCGAGTCGCAGGTATATTCGCCCGAGTCGCCGATCAGGCGAATCGGTTTTTCCGTCAGCTTCGCGGTGTGAATGTGATCGAAAACAATCTCGGTATTGAAACGTTCCGCGTGTTGCAGAAGGCGCTGCATTAATTCCGGACCTTGCACTCCCATCGGATCGCCCGGCCAGTTTTCGACATCGGTGGTGGTCATCAGTTGGCCGCCTTGCTCGATACCGGTGACGAGCACCGGTTTCAGATTGGCACGGGCGGCATAGACGGCCGCGCTGTATCCGGCCGGACCAGAACCGAGAATCAGAACATGAGCGTGTTTGGGAGTAGCCATAAAAATTCTTCAGAAGTGAATGATAGTGGATAGCGGAAAGACATGGAAAGGCAATGGAATCGGCTTTTTACCTATTTCATATAGCGCGATAACGCAAAATTTCAACCCGGCATCAATGAATGCAGTATTTACCTGCCAAAACTGGTTAAGATTATAGACGAACAAGCCTTTTTCCTCCGGGCGACTGCATCATCACGGCCTGAAGCCGCACATCTGGCGCGGCTTGGCAGAAAAGCATCAGAATCTATGACTAGAACGACACAAGCTTATACACGCAAGACCTCTCCTTCAGAACCTCTTCCCAATCGATTGGTGCGATTGCTGTCTGAAGCGCGTTGGTTGATCATTGCAGGAATTACCGCGTACCTGATCTTGATTTTTGTCACTTATTCAAGGCTTGACCCGGGATGGTCGCACGCCAATATGGTGCCGAAGCTGAGCAATTGGGGAGGGCGGATTGGCGCATGGATAGCCGATCTGATGCTGTTTATTTTCGGCATTTCTGCATGGTGGTGGTGCGTGATGCTGTTGCGCTCGGTGTGGACCGGGTATCGGCGCCTTTCGCAGAAATTTCTATTAAAACAGGAGCCCGAATCGCAGCATCATCATGAAGGGTGGATTCGCGCGGCCGGATTTTTTCTGCTGTTATGCGGTAGCGTCGGTCTCGAATATATGCGCATGCATACCCTTCCGGTCGAGTTGCCGCGTGCGCCCGGCGGCGTGCTGGGCGAGCTGATCGGCAACGCGTCGCAAAACGCACTTGGTTTTAACGGTGCCACATTATTTTTATTGCTGCTGTTCGGTGTCGGCTTCAGCCTTTTCTTTCAAGTCTCGTGGCTCGCGGTGGCGGAGCGCATCGGCGGTTTTATCGAGGCAAGCGTCCTGTGGAGCATCAATTTGTATGCGGCGCGCAAGGACCGCAAGCTGGGGCATGTGGCAGCCGTAAAACGAGAAGTGGTGGTGGTGCAGGAGCGTGCAAAAATTGTCGATGCACCACCGATTCGAATCGAGCCGCAAATTGTCGCGGTGCCGAGATCGGATCGGATAGAAAAGGAAAGACAGGTGTCGCTGTTCACCGACCTGCCCGATACCAATCTGCCTCCGTTATCGCTTTTGGATGACCCGCCGCAGTCGCAGGAAACCGTCAGTATCGAAACCCTGGAATTTACCAGCCGCCTGATCGAGAAGAAGCTGTCGGACTTTGGCGTGGAAGCCAAGGTGGTCGCCGCTTATCCTGGTCCTGTGATCACCCGGTACGAGATCGAACCCGCTACCGGCGTGAAAGGCAGCCAGATCGTCAATCTCGCGCGCGACCTTGCGCGTTCGCTGTCGCTTACGTCGATCCGGGTCGTGGAAACCATCCCCGGCAAGAATTTCATGGGTCTGGAGCTGCCGAACCCGAAGCGGCAGATTGTCCGCCTTACCGAGATCCTTGGCTCCAAGGTGTACAACGACAGCCAGTCCAGCCTCACGGTTGCACTGGGCAAGGACATCGCCGGTCATCCTGTGGTCGCCGACCTCGCCAAGATGCCGCACCTGCTGGTCGCGGGTACCACCGGCTCGGGCAAGTCGGTGGGCATCAATGCCACCATCCTGTCGCTGCTGTACAAGTCCGATCCCAATCTGGTGCGGATGATCCTGATCGATCCGAAGATGTT
>JAKFFO010000039.1:0-31669 GCA_036675035.1 Oxalobacteraceae bacterium
CTGCATCGGATTTAGCTGTGCTGGGCCGCCAGGCATGGCGGGTTCCTGTTGAAGACTGGGCCCTTGGTTCAGGAACCCATTCACCATCTGGAGCAGGTGGTCAGCTGGTACTTCCTCCCTAAGTAGTGAAAAATCTTCTCGCCCAAGCGTATTCTTCGCGAAATTTATACTGCATTGTTATGTGGGCTTTGCATGGCATATACAACTGGATCGTCGAAATGCGCGGCAATTTGTCGCGCTTCGCTTGCAAGGCCTGTTGCACTTATCGCTCAAAGCGCCACCTACTCCGAGCTCGCAATGAAGTGCCGGTCGTGCGGCAACTTCCTGATCGGGAATCGAAGCTACGATTCAACTGGATTTTTGCAGAAAAGCCGCTTCCTGATCAGTCCCGACCACGCCGGTTATACCCTGCCGCACCCCCAAGGCTCCACGCCGGTGGGCAATTTCCCACAAGGCGTTCAAGGTAGGCGCCGACGACGATGTGGTTTCTCGGTGCTGACATAAAGACACCAGCCCGCAACTTGCCGTTACTGTCTCTTGATCGTCTTTTGAAAGATTCGCATTTGAAATCGCACGGCATAGGCGATCTGCAAAATTGCGAGCGGAATCGAAATTTACACTGCCGGTAACCAACGTAAATTCCGCATCGCCGGTCTTGGCCACAATATCGGTTTGCCGTACCGTAGCTTGCAGCAAATGTCCAATTGCATTAATGACGCTTTCCGATGGAGTCGCAGCCGCATCTTCCGAATCATTCTTCCGGAGTGCAAGACATACGCTCAAAAGAACAAAATTCTTGTTATGGCGTATCGCATTCGCCAACATGGCTTCGGCCTGCATTTGCAATGCATAGGGTGAAGAAAGTTTGACGGCGGTGTCAGCCGGATCGCTCTGAACCAGCGCTTCCAGACTGCGCTCATATTGCTGCTGGGTGCTGACCAGCTTGGAAAGTATGTCGAGGCGCGATAACAATTGTGCGGTACCGATACCCTTTGTAATCAGATCGGTTGCTCCGGCCGCTTTGGCTCGTTCCCGCTCTTCCTGTTCATCGCTACCGGATACGACAACCACCGGCATGGTTCGTATCCGGCTGATTTTTGATCCGCGAATTCTTTGCAGCAAACCGTAGCCGTCGAGCTTCGGCATGGTCAAATCGGTAATCAGGACGCGAATATTCGGATCGAGCAGCAGAATTTCCCAAGCCTGTTCTCCATCGAGCGCTTCGCGGAATTCGAACATGCCCTGAATATGCTTGATTAATGTCGCGCGCACGATTCGCGAATCGTCTGCGATCAGAACACGGGGCTTGAGGGAAATATCCACCGAAGGTGTGTTTGTAAGCATGCTGCCGAACCTTTTCCGTATTAGCCTATAGCATACCTTCCCGACAGAAATTTTGACAGTCCCATCCGATTCGCCTACATTTAAACAACCGTTGCATACGGATTAATGAATAATGGCAATTCAACAAAAAAATAACCGGATCTCGGTGGCGGTCCATGGCGCTGTTTTATTAGCGGCGCTCCAAGTTTGTGCGCCTTCCCGATCCGCAGAAATGGTGCCAGCCGAGCCGATTCCGCATGCGGCCAATATTGAAACCTTCACAAATCGGGCATCCGAACTGGCAATGCGCGCGATGGCGCTGGTCGGCATCCGATACAAGTACGGAGGTAATTCACCTGAAGATGGGCTGGATTGCAGCGGCTTGGTGCATTTTGTATTCAAGGAGGCTTGGGGCACAACCCTTCCGAGAACCGTCGAAGAGATCAGTCGCGTTGGACAAGAGGTTCAGACATACGAATTGCGACCGGGCGATCTGGTGTTTTACAACACCCTTAAACGCGCGTTTTCGCATGTGGGAGTGTATCTGGGAGATAACAAGTTCGTACATTCTCCATCATCCGGCGGCAAAGTAAGAATTGAGCGCATGGACGTGCATTACTGGCAAAAACGCTTCGATGGCGCACGCCGGATTAACGATCCGGAACAATCCGCAACAGTTCGCCTGCGCCTGAACAGTCCTCAAGCCACGCCGATCGCCGACCACGCTTGGTAATTTCTGATGACCGGCCAGTCATTGGCCACGTTTCAGTTGAAGCTTTTGCCGGATCTCGGGCATCGCTGCAAGCACGGCTTGCTCACCGGCCAAAATGGCAAGATTGCGGCTCTCGAAATCATTGCCTCGCATCGTCGCTAGCGCAGGTCGTATGACAATATCGGCGTTGCGCAATTCATGCCGGTTTATGCTTTGCCCCATGATGGCAAAGGTTTGCAGAAGCATATCCAGCGAACTGGAGGTATGCTCGCCTTCCGGCTGAGCCGAAATGTTCACTGCGATTACGAAATCGGCTCCCATTTCATGGGCGAAGCGAACCGGAACCGGTGACACCAGGCCACCATCGACATAGGCCTGATCGCCGATTTTCACGGGCTGGAATACACCGGGAACCGCAGAAGATGCGCGCACTGCAATGCCGGTATTGCCACGTTGAAACAGGATCGGCATGCCGGTAGCAAGATCGGTAGCCACTGCGCCGAACCGGATCTTCATCTTCTCGATCGGTATGTTTTTCACCGCCTTGTTGACGTAATTCTGGAGCGCTTCCCCCTTCAGCACACCGGATATATTTCCAAAAAAAGGCACGGACCAGTCCGATATTGCCGCTTCTTCCATATCCAGCGCCATCCGGTTCAGCGCGAATCCATTATTTCCGGCGGCATATAGTGCGCCGACCAGGCTTCCGGCGCTGCTTCCTACGACGAGATCCGGCACGATACCTTGCGCCTCAAGCGCCTTGATAACCCCAATGTGGGCAAATCCGCGCGCAGCACCACCACCCAGCGCCAAACCGATTTTGACATTTCGCACCGGATTTTGCTCCGCGGCAGCCGACGACGCCGGCGGTATTGCGGTGCGGCACCCACTCAGTGCCAGGAGCGCTGAAAGCAAAGAAAGCAGAATCAATCGCATATTCATGAAACCGGAAATGATGGACGGGCTGGATTGTAGCTTACGGAAAGCTCTGCAGGACAAAGCCACAACTGAGAATGATTCACATTTCTATTAATTCTGTTTATACTGACTCAACAAAAATTTTTCCTTTATAGAGGTTTTCCATGAAGTTATTTCCTTCTCAGAAGTTATGTCTCGCCGTGGCGATTTTTTCGACCGCGGTATCAGGATATGCGCAAGAAAAAATCCTGAATCTCTATTCGGCACGGCATTATCAGACTGACGAACAGCTCTATTCGAATTTCACCAAGCAAACCGGTATCAAGATCAATCGCATTGAAGCCGACGACAACCAATTGCTTGCGCGTTTGAAGAATGAAGGAAAAAACAGCCCGGCAGATGTGATCTTGATGGTGGACGCGGCTCGCTTGTGGCGTGCGCAAATCGAAGGATTGTTCCAGCCGGTAAAATCGTCGATTCTGAATTCCCGTATCCCCGCCAATCTGCGCAGCAAGGATGACGGCAACGGCGCCGAATGGTACGGTTTTTCAACGCGGGCTCGCGTCATCGTATATGACAAGGCATCGGTAAAACCGGAAGACGTTGCCACCTATGAATCGCTTGCCGATCCAAAAAACAAGGGCAAGGTCTGTACGCGGTCCGGCTCGCATCCTTACATGCTCTCATTGATCGGGGCGATGATCGAACGAAACGGCGAACAGGCAACCGAAGACTGGGCGACCGGCGTCGTAGCGAATTTCGCGCGTCCTCCGCGCGGGGGCGACACCGACCAGATCAAAGGCGTGGCATCCGGCGAATGCGGCGTAGCGCTTGCCAATTCTTACTACTACGTTCGCATGCTTCGCTCGACCAAGCCGGAAGATAAGGAAGCAATGAGCAAGGTCGGTTTCATCTGGCCTAACCAGAAAACTTCCGGCACGCATATCAACATCTCCGGCGGCGGCGTGGCAAAGAACGCCCCGAATCGTGAAGCGGCGGTCAAGTTTCTGGAATACCTTGCCAGCAACGAGGCACAAGCCTATTTCGCCAACGGCAATAATGAATGGCCAGCGGTCGCATCTGCAGTGGTAAAAAATCCTGCACTGGAATCGCTGGGCAAATTCAAGACGGAAAACATTTCGATTGCCACCATCGGCAAGAATCAAATCGCAGCACAAAAGATTCTTGACCGCGTCGGCTACAAGTAATCTGGAAATATCCCGAAAAAGGATTCAATCATTCGGTGGTTGAATCCTTTTATCTATTGCGACCAGCGCGGCCCCGCTGGATACATCCGTTCTCGAACGGGCCGACTCAGACTTTCGCGCCATGCGGAAATTTCACCGTAAATACACTTCCCTGGCCCGGCCTCGATTCAATCGCCAAGGTTGCATGGTGACGCAGCAGCACGTGTTTCACGATTGCGAGTCCTAGCCCGGTACCCTGAGTCTCGCGCGACCGGCTTTTATCGACACGGTAAAACCGCTCTGTCAATCGCGAAATATGCTCAGGGCGAATGCCTATGCCGGTATCGCGAACGGAAAACTGCGGGCCGCTTGCAGTCTCTCGCCATGACAATTCGATTGCGCCATTTTCTGGCGTGTAGCGCACCGCATTCGATGCCAGATTGCTGAACGCACTCCGCAGTTCTTCGGCGCTACCATGAATATCCGGTCCTTCGTTGTGGAGCGAAATATCATGTTTGCCACCGGACAAGGCCCGCGCTTCCTGAAGAATCTGATTCAAGAGATTCTTCATGTCTATCGGTTCGGCGAGCAGCGGATAATCCGACGACTCCAATCGCGTCAGCGACAGCATGTCCTCCACCAGGTTTTGCATGCGGTTTCCCTGCTCGGTCATGAGCCGCAAATGTGAGGACCGGGTCTCGGTATCCATGGTCGGCTGGGCGAGTGCAATTTCCAGAAAGCCGTTGATTACCGTAAGAGGCGTACGCAACTCATGCGATGCGTTGGCAATGAAGTCGCGGCGCATCATTTCGATACGGTCCGATTCGGTCGCATCATGGGTTACCAGAATCTGCCGTCGCGTTTCGAACGGAATGATATGCGCAATCAATTTTCGCTCGCGCAACGCCAACGTCAACGGCTGTTCATAGCGTCCGAGAATGACATAGTCGATGAATGCCGGATTGCGAATCAGATTGGTTACCCGCATTCCCTTGTCCCGCTCCAGATTCAATCCGAGGTGGCGTTCTGCGGCTGGATTGCACCACTCAAGGAAAAGAACGTCATCCATGATTACCACGCCGTCCGGCAACAGGCTCATTGCCTGTCGAAAGCGCGCCAGCCATTCCGTCAGCTCCGTGCGGTTTCTTTCGTCACCGCGCCGCAAGCGGTATAGCCGGGAAAATATCTCGGTCCACGCGCCCCATCCGTCAGGGAGCTTGGCGCTATCCGGATCGTCCAGCCAGGCTGCGAGTTGATACAGATAGTGAAGCTGCAGCAAGACCAATGCGGCCATTCCAATCAAGCCGATCGCCAACCCGACAAGCGGTCCCCAAAAAAACCATGCAATGCCGCCAGCGGACACTATGAGCAGCAAACGCAACGCGGCCGGGACCCAAAACAGCAATTGTGGATTCATAACCCTCTTCTAGTTTATTGAAGCGCCTGAAGCCCGTGATGTCTCACGCGCACAGCCAAGTCGGGAGCGACCCCTTGAAAACCTGATCGCTGCGGTGATCAACCTCGTTCATTTTTCCGAGAGCATGTATCCGACACTACGCACGGTCTTGATCATGGATTCCGCGTCCTTCAATGCCTTTCTAAGTCGCAGCACATGCACATCGACCGTCCGCTCCTCGATCATCACATGATCGCCCCACACCTTGTCGAGCAACTGGCTTCGCGAAAAAACGCGGTTCGGATGCGACATCAGGAATTTCAACAGTTTGAATTCCGCATGGCCGATGTCGATTTTCTGATTGTTCACACTGACAATGCAACTGACCGGATCGAGGCTGACCTCCCCGATAGTGAGCTGGCTTTGCGCGTGCTCGGGCGCTTTTCGTCTGAGCAGCGCCTTGATACGGGCAGTCAGTTCACGGGGTGAAAAAGGCTTGGTAATGTAGTCGTCGGCGCCATTGTTAAGGCCGGCGATCTTGTCTTCCTCCATGCTTTTGGCCGTCAGCATGATGATCGGCAGCTCATTGAACTGCCGATCGGCGCGTATCTTCGACAGCAGACGCAGCCCGGTTTGATCGGGCAGCATCCAGTCCAGCAAAATCATCTGCGGCATGCGTTTCTGCATGAAATCCCAGGCGTCGGTCGCGGTGCTTGTCGCGAATGTGTTCCAACCGGCTTCCTTCAATGTAAAAGTCACCAGCTCGACGATGGCCGGCTCGTCTTCGACAATGAGAATGACGGGATTATCGGTGGCCATGTCAGTTTTCGCTAACGCGCATTATCGATTTTTGTGGCGACATAATCAGTATGTCGAATATCCTTGCCTTCAACTACATAGATCACGTACTCGGCGATGTTTTTCGCGTGATCGCCAATTCGCTCGATCGCCTTGGCTACCCATAAGGTGTCCAGCGCTGCCGATATCGTACGCGGGTCTTCCATCATGAACGTAATCAGGTTGCGCATGATCGTGCGGAATTCGTGGTCGATAAGCTGGTCGGCCGCGATCAGTCCGGCCGCCTGTTTCTCATCCAGCCGTGCGAACGCATCCAGCGCATCGTGCAACAGCTCCGCTGCACTATTGGCGATCACGCGCACCGTTTCATAATGATTGACGGTTGCAACGCCGCGCTCCTGGATCGTCTTCGCAGCCCGCGCAATCTTGGTTGCTTCGTCGCCAATCCGCTCAAGGTCGGTGATGACCTTGATTGTCGCCATGACGGTGCGCAAGTCATTCGCTGCCGGTTGCCGCTTGACGATCAGGTGGCTGCAGATGTCGTCCAATGCAACTTCCAATCGATTAACTTCTTCATCCGCTTTTATCACGTGCTCCGCCTGCGCCGCATCGACGGTTCGAAAACAAACCATCGCATCGCGAAACTGGTTTTCCACCAATCCGCCCATCAGCAATACCTTGGAACGTATTGCCTCCAGATCGAGATCGTACTGTTTCGAAGAATGCTCTGTCGGCATTGCCTATCTCCTTAGTCGTTCAACTTAGTCGTTCAATAATCACACTGTGCCATTCGCTTGCCCGCGCATACAAGTCGCAGCATTATCCGAATCGGCCGGTTATATAGTCCTGGGTTGCGCGCTTGGCCGGCATCATGAAAATCTGATCGGTCTCACCGGATTCAATCAATTCTCCCAGATACATGTAAGCGGTGTAGTCGGAACAGCGTGCCGCCTGCTGCATGTTGTGCGTGACGATCGCGATCGTATAATCCTGTTTCAGTTCGGTGATCAGCTCTTCGATCTTCGCGGTGGAAATCGGATCCAGCGCAGAGGTCGGCTCATCGAGCAGCAATACATCCGGCTTGACCGCTACGCCGCGGGCGATGCACAAGCGTTGCTGCTGACCGCCGGACAGGCTCAATCCGCTTTTATGCAGCTTGTCCTTGACCTCGCCCCACAACGCTGCCTTGTTGAGCGCCCACTCGACGCGCTCATCCATTTCACCTCTCGGCAGGCTCTCATAGAGCCGCACGCCGAACGCAATGTTTTCGTAGACCGTCATCGGAAAAGGTGTCGGCTTCTGAAACACCATGCCGATCTTCGCACGGAGCATGTTCACGTCCTGGCCCCGTTCCAGGATATTTCGCCCTGCGTACATCACCTTTCCTTCCGCGCGCTGCCCCGGATACAAGTCGTACATGCGGTTCAGCGTGCGCAGCAGCGTCGATTTTCCACAACCGGAAGGTCCGATGAAGGCAGTCACTTTTTTCTCGTGAATATCCAGATTGATGTCTTTCAGACCCTGGAAGCTTCCATAGAAAAAATTCAGCCCCGATATCTCAATGGTTTTCTTGAGCACGGCATGGGTGGATGCATCTGCAATCATCTGATTATTCATATCGAATGGAAAAAATTAAGTTCGGACGTTCTGGTTGAACAGCGTGCGCGAAAGGATGTTCAATCCGAGTACGCTGAAAGTGATCAGCAGTGCGCCGCCCCAGGCCAGTGAACGCCAGTTGTCATACGGACTCATCGCAAACTGGAAAATCACGACCGGCAAATTCGCCATCGGCGCATTCATGTCGGCACTGAAGAACTGGTTATTGAGGGCGGTAAACAGCAAAGGCGCGGTCTCGCCGGATATCCTAGCTATTGCCAGCAATACCCCGGTAATCACGCCGGCCTTGACCGCACGCAGGCGTACCATGGTGGCCACTTTCCAGCGCGGCGCGCCGAGCGCGAAGGCAGCCTCACGCAGACTGGTCGGCACCAGATTGAGCATATTGTCGGTGGTCCGCACCACGACGGGAATGGCGATCAGGGAGATCGCGAAACTTCCGGCCCAGCCGGAAAAATGCTTGACGTTGGCTACATAGATCGCATAAATGAACAGGCCGATCACGATCGATGGCGCGGACAGCATGATATCGGTGACAAATCGCGTCACGCGCGCGAGCCAGCTTTCCTCCCCGTACTCGGCGAGGTAAATACCAGCCAGAATGCCGATCGGCGTACTGATCAGCACCGCAGCGCCCACCATCAGCAAGCTGCCGACAATCGCATTCATCAGTCCGCCGCCATCATTACCGGGCGCCGGAGTGGTTTCGGTAAAGAGCGCAATGCTGAGCGCGCCGAAGCCTTTGGATACCAGCGTGAACAATATCCACATCAGGAAAAATATCCCGACGGCCATGGCCAGAAACGACAGCAGAATACCGATCCGGTGTGTCCACAGGCGTCTGCGATAGACAGGATTCATTATTTCGCTCCTTCTCTACGGGACATTCCCATCAGCATCAGCTTGGCAGCCGAGAGCACGATGAATGTGATCACGAACAATATCAGGCCGAGCGCGAACAGCGATGACACATGCAGCACCGATGCGGCTTCGGCAAATTCATTGGCCAGCGTGGACGCGATGCTGTTTCCGGGCGCAAACAACGACCACGAGAGCTTGTGCGCATTTCCGATCACAAACGTGATCGCCATGGTTTCACCGAGCGCGCGGCCCAGTCCGAGCATGACACCGCCGACTACGCCGATTCTGGTATACGGAAGAACCACTTTCCGCACCACTTCCCACTTCGTGCAGCCGAGCGCGTAGGCGGATTCCTTCAGAACCGGAGGCACAACTTCGAACACATCACGCATGACCGATGCGATGAAAGGGATGATCATGATTGCCAGTATGATGCCGGCAGTCAGGATACCGATACCCATCATCGGGCCCTTGAACAATTCTCCGATGACCGGCACTTGCCCGAGCGTCTGGGCCAGCAGCGGCTGGATGTAATCGGCAAACAGCGGTGCGAACACGAACAATCCCCACATACCGTAAATAATGCTGGGCACACCGGCCAGCAACTCGACCGCCATCCCCAGCGGACGCTTGAGCCAGGCCGGACAGATTTCCGTCAAAAACAGTGCGATGCCAAAACTGATCGGGAACGCGATCAGGAGCGCGATGAAAGAAGTGGCGAGTGTGCCGACAATGGCGATCAGCGCACCGTATTTATCGTTGACCGGATCCCATTCGATGCTGGTAACAAACGACAGGCCGAATTCATGGAACGCGGGCCAGGCGCCAATCATCAGAGAAATAATAATACCGACCAGAACCAGCAATACGCTTAACGCAAAAACCATCGTCAGCTTGTGGAACACAAAGTCCTGAATACGCTGTTTGCGCATGGCTGAAATCATCGCCTTGTCAGGCTGATCGCCGTGCATCGTATTTTCATTTCCATTGGTCATGCGAGCGGCAATTGATTGGGGATTTGCACTCATAAATCTTGATGGTCTAATCAGATTGCAGCGGGAGCGCCGCCGGACGCGAAGGCATCTTGCGACTGCAACCCGCGTCCAGTAGCGAAAGGCCTTTGATCGATGCCTACCAGACCGGTTTTCCGGAACCGTCTTTCAGCTGCACTTTCCATGCATCCTGGACCAGCTTCACGACCGGTGCCGGCATCGCGACGTATTCTAGTTCAGTTGCCATCGCACCACCGTTCTTGTAAGCCCAGTCGAAAAACTTCAATACTTCCCTGGCCTTGTCGGGATTTTGCTGAATCTTGTGCATCAGGATGAAAGACGCGCCCGTGATCGGCCAGCTTCCTTTGCCGGCCTGATTGGTCAACACGACTTCCATACCCGGTGTTTTGGCCCAGTCAGCGCCTGCCGCGGCCGCCTTGAAACTTTCGTCATCGGGCTGGACAAATGCACCGTCACGATTTTTCAGTTGCGTATGCGACATCTTGTTGCGTTTGGCGTACGCGTACTCCACGTACCCGATGGACCCTTTGATCCGCTGAACATTTGCCGCGACGCCTTCGTTTCCCTTGCCGCCTACTCCGGTCGGCCATTTGACCGCTGTACCGGCGCCTACCGTGGATTTGAAATCGGCATTGGTCTTGGAAAGGAAATCGGTCCAAAGGAAGGTCGTACCCGAGCCGTCGGACCGATGCACTACCGTGATATCGCTGGCTGGTAAATTTACGCCCTGATTTACCGCGGTGATTTCAGGCGCATTCCATTTTGTGATTTTCCCGAGATAAATCCCCGCCAGCACATCGGAGGTCAATTTCAACTGGCCCGGCGCGATGCCCGGCAGATTCACGATCGGCACCACGCCGCCCATCACAGCGGGAAACTGGAACAAGCCTTCCTTTTCCAGTTCCGACGCCGACAGTGGCATATCGGAGGCACCGAAATCAACCGTTTTCGCCTTGATTTGCTTGATTCCACCACCGGATCCGATCGACTGGTAGTTCATGCCGGTATCGGTCGCCTTCTTGTACGCCTCCGCCCACTTTGCGTAAATAGGATATGGGAACGTTGCGCCCGCACCGGTGATTCCGGCTGCCTGCACCGACGAAAATGCCAGTGCCGCACCAGTCGCAATTGCTGCAGATTTGAGAATTTGATTCAGCCGCATATCTACTCCTTCGGTTTGACGAAATATGACAATGCGAACTGTAACGAAGATTTATGACACCTTTATGACATGCGAAAACAAGCGCGTCATCGAGCGGGACAATTGGAAATCGCCAAAATAATCTGCTTCCATAACCTTGAAGCACCACATTCCAGGAAAAATTCGGTCAAATAGACCGGTAACGGACACCAAAATAAAGCGTGGGAATTGTGAAGCATGCGAATTGTGCCGTTCCGCCAAAAGCCGATGGCGCTCACAATACCAGAGATACCCCATGGAGAATCAAGCCGACCAGGCCGCCGACCAGCGTTCCGTTGATTCGAATATATTGCAGATCCTTCCCCACATACAGTTCAAATTTGCGGGAAACGGTGTCCGCATCCCATTTCCGGATTACGCGTTTGAACAAGTCTGCAATGCCTTCCCGGCGGCTGGAAATTGCCTCTGTTGCAAATTCGCGTAACCATCGATTGAATTTATCCTGTACCACGATATCCTGGCCCAGCGCGTCGCTGAAAGCACGAATCGCCAGATCAAGCTGCGCCACCAGTTGCGAGTCGCCGGAATCGGCATCGGCCGTCAACCGGTGCCTAAGGTCGCGCAACACATGATCGGTATAGTCCTGGAACAGCGGATGGGAAAGCATCTGGTCTATTGCCAGACTGATTTTTTCTTCATAGTCAGGTGATGTCCTCAGCTTTTCAACCAGCTCTTGTGCCGATAGCTCGAAGCGGCTCCGCCATTCGCTGTTTTCATCCTTCATTTCGTTCAGAATGTTTCGAAGTTCTTCCAGAAGATTCTCGAAGAATTTTTCATCCACTACCTTCGGAATCCATCGCGGACTTCTATCATGAATCTTCTGGCGTATGAAAGGCTTGTTTTGCTCGAGCGTTCTGGACGCCAACCGTAAAAAATGATCGAACAGGACTTGATGACGTTTGTCGGCCATCAACACCGACAGTATCTCGGCGGCCAAAGGCGCAAATTTCATGTTTTTCAGTGCCGCCGATACGGCAAGCTGGATGAAATTCGACACTTCCTTGTCGTCAATCATGCGGAACAGCGCCGGAATGCCGCGCACGATCTGCCCGGCTACAGCGCGACTGTTTTCGGGGATAGTCAGCCATGCTGCGATCCCACCCGCAAAGTCGACTTGTTGCAGTTCGTCAGCCAGAACCTCCGGCGTCATGAAATTGTGTTCGAGGAAATTTCCGACGCTTTCGCCGATTCGATCCTTGTTGTTGGGAATGATTGCGGTGTGTGGAATGGGCAATCCCAACGGGCGGCGAAATAGTGCAGTTACCGCAAACCAGTCCGCCAACGCACCCACCATGGCTGCTTCGGCAAATGCGGCGATGAAAGACATGTACTCGTACTGTGGCTGCAAGAGTTTTGCACCGACGAACACTACGGCCATCAATACAAGCAGGCTCGTAGCCAGTCTGCGCATCCGGGCCAGCTGCATTTGTTGTTCTTGTTCTCGCATCGATTGCGTTCGCAGGTTTTGTCGCTTTTCGAAAATCGCCTTGCTGTCATGCACCGATCATGAATTCGAAGGGACGGGACACAACAGCACAGATGAAAATACGGTACCGGTTTGTTAATTCGAGCACAAGCCAGCAATTTAGTTCGATTTCGGCAACTAAGCGTCCGCCTCTACTACAACGGCTTACTCATATCCCTGCCGAACTTAAACAAGAACCATGCACTCCAATCCGGGCGCTTCCTTCCCGGCGCCCTATTCTGTTTTTTTGGAGATCGCATTGAAACGATCACGCAACAAAGTACTTGTAACCACCAGCCCTTTTACGTTATGGACGGGTCTTGCAATGAAAACCGGTGAAATGATGCTTGCATCGGCGCAGGTGATCAGCCATCGTACCGGTCGCATTGCCGCCGCCGGCATGTCCCCTGACGCACGCGATCGCCGTGAATTTGCATTGATGGGCCAGGAGAAAATTGCCGCCGCAGCCGAATCCGCGAGCGCGATCGCCGCGCGAATGTTCAATTTGAATCAACAGATCGGAACGATCGCCGTTAATCAAATGGCGGCAGGTGCGGCAGGAATCCTGTCGCTTTCGGTCGCACGTACGCTTGCGCAATCCGGCAAAGTACACGCTGAACTTATGCGAGACAGCATGTCAAGCTCTGCCCGCGCCGCATCACAGCTTGCCGACTCCGTTGCCCGCGTTGCCCATCACGGTTTGACACCGATTCATTCGCGTGCGACTGCCAACGCGAAGCGGCTGGCCAAACACAAAAAGTGAAGACAGAAATCCGGCATCCGTACAGCACGTGAGAGGTCCGCTTCGCATGTACCCATCGAGAAGCCGATGCTCCGGTTTACGTAGTGCGCGCGCAAATGTATCGCCTGTTTTTCTTATCGCACGTACCGGCGCGAACCGGCTCCTGCGCCTGGATTTCACCGCAGTAGCAGCAACTCGAATTTTTCAGACGGCAGCGGTTCGCTGAAATAAAAACCCTGCATTTCATGACAACCCGCCCGCTCCAGAAACTCCATTTGCGGCTGTTGTTCGACGCCTTCGGCAGTGACACTCATATGAAGCGCCCTTGCCATCGCAATGATGGCCTGCGTCAGGGCCACCGAATCACGGTTTCCCGGGATGCCGCTGATGAACGATTGATCGATTTTCAGATTGCCGATCGGAAAATGTTGCAGATACGACAGAGACGAATATCCTGTTCCAAAGTCGTCCAGCGAAAATCGTACCCCGAGGTTCATCAAAGCGTCGAAGACAAGCATCAATTTGTCGGAATCACCCATCAGCAAACCTTCGGTTATTTCCAGTTCGAGTGCATGTGCCGGCATCGTCGTGCGATTCAGGATATCGGTTACCGCAGCGACCAGTTTTTCGTCCTGGAACTGACGCGGTGAAAGATTCACCGCCATTCTCAAACTGGGCATGTGCGTGGCGCGCCATTTGACCGCTTGCATGCACGCTTGCTCCAGAACCCATTGGCCAATCGGCACAATCAATCCTGTTTCTTCTGCAATCGGGATGAACTCGCTCGGCAGCACAGGTCCCGCCTCCGGATTGTTCCATCGCAGCAATGCTTCGGCACCGACGATATTGCCGGTTTTGAGTTCGACTTTAGGCTGATAATAAATTTCGAGTTCGTTTCGGGCGAGCGCATGTCGCAGGTTCTTCTCAATAAAATATCTGCGCTGTCCACGGACATTCAGTGCTTCGGAAAAGAACTGATAGTGGTTGCGGCCCGACTCTTTCGCGAAATACATGGCGGAGTCGGCGCTGCGAAGCAAGGCCGTTCCGCTATCGCCATCCTTCGGATAGATGCCGATCCCGATCGAGACCCCAAGGTAGTACTCGTTACCCTCAATCCGGAACGGCTCGGAAATCGCATGCAGGATCCGTTCCGATATCGATTCCAGGTAAACAGTGCTGTCGAATTTTTCGACCAGCACGACAAATTCGTCGCCCCCCAGCCTGGCCAAGGTATCGTCACCTCTTACGCAGGAGGCGAGTCGTACCGCGACCATTTTCAAAAGACAGTCGCCTGCCTCATGACCAAGTGCGTCGTTGACATTCTTGAAGCGATCCAGATCAAGAAACAGTACCGCAACCTTATGAGACTCACGCTGGGCATGCTCCAGCGATTGCGCCAGCTGATCGGTAAAAAACGCTCTGTTGGGTAAATCAGTAAGCGAATCATAAGTTGCCATCCGATGCAGGCGCTGCTGCGCATCTTTGGCCGCAGTAATATCGGTAAACGAAATCAGCACGGCATTGGGCTCGGTTTCTCCAGGTTTTTGAATCGGCAGTATATTTTCCGAGACCCACACCAGGTCGCCGTCCGGAAGCTCCAGGCCGACGACGAGGTTGAGCAACGGCATTCCGGTGCGAAATACAATATCGGAAGGCAATTCGCCGAATCGGATTTCGGCACCATCCTCGGCGACGACGCGCCTGAAATAGCTGCTCCCCAATATGCGATTCCGCGGATTCGGACCGAGCCTCAGGATACGTTCGGCACTCGGGTTGCAAGTCAGAAGCCTTCCATCCCGGGCTTGCATCACAATCCCTTCGGCCAGCGTCGTCACCACTGATCGGTAACGCTCTTCGCTTTCTTCCAGGCTGCGCTCGACACGATCCTTGTGAACGGCGACTCCAACCAGGTGCGTAATATCGGAAATGAATGCAAGATCTTCGGTGGACGGCTTGCGCTTCTCCAGGTAATAGATGCCGAACGCGCCCAGAGTCGCTCCGGTCGACGCGACGATCGGCACCGACCAGCAAGCCCGGAGCCCATGCGCGATCGCAACGGCACGATGCTCGGACCACAGGGGATCTTGTTCAATGTCATCGACAACAACGCGCTTGTTGAAATAGATGGCGGTACCGCATGAGCCTGCGTTCGGGCCGATTGGAAGCCCCTCGATGGCCCGGCTATATGATGTCGGCAACGAAGGCGCAGCGCTGATATGTAATTGTTGTCCGTCAGCCTGCAGCAGAATTATCGAGCAGCGCGCGTCGCCGGACAAAACCTTTTGCGCTCCCAGACAGATGTCGCGCAATACTTCCGCCAGCGGCTTGTCCAACGCAATCATTTCCAGAATCGCTTTTTCGTGCTGCAGCATTTCCTTTGCGCGCAATGCATCCTGTGCCAGGGATTGTTGCCGGTCATGGCTGGTACGCAGTGCCATTTCGGCAGCCTTGCGATCGGTCAGGTCGCGGGAAATGACGCGAACCGCCGGCTTGCCTCCGTAGCTGAAAGGACAGGAGTGAACTTCCACGTCGACTACGGTACCGTCCAGCCGCAAATACTTTTGCTCCGTCGGCGCGGCCGGCTGGCCGGTACGATCCATCTGCGCCATTCTGAAGTTCGCGTCACTGAGGGAATCTGCATGCAGCAACTCCGATATCGGCAACCCGATAATGTCGTCGGGCCCTGCCGCGCCAAGCAACCGCACTCCTGCAGCATTTGCAAACACCAGATAGCCTTCCTGGACTATATAAAGAGCATCCGGCATAAGCTGAACCAGCGCCTCGTACCAACCGTCGCTGTTAGCCTCGATGCAATTGTCCAAGCCAGGTAAATTTATCATCGCCATATGCACGATTCTATCCCGGCTTTATTGCGGAATGTCAATTGAGATGGCGCGTTCGCGGCTCACTTCCCGTATCGACATAGCGTGTTGCGCGCTGAGTACATTTTTTCGCCGCTGCATCAACATTCGCAAGAACGGCAAGATTTCAAGGCGAGGGGATGTATTACCCTGCGTGCGCCTGGTTTTTTCCCCGAACAGGTTCGGAAATTCCTGCCGAAAATCCTCTCAACTGCGGGCATTGAATCATAAATTATTGAAATGACATAAATTGTCCATATTTCCGTGCCGACATATTGATTCTGCGCAACCGCTTGAAGCAGACCATGAATCGACAAATACCGCGTAATTTCATGCTTTCCAGGACCAGTTTTACCGAAGCATTCCAACATCGCGCCGGCCGCATGAGAGTTGGGATGAAAATCGATATTTGTTGCGAAGCGGTAAGTTCATTTAATGCTATATTTCTGCATCGACAATTCCGAAATACCCGTTGTTTCGGCGGCGAGGGATGATGTCACAATCCCTCCTCCCCTCTGCTTGCGTGAAGCTTTATTTCCGCGCGCCGCCTCGATGTCATTGATAGACCTCCGTACCATTCGCCCGTATTGACTGCCAGCGCTATTAAGGACTTGATTTTTATGGAACAGATTATCGACGCCCCCATTTCCGTTATCGAGAGCACGCTTGACATGCGGCTTTTGCTAGCAACGCTGACCGCTTATCGGAACGGAGATTTTTCCGCGCGGATGCCGGTGGACTGGACCGGGTTGCCTGGCAAGGTGGCCGATATGGTCAACGAAATCATCGATATGTCCAGTGCCACGGTTAACGAGTTTGAGCGGATGGAAAAACTGGTCGGCAAACAGGGCAAGGTCGGTGAACGAATCGAATTGCCCATGATGCGCGGCGCCTGGGAAAGACTGGTGGACTCCAGCAATACGCTGGCAAACGACCTGATCACTCCGATGAATGAAATGATCCGCGTCATCGGGTCGGTGGCCGAAGGCGATCTCGCGCAGCAGGTGCCGATGGAGATTGATGGACTGAAGCTGAAAGGCCAGTTTCTCAAATCCGCGCAGATCGTCAATACCATGGTTGCCCGGCTCGGCTCATTTACCTCGGAAGTTACCCGCGTCGCACGCGAAGTCGGTACTGAGGGGATTCTCGGCGGCCAGGCAAATGTCAAGGGCGTATCCGGCACATGGAAGGACTTGACCGATTCGGTCAACGGCATGGCAGCGAATCTGACCAGCCAGGTGCGTAATATTGCGGACGTGACCACGGCGGTGGCAAACGGTGATTTGTCGCGCAAGATTACAGCGGAAGCCAAGGGCGAGATCCTGCAGCTGAAAGAAACCATCAACACCATGGTGGATCAGCTGTCGACGTTCGGCGCCGAAGTAACGCGCGTGGCGCGCGAGGTCGGCACCGACGGAAAACTGGGCGGACAGGCCGAGGTTACCGGTGTCGGCGGCACCTGGAAGGATCTGACCGACTCGGTCAACAGCATGGCGGCCAACCTGACCAACCAGGTACGTAACATCGCCGATGTGACGACCGCGGTGGCGAAAGGCGATCTGAGCCGAAAGATTACCGTCGAAGCCAAGGGCGAGATCATGGAGCTGAAGAACACCATCAATACGATGGTGGACCAGCTCTCGACGTTCGGTGCCGAAGTGACGCGCGTGGCGCGCGAAGTGGGTACCGAAGGAAAGCTCGGCGGACAGGGCCAGGTGCCCGGTGTCGCAGGTACATGGAAGGACCTGACCGATTCGGTCAACATGATGGCATCGAACCTGACCAACCAGGTGCGTAACATTGCGCAGGTGACCACCGCCGTTGCGAACGGCGACCTGGGCAAGAAAGTCACCGTGGACGTCAAGGGCGAGATTCTCGAACTGAAAAGTACCGTGAACATCATGGTCGACCAGTTGAACAGCTTCGCTGCCGAGGTGACGCGTGTGGCGCGTGAAGTCGGTACCGAAGGAAAACTGGGCGGGCAGGCAGAAGTGCGCGGCGTGTCGGGCACCTGGAAAGACCTGACCGATAACGTGAACTTCATGGCGGCCAACCTGACCAACCAGGTGCGCGGCATCGCCAAAGTGGTGACGGCGGTCGCGAACGGCGACATGAAGAAGAAGCTGACGGTTGAAGCCAAGGGCGAGATCGCTGAGCTGGCCGATACGATCAACAACATGACCGACACGCTGGCGCTGTTTTCCGACCAGGTCAGCTCGGTTGCACGCGAGGTCGGCGTCGAAGGCAAGCTGGGCGGCCAGGCCAATGTGCCAGGTGCGGCCGGCACCTGGAAAGACCTGACCAATAACGTGAACGGCCTCGCCGCGAATCTGACCAACCAGGTGCGCGCGATCGCCGACGTGGCGACCGCCGTGACCAAGGGCGACCTGACGCGAAACGTGCAGGTCGAAGCCAAGGGCGAAGTGGCTGACCTGAAAGACAACGTCAACGAAATGATTCGCAATCTGCGCGAAACCACGCGCCAGAACGCGGAACAGGATTGGCTCAAAACCAATCTGGCAAAATTTACCCGTCTGTTGCAGGGCCAGCGCGATCTCGCCGCCGTTTCCAAAATGGTCCTGTCCGAACTCGCACCGCTGATCAACGCGCAACAAGGCGTGTTTTACATGATGGACGAAAGCCAGCCGGATGATCCGAAGCTGCGCCTGCTGTCTGCATATGCGTACAAGAAGAGCAGGAACGCTGCCGTCGAATGGCGTCTCGGTGAAGGCCTGATCGGGCAATGCGCATATGAAAAGAAGCGCATTCTGCTCACGCAGGTCCCCGGCGAATATGCTTCGATTACGTCCGGCCTCGGTGCCGCTTCCCCGCTCAACATCATCGTACTGCCGATCCTGTTCGAAGACCGGGTGAAAGCGGTGGTCGAAATGGCTTCGTTTACCTTGTATAGCGCTATTCATCAGACATTCCTGGATCAACTGGGCGAATCGATCGGGATCGTGCTCAACACCATCGAGGCCAACATGCGTACCGAGGAATTGCTGAAGCAATCTCAATCGCTGGCCCAGGAATTGCAGATGCAGCAGGAGGAACTGCGCCAGACCAACGAGGAGCTGGAGCACAAGGCCGGTCTGCTCGAAGAACAGAAAGCCGAAGTCGAACGCAAGAATCGCGAAGTGGAAATCACCAAGTTGTCGCTTGAGGAAAAAGCGGAACAGCTGACGTTGACCTCGAAGTACAAGTCGGAATTCCTGTCCAGCATGTCGCACGAGTTGAGAACGCCGTTGAACAGCCTGCTGATTCTCGCGCAGCAATTGAGCGAAAACATCGACAGCAATCTGACGCCGAAACAGGTGGAATATGCCAGGACGATTCAGGGATCGGGCAAGGATCTGCTAGGGCTGATCAACGAAATTCTCGACCTTTCCAAGATTGAATCGGGGACGGTTGCACTCGATTTCCACGAAGTCGCATTTGCCGAGCTTCAGGACCAGATCGAACGCACGTTCCGGCCGGTGGCGGATAGCCATCATCTCAGCTTTGCGATTCAGCCGTCCGCAAATCTTCCGGTATCGACCTGGACCGATGAGAAACGCCTGCTGCAGGTGCTCAAGAACCTGCTGTCGAATGCATTCAAGTTCACCGAACGCGGCGGCGTCAAGGTGGAAATCGCGCTGACCGAATCTGGCTGGAGCGTAGATCATGCCGAGTTGAACAAGGCGGAAAAAGTCGTCTCATTCATAGTCTCCGACACCGGAATCGGAATATCGGCAGACAAGCACAAGTTGATCTTTGAAGCGTTCCAGCAAGCGGATACCGGCACATCGCGCAAATACGGCGGAACCGGGCTGGGCCTGTCGATCAGCCGCGAGCTGGCACGCCTGCTCGGGGGCGAGCTGCGGCTGGTCTCCAGCAAAGTCAACAAGGGAAGCACATTTGCACTGTTCGTACCGTTCCGATCAATGGAAGCCAGCACCATCCCGGTCGAAAAAACAGACGACGAATCGGGCCGCCAGCGCGCGCTTCAGGTCCAGACCTCACCTCATCCGGTACAGATTCAGGATGACAGGGAAACTATCGGTCCTTCCGATCAAGTGCTGCTCATGATCGAGAATGACGCTCGATTCGCCAGCATCTTGCTGGCAGCCGCGCGCGAGAAGAAATTCACCGGAATCGTCACAACCCGCGGTATCGATGCGCTCGAACTGGTTGAGCGCTTCAAGCCGGTCGCAATTACGCTCGATCTGCATCTGCCGGATATCGACGGCTGGTCAGTGCTGGAGCGTCTCAAGCGCAACCCGTTGACCCGTCATATTCCGGTGCAGATCGTATCGGCCGAAGACGACCGTGCACGCGGATTCCGTTACGGCGCATTCGAATACCTGGTCAAACCGGTCACGGCAGGCGAAATCCAGAATGCATTGATCGGCATGGTCAAGTTTTCGCGGCGCGCGGTCAAGGATTTGCTGCTAGTCCAGGGGGATGCGACACGCAAGGACACGATCATGGAATTGATCGATGGTCCCGACGTTCGTATCAAGACAGTCGCGACCGCAAAGGAAACTTTCGCGGCACTCAGGAAAAAGCGCTACGACTGCGTCGTGCTTGATCTTGATTTGCCTGACATGTCGCCCGTTGAAATTGCCGGCACCATACAAGAAGACGAATTGATGCAAAACACGCCGATCGTACTCTACGGGCTTGATGATTTTCCTAAAGAAGAACAGGATGCCCTCAGGGATATGCTGAGCAAATGCGCCGTCAAGGAAGCGCATTCATTTGAGCGCCTGCTGGATGAAACCACGCTCTTCCTCCATCGAGAAATTGCCAGGCTGCCAGCCAGTCAGCGCAAAAAGCTGGAAAGCCTTTACCAGGGTTCGGCTGGCCTCAAAGGGAAGAAAGTCCTGGTCGTCGACGATGATGTGCGTAATATTTTCGCGCTTACCAGCGTACTGGAACGCAACAAGATGCAGGTTGTCTCGGCAGAAGACGGCAAGAATGCAATCGAACTCCTGCTGCAGAATCCCGATACCGACATCGTGCTGATGGATATCATGATGCCGGAAATGGATGGATTCGAAACCATGCGCCGGATACGCAAGCTTAAACAATTCGCGGACTTGCCAATGATTGCGCTGACTGCCAAGGCCATGAAAGGCGATCGTGAAAAGTGCATTCAAGCCGGTGCTTCGGACTATGTCAGCAAGCCGGTAGATACCGATCAGCTTTTGTCCCTGATGCGAGCCTGGCTGTTCCGTTGACCGTCGCGGCTGGCCAGCGCCGCCGGGCTGGCAAATTGCAAGATGCATGGGTACTGAAAATGACGAAAAAAGGAACAGAAGTGAAAAAACTCAATCTGCCGACGTTACCGGTGCCGCATTACGGAGTGCCGGTATGGCGCGGAGCTTGCCCATGAATGCGCAGCAGGATTTCCCGGCATTGAAGCTGGGCGCTCTTGTCCGGGAGCCCACGTCGCCGGACGGCATTCCGGCATCGGTCCTGATCGTGGATGACAACCCGGCCAAGCTTACGGCGGTAGTGTCGGTTGTTTCCGGGATGGGCCTGGATGTCACGACGGCCAGTTCCGGTCGGGAAGCATTGCGCCTTTTGCTCAAACAGGATTTCGCATTGATCCTGCTCGACGTGAAGATGCCGCAGATGGATGGTTTCGAAACGGCGACATTGATCCATGGACGTCCCCGATCCGCGCATACTCCGATCATTTTCATCACCGCTGAAGCCGGCTCGGACTCGGACCGGTTCCATGGCTATACGCTGGGCGCGGTAGATTACATATACTCGCCCATTGTGCCCGAGGTGCTGTGCGCCAAGGTTCGGGTATTCGTCGACCTGTTCTATCTGCAGCGCAGACTTCTGCTCCAGGCGGACGAATTGCGGCAATCGAAAATGATGCTGCGCGAACTGGCGTCGCATCAGGAGTTGATCAAGGAAGAAGAACGGAAACGCATCGCTCGGGAAATTCACGACGAACTTGGCCAGAATCTTCTGGCGCTACGGATTGACGCGTCGATGCTGCATGCGCGAACCGGCGACTTGCATCCGAGGTTGCACCAGAAAGCGTCGTATGCACTGAATCAGATCGATGCGACCATCAAGAGTGTGCGCGGGATCATCAATGATTTGCGCCCTCCCGTGCTGGACCTTGGATTGCAGGCGGCGATCGAATGGCAGATAGAGGAATTTCGCCGACGTAGCGGAATTGCATGCGACATCGTCGTCAGAGACGAAAATTTCGATCGCGATCTGGATGAAAAAGGTGCAACGGCCTTGTTTCGGATCTTGCAGGAATCGCTTACAAACATCATACGGCATGCACATGCTACGCAGGTCCAGGTCGACCTGAAACGCGACAATGGCTGGCTGTACATGAAGATCGCCGATAACGGCGTAGGCATGCAGCATGACAACCGCAAGAAGGCCAATACATTCGGCCTCGCCGGCATCAAGGAGAGAATCAGTATGCTTGGGGGTGAATTGCAGGTGGCTAGCGACGAGAAGAATGGCACTACGCTTGCAATTTCAATTCCATTGCTCTTACCGTAAACGGATAATTCGATCGATCGCGGCGCAGAGAAAAGTTACGGCTGCCGCGTCGGATACCCCTGCGCAGTAATACGCTCCCACACCGCATTTTTCTGTTGCGGCGTCAGCGTGACCCAGTGGGCCACTTCTTCTGCGGTGCGCCCGCAACCTCTGCATATCGCATCAAATGTAGTCGAGCAAACGGCAACGCAGGGAGTATCGGGACGAATGCTGTCGGCTCTAGTCATGGAAGGAATCCGGAACGCACATGGTGGTCATTATCACTTTCAGGAAATCGGCGCGGCACTGTCGTAACCGACCGGAATAGTCGCCCAAAAATACATGTCGGCAATCTAACGCGCGTCTGCAACTGTCCCCAGCTTTTTGCATGCGCCGCTATAGTTCAACGAACAAAGCACTGCATAGTCGGCCCGTGCCGCCTGCCCATTGCCAAGCGCTTCGTAAGTCAGCGCACGGCCGAGATGCGGCCGCACGAATTTCGGATTGATTTCAAGCGCCTTGTTGAAATCCGCGAGCGCCAGCTCATATTTTTTTTGCGCAAGATAAGTGGCTGCCCGGTCGTTGTATACCAAAATCTGCTTGGGATTGAGCGAAAGTGCCTTGGTAAAATCATCGACTGCCAAGTCGAAATATCCGAGCCTGAACAGATCCAGGCCCCTGTTATGGTAAACCCGCTCTACACCCGGACGATTTTCCTTGCCCTTGATCAGACGCGCTGCATCGTTCCATAACAAAAATGGCGACGAGAATGTATTGAGCCGATCCCAGGTTGCGGAAATCATGACCAAAACGAGCAGCGCCAATATCGTCGCGGTACGTTTTGCCGGCACCTCATGAAACAGGAACGCCAATGCCGCGAGCGCTCCCGGCATCCAGAGATAGCTGCGATACAGTACGAAGGTTTCCTGGATCCTGACTGTCGACAACTCGGTGGCGAACATCAGCCATGGGCACAACATCGCGAAACCCAGCAACCCTTTTCTGCCTCGCTGCAATAGCAACCGTATGGCGACGACTGGATAAATAATAAAAGCAATGAGTCCGGCCAGGTGCGGCCAGGACAAGAACCGGGTGGCAAACGGCTCGAACATATCCACCGACATCCACGCTGGAATCGGAAAAATCCAGACCAGAAGATATTTAAAGAAAAGAAACGATTGCGTCAGGATCGACAGCGGATAGGCAAGCCCGGGATCAAAACCAGGGTAAAGGCGCGCGAGCATGGACAACATATCCATTCCTCTCGGTTCATATGCCTCGCCCAGCAAATTGCCGCTTTTGACCTGATAAACCACATACAAGCCAATCAATCCATACAGTACGAAGGTCGGCCAGACCTGGCGCAACAATTGGCGTGTTGCGGGCCTCGTCAGCAGAAGCAGTGCGAGAGAGACCGCCGGAGCCATCAATGCATGCTCTTTCGCATACACCGCGAACAGGTAGGCGATAGCGGATCCCAATAGATGCCATTGACTATTTTTGACAGTGCCTTGTAGAAACAGATACCACATCAGCAGCGTAAACAGCGTCGCCATCAGAATCGTGCGCTGGATCAGATACGCTGCGCCGTACACGGCTGCGGGATGCAGCGCAAATATCAATGCCGCGAAAAATGCCAGCCAAAGAAACGACAACGAGCCTGTCCCCGAACCATCTTCCATCGCTCGTTGATTCCTGCCGCAGGCAGTATCAAACAACTTGAGCAGGAACAGGAACAAGACAACCGATACAAGAATATGCAGTAAGAGGTTCCCAAGGCGAAACCAGATCATTTCCTCGCCGATGAAGACCCGTGTCCATTCGAACGACGCATACGGCAACCATCGAAATTCAAGCCTGAAAAAAGCATCGAGATAGCGGGAACCAATATTCGCGCCGAAAAAATTGTTATCGTCGAAGACAATTGGGTTCCAGAGGAATTGTCCATAAATGCCCGAAACGATCAACGCAAGGATGGCGGCCAGATGTATCGGCCGCATTGGCCCGAGGCGGGAAAAAATCGATGTCATTAAAAATGTAAACCGTAGGTTCTTTTTGATCGACGAATAAAGACCGTACAAATCGCATCGTACGGGTGGCCTGCCTCGGCCAACTGCCGCTGATCGGTGCATTGGTGAACCTGCCGTGCGATTGGCGGTGCGGTTGGCAGCGTATTTTCCCGTTCGCAACCTTGCAGTTATTCAAGCTTGAGTATAGACGGCCTGATGCGGAATTTGCGATGCGTCTATAAAATTTGGGCGATTGCCTGATTGATATACAACGACAGGGCGAGACGCATTGAACGGAAAAGCCGGGCAATGCCGGCTTTCCCTGACAGTAGTAAATTTGCCATACCGGCAAAAAATGATGCGTTGGCCTAAGCCGAGGTTTGCATTCGAAGCGCCGGATATCGGGCATCCCCGTCAGAATGTTCGCTGCGTCAAATCAGCGGTCCGCATTGATTCGGTCGACCAGGGACTGCACGCGGTCCACGGTCGATACCAGGCCACAAATATAATTTTCCTTGATTTCGTCAGTCAATCCGTTAAAGGCGGTATAACCTTCGCCACAAATCATATGAGTCTGCGCGTGTAGTTCCCGAACCAGTTTCCGCAGTTCTTCATAGTCATCCATATTCATCATTTCAGTCCCGTCAAATAACTTCATTAAACGCGCGCATGACTTTCTTTTACGCGCCAAGTCGATCGCATCTTCTGATGCGGGTCAAAATTTGGAACAAGTATTTGTTCCGTTCGCGACTGAAAAAAGAGGCAATGGCCGATTTATTGCAGATAGATTATTTTGCGGGTGGGTCTTCTTCGTTTCGCGCGCCGGACGCTCCGTCATTCAAACGAGTGACGAGACGGACAAAGTCAAACACCAGTTTCCGATTGTAAGGATCAAGACGCTGGATATCTGCAACCAGCTTGGAAAAGACATGGTCGACATTATCGAGCGAAACAGATTCGCTACCGATCACGTTCCCGCCGAAGCGAAGCCATTCGGGCGGCACCATGAGCCATTCGGAAAGAACGCGGATCTTGTCCTGGGTCGGAATCGCCTCGCCCATCAGCCACTTTCGTGCCGCATGCACCGAAATTGGGTGGCCGGCAAAACGGATATTGAATTGATGCGCAAGCTCGGTAGGTCCATACGCCGAATAGCCCGCATCCTTCAACGCGTTCTGAAGTCGGTTGCTGAAATGGGTGCTTTCAGTCGACATCGAGTCTTCGTCCTGTAAGCGAGGTACGCGGAAATTTACCCGGTTTTTCAGAATGCATGCAATTCACGCCCGGCATGCAGAGAATGCAATGGCGTCGACGGCAATACTTTGTGTTTGAAAAAATTTGGGCTGGCATTGCGGTGTCCGCTAGTGACGGTTCCGGCGTTATTTTGATTGCGTGACGCGGGAAGTACCTTCGGGAATGACCGATACGTTCGGATCGGTTTCAAGCTCCCATCTTATTCCGTCTACGGATCGGTAGAGGATCCCGTTGCGCATTGCATGAAATACTTTCAGATTTGTCCCGGATTGCTGTTGGTTGAAAATGCCATTCGCATCATTCTTCTTTTTGGAGCCCATGGCGGTCAAACATATTGAAATTGAACTGGCCAGTAGTTTGCATAATAGGTAATCAACTATCAGTCAGTTTAAAGTGACTTGCGGTTTCATGGAGGAAATAATGCCCCAATCAAGTAATTTTCGACGCAAATAAACGAAGATTGATTTTTCTCAATATGGTAAAGAATTTATTGGTTTTGTGAGTGCCAACGAACGAAATCCTGCGCAAGGAAAAGTATTTATTGATACAGCCAAGAGCAGGTAGACCGGAGAAAGTGCTTGCTTGCGAAGGTACAACGCAGCCAAAGACTTCTTGCGCGAAATGAAGAACGCACCAACGTGACGCAACGAGAACTGACAAATCTCAGAGCTGTCCACCAACCGGTAGCGCCGACAAGGCGCCTATGATGCGAAGGAAAATTCTGCGGGGATGATACTGGCGGAGAGGGTCGGATTCGAACCGACGGTACGCCTAAACGTACACTGGATTTCGAGTCCAGCGCATTCGACCACTCTGCCACCTCTCCTGATTCGGTCAATTTGCCGCCTCGGGGGCAGCAAAGCGGGAAATTATAGCAGAGTGGATTCTGTGCGTCATCCCGATTCGCTCATGTATTTGCAGCCGCGCGCACAAAAATCCATGCACTCGGGCCGGTAAACCTAAGCTTGTGGCGCCAAGCGCGTCTGCCCCGCCATATATGAATGCAGAACCTCGGGAATGTCGACGCTGCCATCGGCTTGCTGAAAATTTTCCAGGACAGCCACCAGCGTACGTCCGACTGCAAGACCGGAACCGTTCAATGTATGCAGCAACTCCGGTTTACCTTGTGCATTACGGAAACGGGCTTGCATGCGGCGTGCCTGGAATGCTTCGCAATTCGATACCGATGAAATTTCACGATAGGTATTCTGGGCCGGCAGCCACACTTCGAGATCGTAGGTCTTGGCTGCGCCAAATCCCATGTCGCCGGTGCACAGCGTAATGACGCGATACGGCAACCCGAGCTTTTTCAAGATATTTTCGGCATGGCCCACCATTTCCTCCAGCGCGTCATAGGATTTTTCCGGATGAACTACTTGCACCATTTCGACTTTATCGAACTGATGTTGCCGGATCATCCCGCGTGTATCGCGCCCATAACTGCCAGCCTCGGAACGAAAACAGGGGCTATGCGCAGTCATTTTGACCGGAAGATCGTCAGGCGCAATGATCTCGTCCCGCACAATATTGGTCAGCGAGACTTCGGCCGTGGGAATCAGGTAGAGCGCTTCACCCGCCCCTTCCTGCCCGCCCTTCTTGACCGCGAACAGATCGGCTTCAAACTTGGGCAGTTGTCCGGTGCCTTTCAGGGATTCGGCATTGACGATATACGGCGTATAGCATTCGACGTAACCGTGCTCGGACGTGTGGGTATCCAGCATGAACTGCGCCAGCGCCCGATGCAGGCGCGCAACTCCGCCTTTCATCACCGCGAACCGCGAACCGGTCAGCTTTGCCGCGACATCGAAATCCAGCCCCAGGTGCGCGCCGATATCGACATGATCCTTTACTTCAAAATCGAAAACGCGAGGCGTGCCGATCTTGCGCACTTCAACATTCGCAGTCTCGTCCTGGCCGACCGGAACCGATTCATGCGGAATATTGGGAATCGCGAGCATGAACTCGCTGATCCGGGCCTGTATTTCTTCCAATCGTGCGGCCGAGGCTTTCAGTTCGTCACCGATTCCGGTTACCTCGTTCATCACGGAAGTCGCATCTTTGCCTTTTCCTTTCAGGATGCCGATCTGCTTGGAAAGCGTGTTGCGTTTGCTCTGCAACTCTTCGGTACGGGTCTGAATATGCTTGCGTTCCGCTTCAAGCGCATTGAATGCCGAAATATCCAGCGGGAATTTACGTGCGGCCAGGCGGGCCGCGGCGGTATCAATATCTTTGCGAAGGAGTTGGATGTCGATCATGGGCGCTTACACGGGTCGAATTTCGAAACCGCCATTGTATCAAGCGCCGCACGGTCGTCGCATGGGAAAAGATCAAGCGAGTTGAAACCACGATGGTTTCAGCGCAAGTGCAGCGTGCCTATTCTTGCCGAAAGCGAAGACTATGATTATTTTTTGTTGCTTTGCCGGGCTGCTCGATCGAGCGATTCCAGGTATGCCAGTTTCTCGGCGATCTTCGCTTCGAGTCCGCGAGAGGTCGGAAGATACCAGTGCGGATCCGACATTCCGTCCGGAAGATAGGTTTCATCGGCGGCGTAAGCATCCGGCTCGTCATGGGCGTAGCGGTACAGTTTGCCGTAGCCCAGCTCTTTCATTAACCGGGTCGGTGCATTACGCAAATGCTCGGGTACCGGCCGGGATTTGTCCTTGCCTATGAATGCACGCGCGGCATTGTAAGCATTGTAAGCCGCATTGGATTTGGCGGCACACGCCAGGTAAATGACTGCCTGCGCCAGCGCCAGTTCGCCTTCCGGAGTACCGAGCCGCTCATAGGTTTCCGTTGCATCCAGCGCCAGTCGCAACGCACGCGGGTCGGCAAGTCCGATATCCTCGCTTGCCATGCGAATGATGCGGCGCGCCAGATAACGCGGGTCGGCGCCACCGTCGAGCATTCTGACAAACCAGTACAACGAGGCATCCGGATTCGAGCCGCGCACCGATTTATGCAACGCCGATATCTGGTCATAAAATGCGTCCCCGCCCTTGTCGAAACGGCGCAGAGAATCACCGAGACATTCCGCCAGCAGACTTGCATCGACTTCCGTTTGGCCTTTGGCAAGCGCCGCATGCGACACGATTTCCAGATTATTGAGAAGCTTTCGGCCGTCGCCATCGGCACTTGCAATCAATATCGACTTCGCATCGTCGGAAAAACGCAGTCCGCCCAATTCACTGCTGCAGGCACGCTCCAGAAGAGTGCCGAGATCGTCATCCGGCAATGACTTGAGCACATACACCGACGCCCGCGACAGCAGCGCGCTATTGACTTCAAACGATGGATTTTCGGTGGTCGCACCGATAAAGGTAAACAGCCCGCTTTCCACATGCGGCAGAAATGCATCCTGCTGACTCTTGTTGAATCGATGTACTTCATCGACGAACAGGATAGTGCGCCGGCCGGAGTTGGCGCGTATCACTTGCGCGCGTTCGACTGCTTCGCGTATGTCCTTGACACCGGACAGCACCGCCGACAAGGCGATGAATTCCGCATCGAAGCCGTCAGCCATCAGCCGGGCCAGGGTCGTTTTGCCAACGCCTGGCGGCCCCCACAGGATCATCGAATGCGGTTCGCGCGATTCAAACGCAACGCGCATCGGTTTGCCTGCACCGAGCAAATGCTGCTGACCGATTACTTCATCCAGCGAGCGAGGCCGAAGACGCTCAGCCAGCGGGATCGATGTCATTTTTCCCGAGAGGGCTGTACTCATTCATGCATCGGACCCGACGTACATGTCGGGGTTGCGAAAAAACTGAACCAATTTGATGCGCACCTGACGACTGCCTATTGTTGAAATACGTCCGCACCCTTGGGTACGGAAAATTTGAACTGATTTTCTGCCATCGGCGGGTTTTTCTCGAACTTGGTAAATGATAGCAGCGACACCTGGCCGAACGAATCGCGCAGTTCCATCGCCACCGGAACGCCGTTTCGCAATCCGATACCAATCTGGTCGAAAGTCGTGTCCTTTGCCTTCGGCGTGGCTTGCAGCCACTCCACGCCGTCTTTGACGCCGGCATCCTTGAGGATAAAATTCTTTTCCAGATCGTTGCTTCCGAACAGAATGGCAGCGGGCGATGAACCGAGCGCATTGCCCAGCTTTCTGATCGTTACCTGATTCAAGTCCTTGTCGTAGATATAGAGTTTTTCACCGTCGGCTTGCAGCACCTGTTCGTACGGCTTCTGGTAGGTCCAGATGAATTTTCCCGGTCGCGCAAATTGAAATGTACCGGTGGACGGATTCGATATCTTCATGTTGCCGTCACTGGTATCGCTGCTTTTGAGCTGGCGCTGCGTGAACTCGCCTTTCGCTGCCTTGGTGCTCGCGACGAACGACTTGAACTGCTCCAGCGCAGACGCATGCGCAAACACAGGCAAAGCCAGCACACAAGCCACCAGCAAGGGCCCGATCATCCGAAAGCGGGAGAAACGAGACTGCAATCTATGTTGTTGGTTCAAAGTGTTGATCCTATTCTGTGTTTCCTGCCGGCACCAGGATTTCCCGGTTGCCGTTCGACTGCATGGTAGAAACCAGGCCGCTCTGTTCCATCTGTTCCAGCAAGCGGGCGGCACGGTTATACCCGATTCGCAAATGCCGTTGTACCAATGAAATCGATGCCCGGCGATTCTTCAGCACAACTGCGACTGCCTGATCATACAACGCATCGGCTTCGCCGCCGGGCGCTCCTTCGCTTCCAGGCGCACCGTCGATGCCATCTTCCGAAACGCCGCCTTCTAGGATTCCCTCAATGTAATTCGGTTCCCCCTGGGATTTCAGGTGATCGACAACGCGATGGACTTCTTCATCGGATACAAATGCGCCATGCACGCGAACCGGGAGTCCTGTACCCGGCGGCATGTACAGCATGTCGCCCATCCCGAGCAGCGCTTCGGCTCCCATCTGATCAAGAATGGTGCGTGAGTCGATCTTGCTGCTGACCTGGAATGCGATGCGGGTCGGGATATTGGCTTTGATCAGTCCGGTAATCACATCGACCGATGGGCGCTGCGTCGCCAGAATCAGATGGATGCCCGCAGCACGCGCTTTTTGCGCAATCCGGGCGATCAGCTCTTCGATTTTCTTTCCAACCACCATCATCAGGTCCGCCAGCTCATCAATAATAATGACGATGGTAGGCAGTTTTTCAAGAGGCTCAGGCGCATCCGGCGTCAGGCTGAACGGATTCGGAATCTTCTGTTCGCTCTTTTCAGCATCTGCAATCTTGTTGTTGTACCCGGCAAGATTGCGGACGCCGAGCTTGGACATCAGCTTATAGCGGCGCTCCATTTCCGCGACCGCCCAGTTGAGCGCATGACCGGCCTGGCGCATGTCGGTCACGACCGGCGCCAGCAAATGCGGGATACCTTCGTAAATCGACAACTCCAGCATTTTCGGATCGATCAGGATCAGGCGAACCTGGTTCGGATCCGACTTGTATAACAGCGACAGAATGGTGGCGTTGATGCCCACCGATTTTCCGGATCCGGTGGTGCCCGCCACCAGCAGGTGCGGCATCTTTGCCAGATCGGCCACCACCGGGTGGCCGGCGATATCCTTGCCCAGTGCGATGGTAAGGCTCGACACGCCGTCGTTATATACCTTGGAGCCGAGAATCTCGGTCAGGCGCACGATCTGCCGCTTCGGATTGGGTAGCTCCAGCCCCATGTAATTTTTACCTGGAATGGTTTCAACCACACGAATCGACGTCAGCGACAGCGCTCGGGCCAAGTCGCGCGCAAGTCCGACGATCTGGCTGCCTTTGACGCCGGTGGCCGGTTCTATCTCGTAGCGCGTAA
>JAKFFO010000204.1:0-31128 GCA_036675035.1 Oxalobacteraceae bacterium
ACTGGTCGGCCTTGACCGTATCGCCCGGCTTGACCAGCAGTTCGATCACTTCCACTTCCTTGAAGTCACCGATGTCCGGCACCTTGATTTCTTGAATGCTCATAGCGCAGCTCCGTTCTCACCCTATTGCTTCAGAAGAGGACCGGAGTGAGAGGTGGTTGACTACAAAGAACAGAACCCACTCTCACCCCGGCCTTATTCTCGAAGGTACAGGAATTTGTTATTGTCGACTACACCGTTACGGGATTCGGCTTGTTCGAATTGATACCGTATTTTTCAATTGCCTGGGTGACGACGGATGCCGAAAGCGATCCTTCATCCGCCAGCGATTTGAGTGCTGCAATCGCCACGAAATAGCGATTCACTTCAAAAAATTCGCGTAGCTTGGCCCGCGTATCGGAGCGTCCGAAACCGTCGGTGCCCAGCACTTTGTAGCTTCTTCCCTTCGGCACGAAAGCACGAATCTGCTCGGCAAAAGTACGCATATAATCAGTCGATACAACGATCGGACCTGTGGTGTCGAGCAGGCATTGAGTGACATAGGCGACGCGCGGTTTTTCGGAAGGATGCAGCATGTTCCAGCGCTCGACATCCTGCCCATCGCGCGCCAACAGCGTAAACGATGGTGCCGACCAGATGTCGGCGCCGATACCCCAGTCATTTTTCAGCAGATCGGCAGCGGCAATCACTTCGCGCAGACTGGTACCGGATCCCATCAACTGAACGCGATGCTTGGTTTTGGCGGCACCTTCCTGCAGCAGGTACAGCCCCTTCAGAATCCCTTCCTCCTGGCCGGGTTTGAGTCCTGGATGGCTGTAGTTTTCGTTCATCAGCGTGATGTAATAAAACACATCTTCCTGTCTCTCGATCATGCGTTTCAAACCGTCATGCAGGATCACCCCGACTTCGTGCGCAAAGGTCGGATCGTACGGCAGGCAGTTCGGAATCGTCGACGCCAGTACATGGCTGTGGCCGTCTTCGTGCTGCAAGCCTTCACCGTTCAACGTGGTGCGCCCGGCAGTCCCACCCATCAGGAATCCGCGTGCGCGTATGTCGCCCGATGCCCACACCAGATCGCCGACGCGCTGCAGGCCGAACATCGAGTAGAACGTGTAGAACGGGATCATCACGCGATTATTGCTCGAATAGGATGTCGCAGCCGCGATCCATGAGCACATTGCGCCCGCTTCATTTATGCCTTCCTGCAAAATCTGGCCGGCCTTGTCTTCGCGGTAATAGCTGACCTGATCCTTGTCGACCGGCTCATACAACTGGCCTTGCTGATTGAAGATGCCGATCTGCCGGAACAGTCCTTCCATTCCGAAGGTGCGGGTTTCATCGACCAGGATCGGCACCACGCGCTGACCCAGATTGGCGTCGCGCAACAATATGGAAATGACGCGCACGTAGGCTTGCGTCGTCGAGATTTCCCGCCCTTCGGAAGTCGGATCGAGCACCGCCTTGAACGCCGACAGTTCCGGTACCGGCAACGTCTCATCCGCCTTCATGCGCCGTTGCGGCAAATAGCCGCCTAATGCCTGGCGACGCTCATGCAGATACTTGATCTCCGGTGAATCCTTGGACGGTTTGAAAAAAGGAATCTCGGCCAGTTGATCGTCCGGAATCGGGATCGCGAAACGGTCGCGCATTTCCCGGACCGCCGTGTCGTCCAGTTTTTTGGTCTGGTGCGCGGTATTGCGCGCCTCGCCCGACTTGCCCATGCCGAAGCCCTTTACCGTCTTGACCAGCAGTACCGTTGGCTGCCCCTTGTGTTCCTGCGCCTGTTTGAATGCCGCATAAATCTTGTGCGGATCGTGGCCGCCACGATTCAGGCGCCAGATATCGTCGTCGGACATCTTGCTGACCATCTCCAGCAGCTTCGGATGCTTGCCGAAGAAATGCTTGCGCACGTATGCGCCATCCTTGGCCTTGTAGTTCTGGTATTCGCCATCGACGCTTTCCATCATCACCCGCTGCAAAATGCCTTCCTTGTCGCGTGCCAGCAAGTCGTCCCAGTAACTGCCCCAGATGACCTTGATGACGTTCCAGCCCGCGCCTCGGAATTCGCCTTCGAGTTCCTGGATGATCTTGCCATTGCCGCGTACTGGCCCGTCGAGACGTTGCAAGTTGCAATTGACGATCATGACCAGATTGTCGAGCGTCTCGCGTCCCGCCACGCCGATTGCGCCCATCGATTCCGGCTCGTCCATTTCACCATCGCCGCAGAAAACCCATACCTTGCGTTTTTCGGTATCGGCGATGCTGCGCGCATGCAGATACTTCAGAAAGCGCGCCTGATAAATTGCCATTAACGGACCCAGGCCCATCGAAACGGTCGGGAACTGCCAGAAATTCGGCATCAGTTTCGGATGCGGGTATGACGACAATCCTTTGCCGTCGACCTCACGGCGGAAATTGAGCAGCTGTTCTTCGGTCAGGCGACCCTCCAGAAAAGCACGCGCATAGATGCCCGGCGATGAATGTCCCTGGAAATAAAGCAGGTCGCCGCCGTGGTCTTCGGTCGGCGCATGCCAAAAATGGTTGAAACCTGTGCCAAGCATGTTGGCCAGCGACGCGAAGCTGGAAATATGGCCGCCAAGATCGCCATCGGCGCGATTGGCTTTGACCACCATGGCCATCGCGTTCCACCGCATCCAGGAACGCAGTCGCTCTTCATACTCAAGATTGCCCGGACTGTGTTCGCCCAGATGGGCAGGAATCGTGTTGACGTAGGCAGTGTTGCTGGAAAACGGAACCGATGCGCCGCGCCGGCGAGCTAGGTCGAGCATGCGCTCCATCAGATAATGTGCCCGCTCCGGACCTTCGTTTTCGATGACGGCTTCGAGTGCATCAAGCCACTCTCGCGTTTCCATTACATCGGGGTCATTGGCGGCTTGTGCCGTGAGTTGGTCGAGCTGGGCTGACATGATCAGATGTCTCCTATTGATTGTCCGTTCGAAGCAGGCAAGCAGGTTGTGCCGGCACCTGTGTTTTATTTTTTTCTATGAAATATATTAACAGGACTTTTTCATATTTTCAAATTACGATATTAAATATCATATTATGGAATTGTCCGAGCCGAATGTCGACCTGCATTCTGAGCGTGTAGACAACTTCGACGCATCTAAAGTGCCGATAATTTCCATCGGATTTCTGGCCAAGTGCGCGCGTCAGGCAATCGCGTAACAGTCGCGGAACCGGTCGATTTATAATCCTGCTTTATCTTTCTATCCTCCGACCCATACCATGCCTGCACAACTTATCAGCGGAACACAGCTCTCCCAATCATTGCGCGCAGAAGTAGCCAAGCGCGCCGCCATTCTTACTGCGCATGGCAAGCAACCGGGATTGGCGGTCATTCTGGTCGGCGACGATCCGGCCAGCCATGTCTATGTCAGGAACAAGGTCAAGGCTTGTGCCGATGTCGGTTTCCATTCTGTGTTCGAAAAATACGAGGGCAGCTTGTCCGAATCTGAGCTGCTCGGAAAAATCGATTCGCTTAATCGGGACCCATCGGTTCACGGCATTCTGGTCCAGATGCCATTGCCCAAGCATATCGATCCGCACAAGGTAATCGAAGCAATCGCCACCCATAAGGATGTAGACGGATATTCGGTGCTGAGCGCCGGCGAGCTCTTGACAGGACTGCCAGGGTTTCGGCCATGCACGCCTTATGGCTGCATGAAACTGATCGAAAGCACCGGTTACGATCTGCGCGGAAAGCATGCGGTCGTCGTGGGGCGCAGCAACACCGTAGGCAAACCGATGGCGCTATTGCTATTGCAAGCCAACGCCACTGTCACCATATGCCATAGCGGCACACCCGATCTTTCGTATCACACGCGCCAGGCCGATGTTATCGTCGCCGCGGTAGGCAGGCGGAACACAATCACTGCCGACATGATCAAACCAGGCGCCGTGGTAATCGATGTCGGCATGAACCGTGACGATAACGGCAAGTTGTGCGGCGATGTCGACTTTGCCAACGTCAGCGAGGTGGCTGGTTACATCACACCGGTACCCGGAGGCGTCGGTCCGATGACCATCACCATGTTGCTGGTTAACACTATTGAAGCTGCTGAAAGAACTTAACTTAATGTCCAAATCCCAGAATCCACTTCTCGATTTTTCCGATTTACCGCGCTTTGATGCAATCAAGCCGGAACATGTCACTCCCGCAATAGATCAATTGCTCGAACACAACCGAAAGGTAATCGCTTTGCTCGAAGCACCTATGCAAGCGGTAAGCTGGAGCAACTTTGTCGAACCGCTAGAAGATGCAACAGAAAAACTGGGACGGGCCTGGGGTATCGTCGGTCACCTCAACTCGGTGGTCGACACGCCCGAATTGCGCGCCGCCTATAATGAAAATCTGCCGAAGGTGACCGAATTCTGGACCGCACTGGCGCAAAATCTGGCGCTGTTTGAAAAATACAAGGCATTGAGCGATGGTCCGGAGTTTTCCGCGCTGTCCCCCGCTCGACGAAAAATAATTGAAAACGCGTTGCGCGATTTTCGCCTGGGAGGCGCGGAGCTTCCAGAGGATAAAAAAGCGAGATTTGCCGAAATCCAGGAAAAGCAGGCCGAACTGACCACCAGATTTTCCGAAAACGTGCTCGACGTGACGAACGATTTTGCATTGTTTGTCGACGATGAATCGCAATTGGCCGGCCTGCCTGACGATGCAAAACAGGCAGCGCGCGCGGCGGCGGAAAAGGCCGGAAAGCCGGGATTCAAGTTCACGCTGCACTTTCCATCGTATTTCCCGATTCTGCAATATGCGGATAATCGTGCGCTGCGCGAAGCCATGTACCGCGCCAATGCGACCAAGGCATCCGAACTTGGAGGCAAGCCGGACTGGGACAACACGCAGAATATCGTCGATATCCTGAAGTTGCGCAATGAAGAAGCCAGGCTGCTTGGCTACAAAAATTTTGCGGAAGTGTCGCTGGTAGCGAAAATGGCCGAAACGCCGGACCAGGTAATCCATTTTCTGGAAGACCTGGCCACGCGTGCACGCCCGTTCGCCGAAAAAGATCTGGCCGAATTGCGGGCGTTTGCCAAAAATGAACTCGGCATCGATCAACTCGAAGCGTGGGACATGACCTATGCGTCGGAAAAGCTGCGCGAGCAGCGCTACGCATTTTCGGAACAAGAAGTGAAGCAGTATTTCCCCGAACCGAAAGTAATCGATGGATTGTTTCGCATGGTTCAACGCCTGTTTTCGGTGGAAATCAAACCGGATACCGCCGCCGCATGGCACAAGGACGTCAAGTTTTTCAGGATCGAGAAGAACGGCCGCTTGATAGGCCAGTTTTATCTGGACCTGTACGCCCGCACCGGAAAACGCGGCGGTGCGTGGATGAACGACGCGCGCAGCCGTTGCACTTTGCCCAACGGAGTGCAAACGCCGGTTGCTTACCTGGTCTGCAATTTCACCGAACCGTCCGTCGTCGATGGCACAGCAAAGCCGGCACTTTTCACGCATGACGAAGTAACCACTTTGTTCCATGAATTCGGACATGGATTGCATCACATGCTGACGCAGGTCGATGAATTGGGTGTATCCGGCATCGCCGGCGTGGAATGGGACGCGGTCGAATTACCGTCCCAGTTCATGGAAAACTTTTGCTGGGAGTGGGATGTTCTGCAGCACATGACGGCGCACGCCGAGGCCGGCAATCCGCTGCCGCGTGAACTCTTTGACAAGATGACCGCGGCCAAGAACTTCCAGTCTGGTCTGCAGACGCTGCGCCAGGTAGAGTTTTCCTTGCTCGATATGCATTTGCACTACGATCATGATCCACATGGCGCCGGGACGGTACAGGATGTAATCAACCAGGTGCGCAACCAGGTTGCAGTGATCATTCCACCGGCATTCAACCGTTTCCAACACTCCTTCAGCCACATCTTTGCAGGCGGGTATGCCGCAGGTTACTATAGCTACAAGTGGGCGGAAGTGCTGTCGGCGGACGCCTATGGTGCGTTTGAAGAAGCGGTTGCGGCCGGCGATCAGGCCCGGCTGGCCGATACCGGCCTGAAATTTCAAACTGAAATACTGGCGGTAGGCGGTTCGCGTCCGGCGCTGGAGTCATTCAAGGCGTTCCGCGGCAGGGAGCCGACCATCGACGCTCTGCTGCGGCATAACGGCATGACTGCGTAAACGATGGCAAGTCAGTGTTGGCAAGGCAGTAATATCAAGGCAGTGACAGCAAGATGGCATTAACAAGACGGGAACGAACGATATGAAGCACGCTCAAAAATTATCCCTGCTTTTGATTCTTCTGTTTGCGGCAGGCGCACATGCGCAGCAGCTTTACAAGTGGGTCGGACCGGACGGAAAGGTGACGTACAGTGACGTACCGCCCCCGCCTGCCGCCAAACAGGTGGAGCAAAAAGCAGTGAGCTTCGGCAGCAGTGCAACAGTCAATCTTCCCTATGAGTTGGCAGAGACGGTCAGGAACAGTCCCGTCACGCTGTATTCGTCGCCTCAATGCGCGCCTTGCGATGCCGGTCGCGCATTGCTGACCGGCCGCGGAATTCCATTTGCCGAAAAAACCGTCACCACCAACGAGGACATCGCGCGACTGCGCCAGGCTGGCGGAGATGCGCAGTTGCCGCTGCTGGTCGTCGGGCGAAACAAGCACAAAGGATTTGAGTCCAGCGGCTGGACAGCAGGCTTGACGGCGGCAGGCTATCCTGAAACCAGCAAATTACCCTCTTCGTATCGAAATCCGCCGGCGGAAGCCGCCGCGCCCCCGGTCAAAGCGGTCACAGCCGAAAAAAGCGTCAGCGAGCAGGCCGCAGTCAAGCCGGCCGAAGATTTGCCGCCGGCAATCGGAAATGCACCGCCTGGATTCCGTTTTTAGCTTCGCGATGAGAGCGCCGCAATCAACCGGCCAAGACCCTGCAGAAATGCAAAAGACATGACGCGCATCGACTTCCATAGCAACGTTCCCGATAAAATTTCGTATGCCTGCCGTTTGGCGCGCAAAGCACGCGCAGCCAAATGCAAAATTGTGATGTTGACTGCGGATCGCGACCAGCTCGCGACGCTCGATGACGCGCTGTGGACCTTTTCGGACCTCGATTTCCTGCCGCACGTAACAGCCGACAATCCGCTTGCTGCGCAGACACCGGTGGTGCTGGCCGACAGCGATGCAGCGGAATTGCCGCATCATCAGATACTGATTAATCTTTCTTCCGCCGCGCCCGCACACTTTGCCCGCTTCGAGCGGATGTTCGAAATCATCTCGCCGGACGAAGCGGACACTCTCGCGGGCCGCGAGCGTTACCGCTTTTACAAAGAGCGCGGCTACCCTCTCACTCATTTTGTCGCGGAAAAAGCATGAATTCATCGTCCCGCGACCCGGGCATACCGGTCCTGACTGAAATTATCGATTCGCCCGAGCAGGAAAGCGCTTCAGCGATGCCGGAGCAGACCATTGGTGCCACGCGGTTCGATGAGCATAACGTCGAAGCGCTGGAAGTCGAAATGCTTTCTCACTGGAACAACGAGGAATGGAAACGGCTCGAACGCAAGATCCGGGAACGCATTCTGCGCCGCATCCTTGGGCGAATTGACGCAGTGCTGGAACAGCAGGTAAGAGATCATCTAGCCGACGTGCTTCAAATCGCGGTCGAAGGCCTGGCATCCGACATCAAGAGCGGTTTGCATGAAAGCCTGGAGCAAGTAGTCGCCAACGCCGTCTCGCAGGAAATCATGCGCTTACAGAAGCGAAATAATTAAAATATTCTTGAATTTTTTGTTTTTTCAAACAGTTCATGAATTTTTTTATTCAAAAATAAAAATAAACAGCCCTGCATTGAATACTCAAGTAATCGGTAACTTTCTACAATCTCGGTATTGAATAACGGAGATCGCAATGAAAGTCATCGTCTTGGGTTCAGGCATTATCGGTACCGCTTCCGCGTGGTTTTTGAACAAGTCGGGTCATGACGTTACCGTCATCGAGCGCCAGCCTGGAGCGGCGCAGGAAACCAGTTTCGCGAACGGCGGGCAAATTTCCGTGTCGCATGCAGAACCTTGGGCCAATCCTGCAGCGCCAATGAAGGTATTGAAATGGCTGGGTCAGGAAGACGCTCCGCTATTGTTCCGACTGCGTCCCGAGTGGTTGCAGTGGAAATGGGGAATGAGTTTCCTGCGCGAATGCACGCCGTCCCGTACCGCATACAACATCCGCCAGATCGTCGCGATTTCCGAATATAGTCGTCAGACCTTGCAGGCAATACGCGCGGAGACCGATGTCAATTACGATTATCTGACGCAAGGCATTCTGCATTTTTATACCGATCAGAAAGACTTTGAAGAGTCACTACCGGCAGCGAAGCTGATGCGCGAACTTGGCTGCCCGCGCGACTCGATCAGTGCCGATGAAGTCGTAAAAATCGAGCCGGCGCTGGCAAAAATTCGGGACAAAATCGTCGGCGGCGATTTCACCGCCACCGATGAATCAGGCGATGTCTACAAGTTCACCACCGGGCTTGCCGCCAAGGCTCAGGAAGCCGGCGTGGATTTTCAATTCAATACCACCGTAACCCGCCTGTTGACTGAAGGCACTGGTGCCGCAGCCAGAATCACCGGCGTTGAAGTCATCAGCCCGGATGGCCGTCATCAGGTACTGCGTGCAGATGCTTTTGTATTGGCAATGGGCAGCTTCTCGGTCCCATTGGTAAAACCGCTGGGCATTGACCTGATGATTTATCCTGGCAAGGGCTATTCCGCAACGTACGCCGTCACCAACCCGGATGCCGCGCCGTCGGTGTCCTTGACCGATGACGGCTACAAGCTGGTTGTATCGCGCCTTGGGGACCGATTGCGCGTTGCCGGCACTTGCGAATTGAACGGCTATACCCGGGAATTGAATACGACTCGCTGTGAAGCGATTACGCGCCGTACGCGCGAATTGTTCCCGGAAGCCTGCGATTACGACAATCCGATTTACTGGACCGGCCTGCGTCCCCTGACACCGTCGAACGTGCCTTACATCGGTAAAAGCAGGATCAGCAATCTGTTCCTGAATACCGGACACGGCACACTCGGCTGGACCATGGGTTGCGGATCGGGACGGGCAATTGCGGATATCGTGTCAGGCCGTCGACCGGAAGTTGATTTTGCGTTTACCGGCATGCCGCAGACCGGGACCAGTCAACCGGTTACCGTCCGACCGGTCCAGGCCTAATCCCGCTTTAAAAAAGGCTGGCATCACTCAGATGCCAGCCTGTTCTCTTTTCTATCAGTTTTTTCTTTGCTTTTCCAAACGAGGACTGCGCCTTTCCGGTGCAACGCGCTCAATCAGCCGCCGCTTCGACTGGCTATCTGCAGAACCGTTCGTTCCAATACGAAATGCTTACTTTGCGATGCGTACTTGCACTTCTGCCGCTTTCTCGTCAAATGCGATCCGGGTAGCGAACTTGGCGCGCTTCATCGGGAAGCGTGATTGGAAATGACGGACGTTGCCCGACCCTGAGATGACGCGGCGTACGAACTGATAATAGGCATCCATGTCGATGACATGGACCACCAGAAAATAATCGTAATCGCCTGAAACAAAATAACACTGCATCACTTCTGCTTCCTTGCCCATCCGCGCCTCGAATTCCAGCATGCGGTCATCCGACTGATTATTCAGCGACACTTCCAGAAATGCCAGCATGCCGTAGCCTAACGCGAATGGATCCACCATTGCGACATCGGCGCTGATTATGCCGGCCTCGCGCAGGTCCCGCATGCGGCGCAGGCAGGTCGGTTGAGAAATATGTACCTTGTCGGCCAGTACACGAGTAGGAATCTGGTTGTCTTTTTGCAAGAGATTCAGAATCTTGCGATCAACTTTATCGAGGGAATGAAATTTAGGCATGCAAACATTGTATAAAGATAAAAAAACCTTGGAAAGCCTCTTCTCGAACCAATTTTTCTGAGGTAACGTCAGCATGTTTGGAAATTCGAGTAGATCAGTGTTGCAGCAACCTTGTAACTTTTCAATCCTTAGGAGAAGATTTATGGAGCTCAAGACCACGGTGATTCCATTGGCTGGTGCGATTGCTTTCGTGCTGGCAGGATCGGCATCGGCACAAGAACAAGTGATAAAAATCGGCCATGTCGCCCCTCTCTCGGGCGCCATTGCGCACCTAGGGAAGGACAATGAAAACGGTGCGAAGATGGCAATCGATGAATTGAATGCCAAAGGAACGACCATTGGAGGCAAGAAAGTCAAATTCGTGCTTTTGTCCGAAGACGATGCTGCCGACCCGAAACAGGCCACTGCGGTCGCTCAGAAACTGGTCGATGCGAAGGTCAATGGCGTTATCGGTCACTTGAATTCCGGCACCACCATTCCTGCATCGAAGATCTACCATGATGCCGGCATCCCCCAGATATCGCCATCGGCAACCAATCCGAAATATACCCAACAAGGCTACAAGACGACGTTTCGGGTAGTCGCCAATGACAGCCAGCTCGGTGGTGCGCTTGGCCGTTATGCAGCAAAAACACTGAATGCAAAAACCGTCGCTGTGATCGACGACCGTACTGCCTACGGACAAGGTGTTGCCGAGGAATTCGCCAAAGCAGCGAAAAAAGCTGGCGTCAAAATTGTGTCCAAACAGTTCACCAATGACAAAGCCACCGATTTCAATGCAATTCTGACTTCAATCAAGGGCAAGAAACCGGACATTATTTTCTTTGGCGGCATGGATGCGGTTGGCGGTCCGATGTTGCGCCAAATGAAGCAGCTCGGCATCGATGCCAAATTCATGGGCGGCGATGGCATTTGTACCGAACAGCTGCCGTCGCTCGCGGGCGACAGCATGGCTGATGGTCAGGTCGTTTGCGCTGAAGCAGGCGGCGTCGAGGCTACCGAGAAAAAAGGCCTGGAAGACTTCAAGGCGGCATATCAAAAGAAATTCAATGTCGACGTCAAACTCTATGCGCCTTATGTGTATGACGCGACCATGGTAATGGCGGCCGCGATGCAAAAAGCCAAGTCTGCAGAACCTTCGAAATACTTGCCGGAATTGGCCAAGATCAGTTACAAGGGCGTTACCGGACCGATCGTTTTCGATTCGAAAGGTGATATCAAGAACGGCACCCTGACTCTGTACACTTACAAAGACGGCAAACGGTCGCAATTGGCCGTAACGAAATAAGCATGACTTGTTGAGCGAGCGCCCGGATATTCCGACCGGGCGCTTTTTGCGGCGTTCGAACAAATACGCGAATTCAGCATAGAAGCCGGAAAATGAAAAAGCGCTCTTCCGAGCGCTTTTTTTTGGTCAAAGCAAAATTTACTTCAACGACAGAATCCATTTCACCAGGGTTCGGGCTTCTGCCTCGCTGACCTGTCCGTTCGCGGGCATCGGTATTGCGCCCCATACGCCGCTGCTGCCTTTCAAGACTTTTTGAGTCAACTTGTCTTCGGCGTCTTTTTGACCTGCGTATTTTTTCGCTATATCTTTGAATGCCGGGCCAACTACCTTGTTATTTACCGCGTGGCAGGCGATGCAGTTCTTCGCTTTTGCCAAATCGGCATTCGCCATTGCCGCGCCCGACACCAAGGTTGCGGCAGCCAATACGATTAACGAACGATATTTCATTGCATTCTCCAATTGATCAGACACGATATTTTAGCCTGCTTTCACCATGGCATGGAATCGCGTTCCAATAAAACATCAGACTAGCACCACTGCACGATCCTTCCATTGACCGTTACAGTCTTTAACAATATCCTGCTGGAAAGGGAGAATTTATGCCACTTATCATCATTATTGCCGGGCTGGTCGCATTACGTTATTTCGAGATTGGTCCTTTCGCGGAGCTTTCCTGGTGGTGGATTGTCGGTCTGATGGGCATCGCATTCTTGTGGTTCGAATTCATCGAAAGTGCCCTTGGACTGGACAAGCGCAAGGCGCACGATGAAAGCGACAGATTGCGCAAAGAGCGCGTCGAAAAGGCTTTCAAGAAGCGCTAGCGTCCAGCCCCCTGACAGTTGTTTCGACACAGTTACTCAAAAAAGCCGGAAAGTTCCGGCTTTTTTATTGGTATCGCCGTTCTGTCAACCGGTAACTGCGCCCTTGCTGGCAGAAGAAGCCAATGCAGCAAATTTGGCGAGCACACCGCGTGTGTATTTGGGTGCCGGTGGCTTCCATGCCGCGCGGCGGCGCGCAATTTCATCCTCTGCCACATTCAGCTGAATCAACTGCTGATGTGCATCGATCGTAATCGAATCGCCCTCTTCTATGAATGCGATGGTGCCGCCGGCATACGCTTCCGGCGCCACATGTCCCACCACCATGCCCCAGGTCCCGCCAGAAAAGCGGCCGTCGGTAATCAAGCCCACCGACTCGCCGAGACCCTTGCCGATAATGGCCGATGTCGGCGCCAGCATTTCCGGCATGCCGGGCGCGCCTTTCGGGCCGAGATAGCGCAGCACCAGAATGTCGCCCGCCTTGATCTTGTCGGCAAGGATTGCATCCATCGCAGTATATTCGTCGTTGAAGACGCGGGCCGGACCGGTGATCACCGGATTCTTCAAGCCGGTGATTTTCGCGACGCATCCTTCCGGCGACAGGTTACCCTTCAAGATCGCCAAATGACCCTGCTCGTACAAAGCCTGGTCGATCGGACGAATCACATCCTGATCGGCACGCGGCGTATCGGGAATATTCGCCAGTTCTTCCGCGATGGTACGGCCGGTGATCGTGATGCAATCGCCGTGCAGCAAGCCGGCGTTCAAAAGAATCTTCATTACTTGCGGGATGCCGCCCGCCTTGTGCAAGTCAGTGGCCACATACTTTCCGGATGGCTTCAAATCGCAAATGACCGGCACCTTCTGGCGAACGCGTTCGAAATCGTCAATCGTCCACTCCACTTCGGCGGCATGGGCAATTGCCAGGTAATGCAGCACTGCATTGGTTGAACCGCCAGTCGCCATCAATACCGATACCGCGTTTTCGATCGACTTGCGCGTAATGATGTCGCGCGGCTTCAGGTCGCGCTTGACCGCTTCGACCAGCACGCGCGCCGATTCGGCCGCGGAACCGACTTTTTCATCGTCGGGATTGGCCATCGTCGACGAGTACGGCAGCGCCATGCCGAGCGCCTCGAATGATGAAGACATCGTGTTCGCGGTGTACATCCCGCCGCAGGAACCCGATGACGGGCACGCGTTGCGCTCGATACCGTCGAAATCTTCCTGCGACATGCGCCCGGCGGTGAATTCGCCGACCGCTTCAAAAGCTGAAACGATGGTCAGATCCTTGCCTTTCCAGTTGCCCGGCTTGATGGTACCGCCATAGACGTAAATGCTTGGCACATTGGTGCGCGCCATTGCGATCATTCCGCCCGGCATGTTCTTGTCGCAGCCGCCGATCACCACGCATCCATCCATCCATTGACCATTGACGGCGGTCTCGATGCAGTCGGCAATCACTTCACGCGAAATCAACGAATATTTCATGCCTTCGGTGCCCATCGACATGCCGTCCGAAATCGTCGGCGTGCCGAAAACCTGTGGATTGGCGCCCGCATCCTTGATCGCCTTGATCGCGATGTCGGCAAGCTTTTGCAGTCCCGAATTACATGGAGTGATGGTCGAATGCCCGTTGGCAATGCCGATCATCGGCTTGTCGAAATCGTCCTTTTCATAACCCATCGCGTAATACATCGAGCGGTTCGGGCTGCGAGCAACGCCCTGGGTAATGTTTTTCGAACGGCGATTGAATGCCATGATGCCTCCTGAACTGGAAATGATCGGCTAGAGTGCCTTGCGCAAAGCCAAGTGTCAAATATATCATTCAGTTACTATTGATACGAAATGCATATGAATATAGAACTCCGGCAATTGCGTTATTTCGTGGCAGTCGCCGAGGAAATGCACTTTGGCCGCGCTGCTGCCCGTTTGCACATGACCCAGCCGCCGCTGTCCCAGACCATCCAGTCGCTGGAGGCAGTGCTAGGCACGCCGCTGTTTTTTCGCACCAGGCGCAGCGTGGCGCTGACGCCGGCCGGCCTGGCGTTGCTGCCGGAAGCGCGGCGTTTGCTCATGCAGGCCGGCAGTTTGCCGGATCTGGCCAGACGCGCCGCAACCGGCGCATCCGGCCGGCTGTCGCTGGCGTTTGTGTCGACTGCCGATTACAGCGTGTTGCCGCCGCTGTTGCGCGAATTCCGCGAGCATTATCCGCAGGTGCAGATCGAATTGCGCGAAGCGACAACCGATGTTCAACTCGACGATCTGGGACAAGGGAGGATCGATGCCGGCCTGCTTATTTCACCGTTGCCGGACAAGCTCAGGGACGAACTCGATTACGCATCGATGCTGTCTGAGCCCTTGATCCTGGCAGCGCCGCAAGGCCTGCGTGCACTTCGCGGCAAAAAGGCCATTGCACTGAAAACAGTGAGTGACATGCCGCTGATTATTTTTCCGCGTCGCATCGGTCCCGCATTTCACGACGCGATCCTGGCGTGTTTTCGCGACGCGGGTCTGACACCGCATATCGGACAAGAGGCAATCCAGATGCAAACCATAGTCGGACTGGTTTCGGCGGGCATGGGCATCGCTCTTGTGCCACAATCCGTTTCTAACCTCAAGCGTCCCGGTGTGGAATACCGGCTCCTGTCAGACCGCACGCCAATGATCGAAACCGGTCTGGCCTGGCGGCGCGACAATTCGTCTCCGGTGCTGCAGGCATTCTTGAAACTCTCAACAAATCAGGAAAGAAAAAAATAAATGCTGATCCATCCGATGCCCGACCCGATCGCCTTCTCGCTTGGCCCTTTGGCGGTACGTTGGTACGGCCTGATGTACCTGCTGGCATTCGCGCAGTTCATCGCGCTGGGCCGGCTGCGCATCCGGCAACCGCATATTGCGGCCGCCGGCTGGAACAAGGAGCATCTGGATGACATGCTTTTTTACGGCGTACTGGGCGTCGTTATCGGCGGCAGGCTGGGAGAGGTCCTGTTTTACAACCCGGCCTATTATTTCGCCAACCCGGCCGATATTCTCGCGGTCTGGAAAGGCGGCATGTCGTTTCACGGCGGCTTCCTCGGCGTGATGGTGGCGATGGCGATCTGGGGCCGCAAGGCAGGACGCAACCTGATGGACATCATGGATTTCATTGCACCGCTGGTACCGCTCGGCTATGCAGCGGGGCGGATCGGCAATTTTATCAATGCCGAGTTGCCTGGACGTATTGCGGATGCATCGCTGCCATGGGCGATGATCTGGCCGAATGTCGACAATCTGCCGCGCCATCCTTCGCCGATTTACCAGGCACTGGTGGACGGGTTGCTGCTGTTCATCGTGCTGTGGCTGTATGCACGCAAGCCGAGGCCACGGCTCGCTGTCAGCGGCCTGTTCGCACTTGGTTACGGATGCGCCCGCTTCTTTACCGAATATTTCCGCACGCCGGACTATGAAGTGACATTCATCGGCATCACCATCTCGGCGGGCCAGATGCTGTCGCTTCCGATGATTGTTCTTGGAATCGTATTGCTGGCGATTGCCTACAGAAAGAAGCCGCATTAGGAAATGGTCGCCAGTCACCGAGCCGTAAAACATGTCTGAAATTCTTGTTGCAACGAGCGGCGTGATCGCGACAGTCACGCTGTCCAATCCCGCCAAACTGAATGCCATCGATGTCGCGATGTGGCGCAAGCTGGCACAGATTTTTACCGCCCTGTCGCAAGACACGTCGCTGCGCTGCGTGATCGTGCGCGGTGACGGCGCGAACTTTGCTGCCGGTGCCGACATCGAAGAATTTGCAACCGTACGCAGCACGGTCGAGCAAGGAATCGACTATCACACCGAATTCATTGCCGATGCACTGGAATCGATTTCAACGTGTATCCATCCAACGGTTGCCGCAATCGATGGCGTATGCGTAGGCGGCGGCCTTGAAATCGCGTGCGCCTGCGATTTGCGAATTGCGTCGCCCAGGTCCCGATTCGGAATACCGATCAATCGCCTCGGTTTTCCGCTGGCGCCAGGTGAACTGCAAGGCTTGCTGCAACTCGTCGGAAAGGCGACCGCACTGGAAATCCTGCTCGAAGGGCGCGTCTTCAATGCGAGCGAAGCAAGAGAAAAGCGCCTGATACACCGGATCGTGGACGATGCTTTCACCGAAGCACTGGTGACCGCAAAGCGCATCGTACAAGGTGCGCCACTGGCAGCCAGAGCCAACAAGCAGTTGATACGACGCATGACTCCAGCGCCGGAACCGTTCCCCGAACCGGAATTGCGCACGGCTTTTGCGTTCCTGGAGTCCGAAGATTACCGCGAAGGCATTCAATCCTTCCTGGAAAAACGAAAACCCGATTTCCGTGGCTGCTAAATTCATTCATGATGAACGCCAATTTATACAACCTGTTCGTATCCCGCTTTCCCAAAGACAGAAGCGCCTGCTGCATCGAAACCCATGATGGACGATTTTATTCCTGGGATGATCTGGAGCGCGCAACCGCAAAAATAGCGAATTCTCTGACCAGCCTGAACCTGCCGCCAAACTCGCGTATCGCGGTACAGGTCGAAAAATCGCCGGAAGCGCTGATGCTCTATCTGGCAGCCGTGCGTGCCGGCTTTGTCTACCTGCCTCTTAACACCGCTTACCGTGCGAGCGAAGTCGAGTATTTCGTCGACAACGCGAAGCCCGCTGTCGTCGTTTGTTCGCCACTGCATTTCGGCTGGGTGTCGGGCATCGCATTCAAATCGGGCGCATCGCACGTTTTTACGCTGGGCGAAGAGTGCGACGGTACATTGCTGGCCCGCGCCGCCCATCAATCGGACAGCTTTGAAACCGTGCCGCGCATGCCTGGCGATCTGGCGGCAATCCTCTATACCTCCGGCACCACCGGGCGCAGCAAGGGGGCAATGCTCACACATGAAAATCTTGCCTCCAATGCCAAGGTACTTCAGGATTACTGGCATTGGCAGCAAGGCGATGTGTTGCTGCATGCGCTTCCGCTGTTTCACGTGCATGGCTTGTTCGTCGCATCGCACGGTGCGCTGCTGAACGGCAGCAAGATGATTTTCCTGCCGAAATTCGACAGCGCCGAAGTGATTCGGCATTTGCCGCGCACCACCGTGTTCATGGGCGTGCCGACCTATTACGTGCGGCTGTTGAGCGATCCGGCATTCAAGCGCGAGGTGTGCGGCAACATGCGCCTTTTCATCTCCGGATCGGCGCCGCTATTGACCGACACCTTCGAAGAGTTCATTCGCCGCACCGGCCACACGATACTGGAACGGTACGGCATGAGTGAAACGACCATGCTGACGTCGAACCCGTATGACGGCGAACGTATCGGAGGAACCGTCGGATTGCCATTGCCGGGAGTGAGCGTGCGCGTAGTGACGCAGGACGGCATGCCATGCGCTCCGGGCGACATCGGCAATATCGAAGTCAGGGGACCGAACGTCTTCAGCGGTTACTGGGAAATGCCGGAAAAAACTGCCGAAGAGTTTACGTCCGACGGCTATTTCAAAACCGGCGATGTCGGCAAGCTCGACAAAACCGGATATCTCGCCATCGTCGGACGGAGCAAGGATCTGATCATCTCCGGCGGCTACAACGTCTATCCGAAGGAAATCGAATCGGTGATCGACGGGATGGAAGGCGTGGTCGAATCAGCCGTCATCGGCATACCGCATCCGGATTTCGGCGAAGCCGTGGTCGCGGTAGTTGTCGCAAAACCGAATGCAAATTTGGCGGAAAGCGCGCTGATCGCGGCATTGAAATCAAAAATTGCTAATTTCAAGATACCGAAGCGTATCTTTTTTGTTGCCGAGCTTCCGAGGAACACCATGGGGAAAGTGCAAAAAAACATGCTGCGCCAGCAGTTCGCGGCAACTTGAAGCGTCGGTACGGAATCAAAGCTGAACTGGTTTTTAATACTTTCCTTTAAGGTACCGTTCCGGATTAGAAGCACGGCGAAGACGAATTTTTCAGCCATGTACCGCGCAGAGGCTGGTCAAGCCGGCAGCACGCTGTTTTCATCGCGGAAAGGGATCGGCGCTACCTTTCCATTTTTGTCTTGACCAAGATGAAGCACGGTATGCGGATAAGGTAATTCAATACCAGCTGCATCGAAATGTTTTTTGACAAGTTTATTGAACGCACGTTGAACTACCCATTGCATTCCAGGAAGAGTTTTGATCAACACTCTGATGTTATAGCCGCGCTCGTGTAGCGACGTGACGCCAGGGATGGAAATTTCTTCGAGGACTGAACCAGCTATTTCTTCGTCTTGCATTAATTCTTCGAATGCGCGCTTCAAGTGATGAATGGCATCATCAACATCTTCGCGATAGGCGATTGCGTACTCTCCATAGTGATACGAAAAGTCGCGCGTGTGGTTGGAAACCTTATCAACGGACGAGAACGGAATCATATGAAAACCGCCGTCCAAGGTGCGTATCCCAACAGAACGAATAGTGATCTTTTCGACTACGCCGAATATCCCCGCAACTTCAACTACATCATTTTGATTCATGCCGTTCTCAAGCTGGATAAAGACGCCCGTAATGACATCCTGTACTAGCTTTTGAGCTCCAAAGCCAATTGCCAACCCGGCAACCCCCGCGCCTGCTATCAAAGGTGCGATATCAATGCCAATCTGTGAGAGCACCACCAGAATCGTTAAAGTGACAATAACGACCAAGGCTGCATTGCGAAAGAGCGATAGTAGAGTTTTCTCTCGCTCGCTAGGCTCTCCCCGACCAGGTGCCGGACTAAGACGGTGCTCGATAATACTGGCGACGACCGTCCATATGACCGCTGCAATGGTCAGCACAATGGCACTATGAACAACCGCAAAAATGACAGCCCGTCCGCTCTCCGACGCAACCCATGTGGCTAGATTAAACGCATTCCAGGCGTCTAAAACGACCAGGACAACGACCACCAGAATCAATGAGTTCAACCCCTTCAACGCTGCTGGAATATATGAATTAATGCGCAACTCAAGCATCGGCAAACGCGCGCGCAACTCCTCCGATAATTCAATTCGACGTCGAAGTATTGCGCTGGCAATGGCTGAGAGCAGCAGCCCAAGGCCGGCGGCGGCCAGCGTTTGCAAAGTAGCTTTTGCCATGAAAGGTAGCGCCTCGCTCGGAGCGATCTGACTGGCAACCAGCAATACCGTAAAGTAAGCGATTGCCAATGCATGCCAAGTACGCGCCAGCATCCGAATCAGGGTGGAGAAAAAAGCGGTCGCAGAGCTTTGTGCCCGGAGTTGCAAGCGTGCGCGTACAGACCGAGCATTTTTCCATATTATTCGTACCGCATAGACGTACACGCTTAGCATGATCAATATGCCGATAATGTGCCCGAGGATCGGCGACAGCAGTGATTTGGCAAGCGGTACAACGACGAGGATTCCATATCCGATAAAACTGATCAGTCGCTCCAGCCATTTCCCCCAATACGCGGCGATATCATCATTCATTTTGAACAACCGAAGCTGATCGTACCGGGGTGCGAAAATGCCCCGTACGATGGCTTTGGCGACTTCGATGGCAACAAAAGCATTGATGAACAGCGATTCAAGCGTACCAATCACGTTCGCTTCGCCTACTGCGAACAAGCCGGTCATATACCCAACGGCGCCCGCAAGAAGAATAGCAACCGTATCAACCACCATCGCAAGAACGATTGCAATCGATTTTCGGTATAACTCTGAATCTAAAAAACGGTCATGCTTCTCCAATTCCGGCTGACCCTTGAACTGGCCGCTACCTGCTGTCACCCACGCATTGCTACGGGCGTACAGCGTCGACGCAATTCTGCGAAAAATAAAGAAAGCAGCCAATGTAACCGCAACGACAATGGCGAAATTCAGCAGCAAGAATTCTATCCTTATTCTTTCCACGCCTTCCACGGTTCCGTCGCGGCTAAGTGCACGAAAGGCGGCGGCAGCCTGCGACAAATCGCGGCTTACGCTCGTAATAAGCCGCTCGATGCTGTCGGCGATACTTCTCGAAAACAGCACGTTTCCCTCTGCTTCCGGCGTTGGCACGGCAACTTTGGCTATTTCTTCATTAGGTTTTAGCGTTGGCTCGGCCTGCGCGGGCGGAGCTAACGAACGTAACTCTGCAATAATTCGAGCACGTGTTTCACCATTTTCGAGTAGATCAGCCAGTGCGGCATAGGAAGTAACTGTGCCCTCCCCTTTTTCGGTCGACTGGGCACGAGCACTCGCCGTGAGGAGAATGGCCGAAGAGAACAGCGCAATATAAAGCAGCAGGCGGTAGAAGCTGGCAAAGCACTCTGTTCGCTGGTTTAACTGGATATTTGACTTTTTTGTTAATGGCACTTTTTCGTTCCTCTTGAAGCTCGCGTAAATATCGACGCATCCAGATGTTCCATGCGGCCACCTTGATTCTTTGACTACGCTGATCTGCCTTCTAGCAAACCCTCGGGCAAGATCACCCGGAAAAATTCGGTGGCAAGAATATGATGGCCAAACCAAACCGGCAAAGTTTTATCGAGCCTGGATTTACTGCGTGGAGGCAGTCAAAGCTTTTGTCGAGAACAATATCTCGCAATCGGCCGAACCGGCTTCAGACACGTAGCAGGCACTTGAAAAATTCTTGGCCCCGGTCGAGAGTCAAGATAGAAGTTGGGCGGCGGTTAGAGCGGACGGCCTGGTTGTGCACGTGAGGCCGGTGATGAATACAATATGCCATGGCGTCTGGGGCCGCAGTGTTCCGCCGGCCACTAACGTGAATTCAGTTCATTGGAACAACGCATAGTCCTCCATGCTTTTTTTTGAATTGTAATTCAATTCGCCTATTGCTGTCGTGATGGCGATTATCACTATTTGAGGAACGACCTCCTAGCCATCACACGCAACATCAGTGCTTGATTTAGAGCCAATTTCGCTGGTGTTGCGCGTCAGGCGTTGATGCCTGCGGAATGCAGCGCGATGAGGCAAGTACCTTCAAGCTATTCCAGGCGGATCAAGCAAACTCGATGGATTGCAACACGCCACGAAAAACCGACGCGTAACTACCAGTCTTCTCTTAACCTCGTTTGTGCTTATATCCGGATCGCTTAACTGTTAACAGATTCTAGTATTGCCATGCTTTATAAAGCATGTATGCCGCCAGCGCATACAGCATAATCGAGAACACCTTTTTCAGCGATTGCACCGGCAGCTTGTGCGCGGTGCGCGCACCCAATGGCGCCGTCGTTACGCTTGCGGCGGAAATCACCAACAGCGCGGGCAGATAGATGAATCCAAGTGAGCCGGTTGGCAACCCCGGCGTATCCATCCCGTAGTAAATATTGGATAAGGTACCGGCCAAGGCAATCGGAAAACCGAGCGCCGCGCTGGTGGCGACTGCATTGTGAATCTTCACATTGCACCACGTCATGAAAGGTACCGAAACAAAGCCGCCGCCGGCACCGACCAGGCCTGAAAGAACACCGATGATACCGCCCGCACCGAGCATGCCCGGCACTTTCGGCAGGTCTCGGGAGGCTGCAGGTTTTTTATTGAGCAGCATCTGCGTCGCCGAAAATGCCACGAACACGGCAAAAAACAATGCCAATCCGGATGAACTCAGCTGCTTGCCGATCCATGGACCGATCCACGATCCGATCAGGATGCCGGGAGCGAGTAATTTCACGATACGCCACGATACCGCACCGCGCTTGTGATGCGCTCGCACCGATGAAATCGATGTAAACATGATGGTAGCCAGCGACGTTGCGATCGCCATGTGAATGATCAGCTCTTCGGGAAACTCTTTTGCGACCAGCAAAAGCGTGATGAAGGGCACCAGCAACATGCCGCCGCCTATGCCCAGCAGCCCGGCAGCGAAACCGGTCGCGGCGCCCAGAACCAAAAAGGCGATGATCAAGCTGATGTCCATCCGGCGGCTCCGAAATCTATTTATGAATCTGAATCTATTTAATTAACCGCTGCGTAATATAGCGCCATTCGTCGGGTGTCACAGGCGTGATGGAAAGGCGATTGCCGCGCTTGAGTATCTGCATATCGGACAGTGCCGGTTCTGCGCGCAGCGTAGCAAGGTTGATTAGCGGTGTTTTTCTGATTGCGCGCACATCGACCAGCATCCAGCGCGGATTTTCACGAGTGGCTTTTGCATCGAAGTATTTGCCACTCGAATCGAACTGCGTGTCGTCGGGGTAAGCGGTGCTCGCGACTTCGGCCAAGCCGGCGATGCCGGGTTCGGCACAGCTCGAATGATAGAACAGCACGCCGTCGCCAACCTTCATTGCATCCCGCATGAAATTACGCGCCTGATAGTTGCGCACGCCGGCCCAGGGCACTGTCCGTTTCGGCGCTGCCAGCGCATCGTCGATACTGACCTCGTCGGGTTCGGATTTCATCAGCCAATACTGCATCGCTCGTGCCTACTCAAAAGTGCCTACTCAAAAAACGCCCATAAAAAAGCGGCTGCATAAATGCAGCCGCTTGTGAATCAAGCCCCGCCTGTGCCGCTTTGCCGGCATCCCGAACCAAGACGGTTCAAGGTGGTCACAGTCAGTTCAATTTCGGGTTCGTCGGACTAGCGACGCTCACGCCCATCGAACGTAATTCCGCAACCGATGCGCATAAATGGTTCAAGGAATATATGGCAATCGCGAACACGGCAGGAGGTTTTAGTCTACCCTAATCGGACTGCATGTCAAACAGTTTGGCGTGAATTAAAACAGATTTTCCTGCGGTGTCAGTGCAACATCAAGAACAGCATGCATGGCGGTAATTTTTTGATGCACTTCCGCTATCGTCATGTCTGAAAATGGACCGTCGGTAGATTTCGTTGCCAGCAATTCGGCAGCGATTCCAAGTGCGGCCATCACTGCAATCCGGTCGTTGCCCATGATTTTTCCGGCATCGCGAATTGCGCACATTTTTTCATCGAGATAGCTCACTGCCTGGCGCAACGCATCTTCCTCGCCTTCCTTGCAAGCCAGCTTGTACGCTTGCCCCATGATTCTCACGTTAAGCTGAATCATGCGGCCTCCTGATCTTTCTCAGGCACCGGCATCTTTTCAAGGAGTGCCGATATACGTCTGGACGCCTCCTGCATACGTTTGGACAAATCTGCATTCTCGGTAGCCATGGCTGCGGCACTCAAACGCAGCTCGGCATTTTCGCGTCGCAGCGATTGCGCAAGCTCGGCCAGCTGAGCGATTTTTTCGGAAAGAGAGTGAAATTCAGAAACCATGCCGCCACTATAGTGGTGCAAACGAATTTCCGTCAACAAATTCAGAGACTTGCCGATGCCTTTTGAAGACAGCTCTCAGGTTTATCGAACAATCGATCGCAGGAAGCCGAAAAACCCGATCACCCGGAGTTGCTCAATTGTTATTTTTAATATTTCGGAGTCACATTGGCGGCACGTTTCCCATTATTGGTATGCTTTGCTATATCAATGACGAATCCGCCGGCTTTGAATTCCGTGCGCTCGACAAGACATTCAGCAATTCCATCGGCAGCGGAAACACGATGGTCGAGCTTTTATCGCCGGCTATATTGGATAGCGTCTGCAGATAGCGCAGCTGCAGCGCCTGCGGTTCCTGCGCCAGCATCTGCGCCGCCTGCAGCAGTTTTTCGGAGGCTTGCAGTTCGCCTTCCGCGTGAATGACCTTGGCGCGGCGTTCGCGCTCGGCTTCGGCCTGGCGCGCGATTGCGCGTACCATCGTCTCATCCAGGTCGACATGCTTGATCTCGACATTTGAGACCTTGATGCCCCAGGTATCGGTTTGTGCATCCAGCGCCGCCTGGATATCGATGTTGAGCCTTTCGCGCTCGGCCAGCATTTCATCCAGTTCGTGCTTTCCCAGCACCGCCCGCAGCGTGGTTTGCGCAAGCTGGCTGGTTGCTTCGAAAAAGTGCTCGACCTGGATCACCGCCTTTTCAGGATCGACCACACGGAAATACACCACCGCATTGACGCGGACGGAAACGTTGTCGCGTGAGATCACGTCCTGCGTCGGCACATCGAATACCACCGTACGCAGATCCACGCGCACCATTTGCTGGATTCCCGGAATAATGATGATCAGGCCAGGGCCTTTGATGCCGGTGAATCGTCCAAGCAGGAATATCACGCCGCGCTCGTACTCACGCAATACGCGCAACGCAGAAAACAACAATGCGAGAATCGCTATCAATACGATACCGCCAAATCCGAAACCGAAGCTCATTGTCGTTCTCCTTTGTCGTTCTGATTCGCCGGGGTCACAGCCAGTACCAGTCCTTCCCGCGCCACGACCCGTATCGGCTGATCGCGCGCCAGCGGCACATCGCTGCGCACTTTCCAGTGTTCGCCATGAATCCGTGCCCAGCCTTCATTCTGAATGTCTTCGAGCGTGACGCCCAGACTTCCCAGCAACTGTTCCTTTCCGGTTACCACTGGTTGCCTGCGCGCTTTCAATGCCATGGTTCCAACCAGAAAAATGAACAAGGCGCTGACTGCCGCCAGCCCGGCAACTACATACAATGGAATTCCATAGCCGGGGAGCTCGGTATCGATCAGCATCACCGCGCCGAACGAAAATGCGATCACGCCACCGATTCCCAATACGCCGAAGCTGGGCAGGAAAGCCTCGCCAAGCATGAAGGCCAATCCAAGGACGATCAGCATCAATCCCGCGTAATTGACAGGCAACAACTGGAATGCAAACAGTGCCAGCAACAGGCAGATCGCGCCCACTACGCCGGGCAATACAAAGCCCGGACTGTAAAACTCGAAAAACAGGCCGTAGATGCCGATCAGCATCAGAACCAAGGCGACGCTCGGGTTGGTGATTACCGAAAGAAAACGGGTTTTCCAGTCCGGTTCGAGATTCACGACCGCCGCGCCGGCTGTGCGCAACACCCGGTCGCCAGCCACCGTGCCGATCTTGCGACCATCGAGTTTTTTCAGCAGGTCTGGGACGTCGCGTGCAGTCAGGTCGATGACTTTTTGCGCCTGCGCTTCGTCGGCTGAAAGGCTGACCGCTTCACGCACCGCGCGCTCAGCCCATTCCCCGTTGCGTCCGCGCATTTGCGCGAGTCCCCGGATATAGGCTGCGGCATCATGCACCTGTTTTTTGGTCATCGGACTTTGCGTCGCTTCCGACGGCGTTTCATTGCCGTCGGCCTTCTGGCCCCTGGGCTCTTTTCCGGCAGGCTGCGGTTGTTTTGGCTGTTCCTGATCACCAAGGCCGATCTGCACCGGCGTCGCCGCGCCCAGATTGGTTCCCGGAGCCATCGCGGCGATATGGCTGGCATACAGAATATAGGTTCCCGCGCTTGCCGCCCTTGCTCCGCTCGGCCCGACGAACGAGACAACCGGAACGCCGGAAGAAAGAATTGCCTTGATAATCTGGCGCATCGAGGTATCGAGCCCGCCTGGCGTGTCCATCTGCAGCACGACCAGTTGTGCATTGTCTTTCTGGGCACGGTCTATCCCGCGGCTGACGAAGTCTGCCCCGGCAGGTCCTATCGCACCAGTCAGCGGCAACACGACGACCGATTGCGATGCGGCGCCGGCCATGGAAAGAAAAGAAACCAGCCATGCCAACGCAATGATTTTCAGGGGTTTCACGATGGCTTTGCAATAACAAACAGGAACAACCGGGAACCATTACACCAGTCTATTATTGCAAGAGAGTGCTTCCTTGATGCATCTCAGTCGAATCACGATCAGCAATCGCAGATCGCGCGCATCACGTCATCTCTGAAAGGCGGCCGTCGGCAGTGATTAAAGCAGTCTTGATGTGTTTACCTGGAAATACCAGCTCTGCCGCCGCACGATAACGCGTCAGTTGCGCCTGATATGCGGAGCGCTCGCTATCGAGCAGCTTACGTTTGTAGTCGAGTATCCAGACCGCGTCCTCGAACACCACCACCCGGTCGAAGCGCAATAGCTCGCCGCCGCAGATGACGTCCAATTCATTGTGCGCCGCGTGAAAACAGGCCGGATTATAAAAGCGCTCCAGCAGCGGCTGGGCCAGAATCGTCTCGGCCTGCGCTCGAACCGTGGCCGCCAACGCGGGCGGGCATGGGAGCCAGCGCGCAATCGCATCGCACTCCGGAATATTCAGTGGCCAGCGGCGCAGATGCGTAATCCGCTCCAGCAAGAGATGCAGCGCGATACCTTCGTCGATTGCATCGCTGCCAAAGCTTCCTGGCACGGCGGTACCGAGCGTACGCAAAGGTGGATTGAAGGCTGGATTGAAAATCGGCAAGCTGAACTCGTTCTCATTCACCACTACCCGCTCATTGCGAACCTCATCCAGTGCGAATTCCGGAATGTGGCTGAGCCGTGCATACCAGCTCCCATCGACCGTGCCGTCGGCCGACGCGTTCCTGGCACCGGCAACGCCGCTTACGATCAGCATTTCTTTGGCGCGAGTCGCAGCGACATACAACAGGTTCCAGTCTTCCTGCGCCTTGAACTTCTCTTCTTCCGAAAACAGGGCATCGCGCGCGACGCCGCGCTCGCTTTGCCGGCCGAATGCGGAGAAATGGGTGGGCGCATCCGCATCCTGCGGCCAGTCGCACAAAATGCCGATATCGTCGCGCGCCGGATCGCTATGGTTCGCATCGAGCAGAACCACAATCGACGCCTCCAGGCCCTTGGCGCTGTGGATAGTCAGAATACTTACCGCGTCCACGGCTGCGTCGATGTTCGCCTCGTCAGGTGCGTCGTTGACCGCTCCCTTTCTGAGCGTGCTTAATGCGTCAATGAATTTCGGCAGACTGGGATAGCGGCCGGCATCGAGGTTCAGCGCGAGCGCGGTAAAGGCTTCGATGTTGCCGAGAACCTGGTTGCGCACCAATGGTTGCGCTGCCCGGGCGTAGCGGGCGATCAACTGCCCCTCATGCAGAATCTGGTCCAACAGATCATGTACCGGCATGCGTAGCGCAGCCTGCTGCCATCTTTCAAGCAGGAATCCGGCGCGCTGCAACGGAAGCGATGTGCCGTCCGCGACTGCGGCGCATAATCTTGACCACCATGTACTTTCACTTCGTTGCGCCAATGCGATCAGATCGCCATCATCGGCGCCGACGATCGGGGATTTCAGCACATGTGCCAGCGCGCGATTGTCGCCCGGAGTGATCAGAAACGTCAGCAATGCGATCAGATCGGCGATCTCAAGCGAATCCAGCAGGCCGCCGCGCTTGTCCGATACGAACGGTATGCCGGCCTCGCGCAACGCAAACTCGTAGCCAGCCAGATGGGCACGCTTTTTAACCAATAGCATCACGTCGCGCCAGTGCAGATCGCGGCCGGTGCCAAGTGTCGATTTCGCACGCAAAATGGCTTGCGCAACCGATCGCCCTTCTTCCAGGCGGCGCGCATCGTCTTCCTCGTCACGCGGCGAGTTCAATGGATCGCGCAATGCAAAACCCGGCGCTTTCGCAGCGGAATTTTCGGCAGGTTGAATCAATGGCAGGCGCCATACCGCCCCGGTTTCGGCAGACGACGTGGTTTGCGGTGAAAAAATCCTGTTTGCACCGAAGCCTGCATTGAGCATATCGACAATCGCAGCAGCGTTGCGGCGAGTCTGATTGGTGCGCAGTATGTCGGCGCCTTGGGCCGCGAGCATGTCGCTTGCAGCGGTGAACACACGCGGCTCGGCGCGCCTGAATCGATAAATCGATTGTTTGGGATCGCCTACGATGAATACGCTCGGCTTGCCGCCATCCTCGCCATAGGCATTCAGCCAGGAACGAACGATGTTCCATTGAAGCGGGTTGGTATCCTGGAATTCGTCCAGCAGGATATGCTTGTATCGCGCGTCCAGGCGGCTCTGCAGGTAAGCGGCATGCGTTTCATTGTTCAGCAATCGGTATGCCTGCCATTCGAGATCAGCGAAATCGAACACGCGCCGCTCCGCCTTGATTGCCTGATAAGCATCGAGATATGCGGCACCGACCGTGAACAATGCTTCGTTCAGTGCCAGAACCGTCGGTTCGACGCTGCGGCGCTGCAATTGCACCAGTACCGCGCCGATCGAAATGAACTCCTGCTCGAACGCTTCGGTGCCGCGCTCACCGAGATTTTCCTCGATCGCCTGCAACAGCTTGCCGCGGCGATGGTCGTTTCCGCGTGAAAATCCCTTGTCGTCGCAAAATTGAGTGAGCAATAGTGAAAATGCCTCGGGCGATGCGGCGGCGGATAAGGCGCTTTCGATATGAACCGCGCGTTCCTGGTTGCGCTTCGCGCCGCGGCCGAGCAGCCATGCGATATTCCTGATGCGCGCCAGCAGCTTGTCGTCTTGCCATACGCCGAGCCGCGCATCGGTCCGTCCATCGTCGCCGCACAACTCACGCAGCCATTCCAGCGGTTCGCCATCCTGGCTCGCTGCCCACCATTCGGCGCGCTTGCCGGCAAAGGCATCCAGCAGTTTTTTCGTATTCCAGTCGCCGACCAGTTCAAACAGCGTCAATAGCGCGTTCTTTACTTGCGCGTTGTCCGGCTGGTTCAGCGACTGCATCAAGCGACTGTAGGCTTCGTCCAGCAGCTCGCCGGTCGTATCGACCAGCATATAGCCATGCGGCACACCGGACGCGAGTGGTGCGATCTGGATCAGCCGTCCGAACCAGCTATGAAAAGTATCGATCGACAGCGATTGGGGGCTGGACAGTACGCGCTCATATAACGTACGAGCTTGCGGCAGCAGGCGCGGCAGGTCCTGTTCGGCCACGCCACGCTCGCGCAATAGCACGACGGCTGCATGATCGGACTGCAGCGCCAGTTCCCTGAGCAGCAGCATGAGCCGGTCGCGCATTTCCTGCGCCGCCTTGCGCGTGAAGGTGATTGCCAGCAGCTCGGATGGCTCGGTACCGGCAAGCAGCAATCGCAATGCGCGGGATACCAGCAGCCATGTCTTGCCGCTGCCGGCACAGGCTTCGACAACCACGGAACGTGCGGGATCGCATGCGATGTTGGTGAAATGCTGCGCATCGACGTCGTGGCCGTTCACTTCATAGGCACGCGGCAGCGAACGCAAGACGGTCATCACCAGTTCCCCTTGCGGCACAGCCCTCGAACTTCGCAGAATTGGCAGATCACTTCGATTCCGCTCGCATGCAGTGCCGCACCTTGTGCCACCGCATGCATGCTGGTGTCGATCTGCGCGGCAAGCGCCTGCTGCCAATCGATATAGTTTGCTGCTTCCGCATCGCCGGTTTTTCCATTCGTGATTTCCAATGCCACATACAGCGCGGAAGTAACCGGCGCATCGGACAGCAGCCCGTAAAACGCAAGCTGATGGTCTTCCCTTACCTTAAGCTTTTCGCGTAACGCTTGGGTGCCTCTTGTCTTGTAGTCGAGCACGGCACGCTCGCCGGCATCGTTTTCATCGATTCGATCGATACAGCCATGCAGCGTGATTTCGCCGTGCGACAGTTGCATCGTCTTTTCGAACCATTGCTCGCCGCTGACGAATCGCCATCCCTGCGCTTCGCGTTCGTTGGCCCACTCCAGGTAAGCCGGAATCGCTTTTTGCCAGCGAGCGTAATAGCCGAGCGCAGCGCTGTTTTTATCGAGTGCATTGCTGAACACCTGATCCGAAATTGCATGCAGCGCTGCCGCACGCTGATTCAATCCGATGCCCTGGTCGCGAACATGTTCGTGGTAAATCTTCAGTATCTGATGCAGCCAGTCGCCATAGTCTCGTTTGGCCGGCATATCGGACAGTTCATCCAGCCCGGATAATTTCAGCATCCTGGTTGCGAAAAACTGATAAGGGCACGCAACGAAACTGTTGAAACCGCTGGCAGACAATTTCATTGGCAACAGCTGCGGCGCGGCCGGCGCCGGGCAGGTTGGCGGTGCGGCCACCAGGCAGTGCTGTTCGATTTCCGCGCGGTGCCGGCGCAATTTATGCGCATTTGCACGAGCAAGAGTCAATTCCAGGCGCTCTATCCAGGTGCTGACCGGATTCGGTTCGCCATCCTTTTGTGCCTGCCAGGACAGGACCACTTCGCCGTTAATGGCAAGCAGTTCGGCAAAATCGCGCAATTGCTGGCGCTGGAGACTTTCGCGGGTGGCGAGTCCGAGTTCCCTGCGCGCAGCGTTCGCAAAAAACAATGCCTCGTTCGGCCTCGACGGCAAATGATCCGCATCTGCGCCGACCATCAACACCGCATCGAAAATGCGCAAGCGCGCACCGTTCAAGGGCAGCATTACGACCCGGTCGTCGCTATCGGCCGGAACAAACGCCGTGGTCTCCAGTTGCAGGTTGATGAACGCGCGCCATTCCGAAAACGAGAACACCTGTGCCAGGACCGCGCAATCCTGCTGAATCGCATCCAGCATTGCCAGCACCTGCTTGCCGGCCAGATCATTCTCCAGCGCGAGCCGCATTTCCAGCCGGTCCAATACCGATGCGGTGGTGGCGATCCATTCCGCCACGCTTTTGCGGCCGGCGCATGCTTTCGCCTGTTCTTCAATTCGAAGCAATATTTGCTGCGCCGGCGGCACCGACGCCAATGCCGATGTGACGGCCGGCCATCCGCCCTGCACATTTTCGCGCCGCAATGCCATTTCAATCGCGATTACCCGGTCGGCTTTGTCCGCGTCATCGGCCAGCAGAAACGGCGACTTCAAAAAGTCCAGCAATGCAACCGTTTCCGCGCGCGACGCGACCATATCGAACCAGGCCGCGACGGCGGCCGCTGCGCGGCTGGTCGATAACTTCCAGCCCGTTTCGTCGGCAACCGAGATCTGTGCGCGTTTGAGCAGCGCCTGGATGCGGCGGGCAACGACGCGATCCTGCGCGACGATGGCAATCCGCCGCTTTCCCGCCGCAAGCCAGTCGATCACGGTTTGAGCACCTTGCAACGCTTCGTCTTCCAGGCTCTTGCATGCACATACCGACAAACCTTCCGGCGCCGCAATTGACAAGGTCCCGGCCGATGCAGACCCGGGCATGCCGCCATCGGCCAGCTCACGCCACGCTGCCGCATACACACCCGGAACCGACGCGGCACCCCAATCCAGATGGACCGGCAACACAGTCTGCCGGCCGCCGTAGGCGTCGAGAAAAGCCTGTTCGAAACAATCCGGTTCGGTGGGCGATATCCACAGCATCGGGCTCTCGGCGCGCTCGGCCAATCGCATCAGGTTGTTAAAGCGA
>JAKFFO010000174.1:0-31054 GCA_036675035.1 Oxalobacteraceae bacterium
TCAACGCCCCGAACAACCCGACCGGCTGGACGCTGAGCCGTGCCGAACAGGAAACCCTGCTGAAACACTGCCGTCGTACCGGTACCTGGATTCTGGCCGACGAGGTCTATGAGCGGCTTTATTTCGAGCCAAGCGAAAACGGCTGCGCGCCGAGTTTCCTGGATCTCGCGGCCCCGGAGGACAGGCTGGTCGTCGTACACAGCTTTTCAAAGAGCTTTTTGATGACAGGCTGGCGTCTGGGCTGGCTGGTCATGCCTCCCGGCATGACCCCACACATGGGCAAGCTGGTGGAGTTCAATACCTCCTGCGCCCCGGTGTTCGTCCAGCGGGCAGCCCTGGCAGGGCTGGAAAGAACGGCGGATGTAACCCCGCAACTGGTCGCACACCTCAAAACCTGTCGCGATACCCTGGTTCCGTTGTTGCAGGCCATTCCGGGTGTCGAAGTGGCCCCGGCAAGGGGCGGCATGTACGCATTTTTCAGGCTGGCGGACCAGGCGCGTTTCGGGGATTCGCTTGCCACCGCCAAAAGGCTGGTGGTCGAGGCGGGCTTGGGGCTGGCCCCGGGCAACGCCTTTATGGTCAACCCCGGCCCTGAGGCCCAGGGCTGGCTGCGCTGGTGCTTCGCCAGCCGGGACGTGGGCCGGCTGAAGCAGGGCGCCGAACGCCTGGCCCGTTGGCTACCGGGTGCCTGAGTTCCCAGTCTGGGCTATAATCCAAGGCTCTGCGCAAAGGCGTGCTTTTCACTCATGAAGCGGCGCACCGCAGAACACGGCGGCAACGGTCAACTCCCACGTCGGGAACACTGTACCGCTCGCAAGTACATAAAGGTATATCCATGATCGAGAAATCCATCAAGGCCGAAATCGTTCAGGCCAACGCACGCGCTGCTGGCGACACCGGCAGCCCGGAAGTTCAAGTGGCCCTGCTGACCGGCCGCATCAATGAACTGATGCCCCATTTCAAAACCCATGCCAAGGACCACCACGGCCGCCGTGGCCTGCTGCGCATGGTGAGCCGCCGCCGCAAGCTGCTGGACTACCTGAAGTCCAAGGACGCGGCCCGTTATGTTGCGTTGATTGCCAAGCTTGGCCTGCGTAAATAATCGGTAAAACGACTGCAAGACGCCTGAGTTAGTTCACTAGCTCAGGCGTTTTTTACTTCGGAGCAAGGCAAAACGATCACGCGCTGTGTCATTCCACAAGAAAAGCCCTGGATTTCAGGCATTTTGTGGAATGGCATCGTGTTCTGCCAGCCGCCACTCCGGGCTTCCCGCACTGCCTCAAGTGCTTGAATCTAGTGGAGATAAAACATGAGCATTTTCAACAAAGTCACCAAATCCTTCCAGTGGGGCCAGCACAAGGTCACGATGGAAACCGGCGAAGTCGCCCGCCAGTCCGGCGGCGCAGTGATGGTTGATATGGACGGCACCGTGGTGCTGGCCACCGTGGTGGCCAAGGCTGACGCCAAGCCAGGCCAGGACTTTTTCCCCCTGACGGTCGACTACCTCGAGAAAACCTACGCCGCGGGCCGCATTCCCGGCAGCTTCTTCAAGCGCGAAGGCCGTCCCAGCGAATTCGAAACGCTGACATCGCGCCTGATCGACCGTCCGATTCGTCCGCTGTTTCCTGAGGGCTTCTTCAATGAAGTGCAGGTCGTCATCCACGTGCTGTCGCTGAACCCCGAAGTTGAGGGCGATATTCCCGCGCTGATCGGCGCGAGCGCTGCGCTGGCGATCTCCGGCATTCCGTTCAACGGTCCGATTGGCGCCGCCCGCGTGGCCTGGATCGACGGCCAGTATGTTCTGAACCCCGGCAAGACCCAGCTCAAGGATTCCAAGATGGATCTGGTGGTGGCTGGTACCGAAGCCGCCGTGCTGATGGTCGAGTCTGAAGCCCAGCAATTGTCCGAAGAAATCATGCTTGGCGCCGTGGTGTTTGGCCATGAGCAGGGCAACATCGCGATCAATGCGATCCACGAACTGGTCCGTGATGCCGGCAAACCGGTCTGGGCATGGCAGGCGCCTGCCAAGGACGAGCCGCTCATCGCCAAGGTCAATGAACTGGCCGCTGCCAAGCTGCAGGCTGCTTACCAGATTCGCGCCAAGCAGGCCCGCACCCAGGCTTGCCGTGTAGTGACTTCCGAAGTCATGGCTGCGCTCAAGGCCGAAGGTCTTGCGTTTGACTCCGTCGCCGTTGAAGGCATGTTGTTCGATATCGAAGCCAAAATCGTTCGCAGCCAAATTTTGTCCGGCGAGCCACGTATCGATGGCCGCGACACACGCACCGTACGTGCGATTGAAATCCGCAACAGCGTACTGCCCCGTACCCATGGCTCGGCCCTGTTCACGCGCGGTGAGACCCAGGCACTCGTGATCACCACGCTGGGTACCGAGCGCGATGCGCAGCGCATCGACGCCTTGTCGGGCGATTACGAAGACCGCTTCATGCTGCACTACAACATGCCTCCGTTCGCCACTGGCGAAACCGGCCGTGTGGGCAGCCCGAAACGCCGCGAAATCGGCCATGGCCGCCTCGCCAAGCGCGCGCTGATCGCCGTGCTGCCGACCAAGGAAGAATTCCCGTACACCATGCGTGTAGTCTCGGAAATTACCGAGTCCAATGGCTCCTCTTCGATGGCTTCTGTCTGCGGCGGCTGCCTGTCGCTGATGGATGCCGGTGTGCCGATGAAAGCCCACGTGGCCGGTATCGCCATGGGCCTGATCAAGGAAGACAACCGCTTTGCCGTGCTGACCGATATCCTGGGTGACGAAGATCACCTGGGTGACATGGACTTCAAGGTCGCCGGCACCACCGCCGGTATTACCGCATTGCAGATGGACATCAAGATCCAGGGCATCACGAAAGAAATCATGCAGGTTGCATTGGCTCAGGCCAAGGAAGCCCGCATGCACATCCTGGGCAAGATGCAGGAAGCCATGGGCGAAGCCAAGGCCGAGGTCTCCGACTTCGCGCCGCGCCTGTATGTCATGAAGATCAACCCCGAGAAAATCCGTGACGTGATCGGCAAGGGCGGCGCCGTCATCCGTGCGCTGACCGAAGAAACCGGCACGCAGATCAACATCGAGGAAGATGGCACCATCACCATCGCCTCGAACGACAGCGCCAAGGCCGACGAAGCCAAGCGCCGCATCGCCGAGATCACCGCTGAAGTGGAAATTGGCAAAGTCTACGAAGGCCCGATCACCAAGATCCTGGACTTCGGCGCACTGGTCAACCTGCTGCCCGGCAAGGACGGCCTGCTGCACATCAGCCAGATCGCCCACGAACGTGTCGAACGCGTGACCGACTACCTGAGCGAAGGCCAGATCGTCAAGGTCAAGGTTCTGGAAACCGACGAAAAAGGCCGCGTCAAGCTGTCCATGAAGGCCTTGCTCGATCGTCCTGCACAAGGTCAGGATCAAGGCTGATTTGCTATTGATTTTGTAGCTGCTCGTGCCCGCAAGCAGTGGGCCGCAGCCGAAAATCATTCCAAGCCGTCATGAAAGCAGTTGAAATCACCTCCTATGGCCCGCCTGACGTTCTGCGTCTGGGCGAACGGCCTGCGCCGGTTGCGGGTGCCGATGAGTTGCTGATTCGCGTTTCTGCATCCGGGGTGAACCGTCCCGACGTGTTGCAACGCACGGGCAACTACCCGGTGCCGCCGGGAGCGTCGGACGTTCCCGGGCTTGAAGTGGCCGGGGTCATCGTCAGCGGTGACGCCGTTGCCATGAGCCAGGCAGGACTGAAGGTAGGTGACCGCGTCTGCGCGTTGGTGGCCGGCGGCGGGTACGCCGAGCTGTGCGTGGCCCCCGTGGCGCAGTGCCTGCCGGTTCCGGCTGGCTTCAGTGACATCGAGGCCGCCTCCTTGCCGGAAACTTTTTTCACGGTCTGGAGCAATGTTTTTGATCGCGTCCGTCTGCAAAAGGGCGAGACACTGTTGATTCAGGGCGGATCCAGCGGAATTGGCGTCACAGCCATCCAGATGGCCAAAGCCATGGGTGCGACGGTGCTGGTAACAACAGGCAGCGACGAAAAAGGCGCTGCCTGTCTGGCGCTCGGTGCCGATCATGCAATCAACTACAAGACCAGTGATTTTGCAGAAGAGGTCAACAGGCTCACCGGCGGAAAGGGCGTCAACGTCATTCTGGACATGGTGGCCGGCAGCTACGTGGCACGTGAGGTTGAATGCCTCGCCGAAGATGGCCGCATGGTCATCATTGCGGTGCAGGGCGGCATCAAGGCCGAATTCAATGCCGGTCTGGTGCTGCGCAAGCGTCTGACCATCACCGGCTCCACGCTGCGTCCGCGACCGCCCGCGTTCAAGGCGGCCATCGCTGCGGCCCTGAAAGAAAAAATCTGGCCTTTGCTGGCAAGCGGCGCGATCAAGCCCGTGATCCATAGCACCTTTGCCGCGGCCGCTGCCGCCAAAGCGCATACGCTGATGGAGTCGAATCAGCACATCGGCAAAATTGTTTTGACCTGGTAGTACGGCGCATCATGAAAAAGCTCATTGCAGGAAACTGGAAGATGAACGGCAGCCTGGCTGCCAATGAGGCACTGTTGAAGGCGCTGGCTGCCGGCATACCCGCGCAACCGGCTTGCGCAGTGGCGGTGTGTGTTCCGGCACCTTATCTTGGACAATTTCTGGCGCTAGCCCTTTCCGTAAAAGGGTTGTCTGCTATTGATCTGGGAGCGCAGGATGTTTCTGCAAAAAGCGCAGGGGCTTTCACGGGCGAGGTCAGTGCAGCGATGCTCAAGGACTTCGAGTGCCGTTACGTGATTGTCGGGCATTCCGAACGCCGCCAGTATCACTTCGAAACCGATGCCATGGTGGCCGAGAAGGCGCAGCAGGCCCTGGCCGCAGGCATCACGCCGATTGTCTGTGTCGGTGAAACGCTGGCCGAGCGCGAAGCGGGGCAGACCGAAAGCATTGTGAAGCGCCAGCTCGCTGCCGTGATTCACACCAATGGCCATTGCATCAGCGAGATCGTGGTGGCGTATGAACCGGTCTGGGCCATTGGTACCGGAAAGACCGCCACGCCCGAGGAAGCACAGGCTGTGCATGCGGTGCTCAGGGCGCAGCTCAAGGCTGCAACCGATCATGCTGACCGCGTGAAGATCCTTTACGGCGGCAGCATGAATGCCGCCAATGCCGCTTCACTGCTGGGCCAGCCCGACATTGATGGCGGCCTGATCGGCGGCGCTTCGCTGAAAGCCGCTGACTTTTTGACAATTATTGCTGCAGCCGCCGTCTGATGGACGACAGCCGCTATTAAATTAGGAGTAAATATGAACGTCTTGTTAACCATCGTCCTTGCCATCCAGATGATTACCGCGCTGGGAATGATTGGCCTGATCCTCATCCAGCACGGCAAGGGTGCAGACATGGGCGCAGCTTTTGGAAGCGGTGGCTCGGGCAGCCTGTTCGGCGCCAGCGGCAGTGCCAATTTTCTTTCGCGCACGACAGCGGTTCTGGCGGGGGTGTTTTTTGTCTGCACGCTGGCCCTGGCCTATTTTGGCAATGCACGTCCGCAAACCGGCACCAGTGTGCTTGAAGGGGCTGCCATTTCTGCGCCCGCGCCTGCTGTTCCGGGTGCCGGTCAGATCCCCGGTACGGCTGCTCCTGCACCGGCTTCCGGTGCCGCGGCTGTGCCGCCCGCGCCGGCTGCATCTGGCGCAGGTCAAATCCCGACGAAATAGCGCCATAAAGGTGCAGCTCCCCCAAGGGAGCGGCGCAAATTCAGGGTAAACTCTGAGACTGCCCGGAAAGCCAAAACCGCAAGGTTCCTCATGCCATCCGGACAGTTAAAAACCGCGGACGTGGTGAAATTGGTAGACACGCTATCTTGAGGGGGTAGTGGCGAAAGCTGTGCGAGTTCGAGTCTCGCCGTCCGCACCATCACCAGGCACTGGCCACGCTGCGCAGGCAGGGACCAGGGCTTGAACAGCAAACTGGCACACAGCACAAGCGGCCTGCAGAAGTTGAATCGACGATGAACCTCGACCAATACCTCCCCGTCCTGTTGTTTATCCTGGTCGGCGTGGCTGTCGGCGTGGTGCCTCAGGTGCTGGGTCGTCTGCTTGGTCCGAACAAGCCGGACAGCGAAAAAAATTCCCCCTATGAGTGCGGCTTCGAGGCATTTGAAGATGCCCGCATGAAGTTCGATGTGCGCTATTACCTTGTCGCCATCCTGTTTATTCTTTTTGACCTTGAAATTGCCTTCCTGTTTCCGTGGGCGGTTGCCCTCAAGGAAATTGGCCCGGTGGGTTTCTGGTCCATGATGATTTTTCTGGGCATTCTGGTCGTGGGGTTCGCCTACGAGTGGAAAAAAGGTGCCCTGGACTGGGAATAAGCGGCAAAGAGATAGCCACGATTCAGCATCGGCGCAGGCTGGTGCCACAAAGGTACGGGTATGTCACTAGAAGGTGTTTTTAACGAAGGTTTCATGACCACGAGTTACGACTCCGTGGTCAACTGGGCCAAGACGGGGTCGCTCTGGCCCATGACTTTCGGGCTGGCTTGTTGCGCCGTCGAGATGATGCACGCCGGCGCAGCCCGTTATGACATTGATCGTTTCGGCATGCTGTTTCGCCCGAGCCCTCGCCAGTCTGATCTGATGATCGTTGCCGGTACGCTGTGCAACAAGATGGGTCCCGCGCTGCGCAAGGTGTACGACCAGATGTCAGAGCCGCGCTGGGTGTTGTCCATGGGTTCATGCGCCAATGGCGGCGGGTATTACCACTACAGTTATTCTGTTGTGCGCGGCTGCGACCGCATCGTGCCTGTCGATGTTTACGTGCCTGGCTGCCCGCCGACGGCTGAAGCACTGCTGTACGGCATCATTCAGTTGCAGCAGAAGATCCGCCGCACCAACACCATTGCGAGGGCGTAATGGGTCCCCTCCATCCTGCCACTGCCGAGCAACTCGCAAAAACCATCACCGCTGTCCTGGGCGACAAGGCTAAAAGCGTCAGCGTCGCACTTGGTGAGGTAACCGTCGTTGTTTCTGCGCCTGACTACTACTCCGCCGCACTCCTTTTGCGCGACACCCGTGGCTGCCAGTTTGAACAGCTGATTGACCTGTGCGGCATTGACTATTCCGAATACGGTAACGGCCGTCATGACGGGCCACGTTTCTGTGTGGCTTCGCATCTGCTTTCCGTCAGTTTGAACCAGCGCGTTCGCCTGAAGGTTTTTTGCAGTGACGATGATTTCCCGGTGGTGGCGTCTGTCAACGACGTGTGGAATTCGGCCAACTGGTTTGAGCGTGAGGCGTTTGACCTGTTCGGCATCATTTTTGAAGGCCACAACGACCTGCGCCGCATCCTGACGGATTACGGTTTCATCGGTCATCCGTTCCGCAAGGATTTCCCGACCACCGGTCACGTCGAAATGCGCTACGACCCCGAGCAGAAACGCGTGATCTACCAGCCGGTGACGATCGAGCCGCGCGAGATCACGCCACGCGTGATCCGTGAAGACAATTACGGAGGCCTCCAGTAAGGAGCGCCGCGAGAAACCGACATGGCTGAAATCAAAAACTACACGCTCAACTTCGGGCCGCAGCACCCTGCAGCCCATGGTGTACTGCGCCTCGTGCTCGAACTTGATGGCGAGGTGATCCAGCGCGCCGATCCGCACATTGGCCTGTTGCACCGCGCCACGGAAAAACTTGCCGAAAGCAAGACCTACATCCAGTCCTTGCCTTACATGGACCGTCTTGACTATGTGTCGATGATGTCCAACGAGCACGCCTATTGCCTGGCCATTGAAAAACTCATCGGTGTCGATGTCCCGGTGCGTGCGCAGTACATCCGCGTGATGTTCTCGGAAATCACGCGTCTGCTCAATCACCTCCTCTGGCTGGGCGCGCATGGTTTTGACTGCGGCGCGATGAATATCCTGATTTATTGCTTCCGCGAGCGCGAGGCACTGTTCGACATGTATGAGGCCGTCTCCGGTGCACGCATGCACGCGGCCTACTTCCGGCCGGGCGGTGTTTACCGCGACCTGCCCGAAGTCATGCCTCAGTACAAAGTCAGCAAAATCAAGAACGCCAGGGCGATCGAGGCTTTGAACGAGAACCGCCAGGGCTCACTGCTGGACTTTATTGACGACTTTGCGACCAAATTCCCCAAGCTGGTGGATGAATACGAAACCCTGCTGACCGACAACCGTATCTGGAAACAACGCACGGTGGGAGTGGGTGTTGTGTCGCCCGAGTATTTTGCAAAAACAACCATCATTGATCCGGCTAAAGCCGGAGCGGACGTAGTGGAAACAAACTGAATTTCGAATTGCATGCGGATCGCTACTGCACCAAGCGCGTTTTTCCAATAGAGAGCGCCACGATCTCTGGATGCAATACCAAAGAACCTGAAACCGGAAACTGAACATGTCAATGCGAACTCACTATTGTGGCCTGACCACTGAAGCGCTACTCGACCAAACCGTCAGCCTGTGCGGCTGGGTACACCGCAGGCGCGATCACGGCGGCGTGATTTTCATCGATTTGCGCGACCGCGAAGGCCTGGTGCAAGTCGTATGCGATCCTGATCGCGCCGACGTATTCAAATCCGCTGAGGCGGTACGCAATGAATTCTGCCTGAGAGTGACCGGCGTGGTGCGCAACCGGCCGGAAGGCACCACCAACGCCAATCTTGCTTCCGGCAAAATCGAAGTGCTGTGCCACCAGCTGGAAGTATTGAATCCTTCCGTGACGCCGCCGTTCCAGCTCGATGACGACAATCTTTCGGAAACCACCCGACTGACGCATCGCGTGCTGGATCTGCGCCGCCCGCAGATGCAAAACAATCTGCGCTTGCGCTACAAGGTCACGATGGAAGTGCGCAAGTTTCTCGACGCGAACGGTTTCATCGATATCGAAACGCCGATGCTGACCAAGTCGACGCCGGAAGGCGCGCGCGATTACCTGGTGCCTTCGCGCGTCAATGCCGGACATTTCTTTGCGTTGCCCCAGTCTCCGCAGCTGTTCAAGCAATTGCTGATGGTGGCCAACTTCGATCGCTATTACCAGATCACGAAGTGCTTCCGCGACGAAGACTTGCGTGCCGATCGCCAGCCCGAATTCACGCAGATCGATTGCGAGACATCATTCATGTCGGAACAGGAAATCCGCGACATGTTCGAAGGCATGATCCGGCTCGTATTCAAGAACGCGCTGGATGTCGACTTGCCCAACCCGTTCCCGGTGATGGATTTCGCTACCGCGATGGGCATGTACGGTTCCGATAAGCCCGACATGCGCGTGAAGCTGGAATTCACCGATCTGACCGACGTGATGAAAGACGTCGACTTCAAGGTGTTCGCCGGCGCAGCCAACATGGAAGGCGGTCGTGTGGTCGGACTGCGCGTGCCTGGAGGCGGTGCGATGCCGCGCTCGGAAATCGATGCGTACACCCAATTTGTTGCGATCTACGGCGCCAAGGGCCTGGCTTACATCAAGGTCAACGAGAAAGCCAAGGGCCGCGATGGTCTGCAGTCGCCGATTGTCAAGAATCTGCATGATGCTGCATTGGCCAAGATCATTGAACAGACCGGTGCACAGGACGGCGACCTGATTTTCTTCGGTGCGGACAAGGCGAAGATTGTCAATGATGCGATCGGCGCATTGCGGGTCAAGATCGGCCACAGCGACTTCGGCAAAAAGAATGGATTGTTCGATGATGAATGGCGTCCGCTGTGGGTGGTCGACTTCCCGATGTTCGAACATGATGAAGAAAACGATCGATGGGTTGCGCTGCATCATCCGTTTACCGCGCCCAAGGAAGGGCATGAGAATTTCATCGAATCCGATCCTGGCAGGGCAATTGCGCAAGCCTATGACATGGTATTGAACGGATGGGAACTCGGTGGCGGCTCGGTCCGTATCCATCGCGCCGAGGTGCAAAGCAAGGTGTTCCGCGCACTGAAGATTGATGCCGAAGAAGCGCAGCTGAAATTCGGCTTCCTGCTGGACGCACTGCAGTACGGCGCACCGCCGCATGGCGGTTTGGCATTCGGCCTCGATCGCATTGTCACGATGATGACAGGTGCGGAATCGATTCGCGATGTGATCGCTTTTCCAAAGACCCAACGCGCGCAGTGCCTGTTGACGCAAGCGCCGTCGGAAGTGGACGAGAAGCAGTTGCGCGAGTTGCATATCCGCTTGCGCAATCTCGAGCCGGCAGTGAAGGCGTGACGATTCCATGCGTTGCGGCATAATCAAGGGCGCGGATATCCGCGCCTTTTTTATATGCGCGTATATCTTCCTGCGACAGGACGACTCACTCGATGAAAATGCCCGGTAAAAAATGGCAGAAATACACGGATCAGATGTGAAGCCCCAGTCGTGAAGACCAATTTTAAAATCCCCGAATCGGTTTTAGTCGTCGTCTACAGCGATGATCTTCAGGTCTTGCTGATCGAACGCGCCGACAAGCCAGGCTTCTGGCAATCCGTGACGGGTTCGAAAGACACTGTTGCGGAATCATTGACCAGAACCGCAGCCAGGGAAGTATATGAAGAAACCGGAATTGTCGTTGATGGTTTTTTTCCTTTGCCGGAATTCAAGCGCATCAGAGAAAAAAATATTGCATCGACGGTCGGGGCAGACAAGCTTTGCGACTGGAAACTTTCCAATGTTTACGAAATCTATCCAGTCTGGCGCCATCGGTATGCGCCAGATATCACCCACAATACCGAGCATGTTTTCGGCTTGACGGTGCCGCGCGATATTCCGATAAGGCTGGCGCCGCGGGAGCATCTGAATCATGTCTGGCTGCCGTATCGCGAGGCGGCCGATAAATGCTTCTCGCCATCCAATGCCGAGGCAATACTGCAATTACCCAGGCACACAGGCTGAATATTCCTTGATCGCGCACAAGCGGACAAGATTGCGTTCCATTCCGCCGTTTTCGTGCAGGAAGCACGGTGTTACGGTGGCCGGCAGATAAGATAAGATTGGATTCATGAAACTCCGCATCACTACGTACAATATTCACAAGGGCGTGTCGTCGTTCGGTAGTCGGCCCCGGATTCATGCACTGAAGCAGGCAATCACGGCAATGGAAGCCGATGTACTGTTTCTGCAAGAAGTGCAGGGACGACACGATTTGCATGCATTGCGCCATGCTGCAAACTGGCCGGAGCTGTCGCAGCAGGATTTTCTGGCCGGAGATTCGCACGAATGCGCTTACGGCATGAACGCGGTATATGATCACGGCCATCACGGCAATGCGCTATTGAGCCGCTTTCCGATTCTATCGTCGCGCAACCAGAATGTTTCCGATCACGCCTACGAGGCGCGCGGAATTCTCCATTGCGTGGTGCAGGCACCGAAAGCGGAAGTGCACTGTTACGTGGTGCATCTTGGCTTGTTCGCAGGGAGCCGCAAGCGTCAGACCGAGGCGCTGATTGCGGCAGTGACAAGTTCGGCGCCGAAAGATGCGCCGGTCATCATTGCAGGCGATTTCAACGACTGGGGCAATCAGCTCAGCGAGATATTGTGCACAAGCCTCGGTGTCGGCGAAGTATTCGATGCAAACCTGTCCAGGCGCGGATTCGGCAGCTATTTGCGGCAGTTGAGCGGACGGGGGCCGAAGATCGAGCCTGCCCGCACGTTTCCGGCAGCGATGCCGCTGCTGAAGCTGGACCGGATTTATGTGCGGGGTTTCGACGTGGAATCCGCGCAGGTATTGCACGGCGCGCTTTGGGCGAAATTATCCGATCATGCCCCTATCGTGGCGACTCTGCGTCTGACGTAGAGGTCTGAAGACGTTCTTAATCCGGAGTCTGACCAATGCCGTTTTGTCCGACATGCGCGCAGTAACTCTTACGTCGAATAATCGCATCGATCTGCTGCATTGCGGCGCGGAATTCTTCCCGGCATTAGTTGCGGCATTTGATGCCGCGAAGTCCGACATCTATCTGGAAACCTACATCTTTGCCAATGATGACACCGGCGAGCGAATCAAGGATGCATTGAAACGCGCATCACGGCGAGGTGTCGTCGTCCATGTGATTACCGACTGGCTCGGCTGTGGACGGGTCCAATCCAATCGACTCCACGCAGACTTTCTCGCGGCAGGCGTCAGGCATCGCAGTTTCAATCCATGGTTCCGGCGCGGTGTGGCGCGCACCCATCGCAAAATGTGCGTGGTGGATCGAACAGTGGCTTTTCTCGGTGGCCTCAATATCAACGACGATCTTCTGTCCGACGATAATTGGCAGGTGCCGCTGCCTGCACCGCGCTGGGATTTCGCAGTTCGGATCGAAGGCCGCCTGGTAGCTGCGGTTCATCGGGAAATGGAAACGCAATGGACGCGCCTTGGCAACGTCACCTTGAAAACGCGGTGGGAGCGATTCAAGCAGGCCAGTACCACGCAGATCCATGTAAGCACCGCACCTGCTTTGGCCGGATTGGTGGTGCGCGATAATTTGCGCAATCGGCGCACCATTCAGCGCGCATATTTGCAGGCCTTGGGCCAGGCGAGAAAAAGCGCTTGGCTGGCCAATCCGTATTTTGCACCCGGCCGGAAGTTCCGCGATGCGCTGGCCGCCGCGGCTGCACGTGGGGTCGATGTGACTTTGCTGATTGGTGTCGGACAATTCCGGCTTCAGGATGCGGTGGCGCATTCGTTCTATCCGAAACTGCTCAAGAGCGGCGTGAAAGTGGTCGAGTATCGGAAGACGCAGTTGCATGGCAAGGTTGCAGTGATCGACGACGAATGGGCAACCGTCGGATCGAGCAATTGCGATGGATTGAGCCTGTTCGTCAATCAGGAAGCCAATATCGTCGCCAAGGATGCGGACTTTGCACGGGATTTGCGTGCGCACATCGAACGCGGAGTGGCTGAGGGCATTCCGGTCCGTTCCGAAGATTTCGCGAATATCGCATGGTACAAGCGGCTTTGGTATGGCGCCGCTTATCTGCTGTACAAGAGCATTTTGCGTATCATCACATCGGGAAAATACAACGAATGATTTCCTTTCACTGAAAAGTATGCGAAAAAACAGAAAAGGGAACCAAACGGTTCCCTTTTCTGTTTTTTGAAAAGCCAGCGCAGCCGAATCGCCCGCTTCAGGCACTCCGGCTAAACCTGCACCCATGCCCCTTTGAACACCACCGGACCGGTCGGCCCGTTCGGATCGGGAGAGCCGCCTTTCGGCTCCATTGTGACTGCCAGCGCCGGACTCGATTGCGGCGACGCATTGTCCGGCATCGGCAGCGTAACGCTGCCGTTGTCTGCAATCAGCCCCAGCGAGCGCGGCGGGCCATCTTTCGGCAAAGCCCACAATTCGAGGCTTTTGTCGGGCGCGACCTGCATCGATTTCATCATCTTGACCGTCATCTGCCCGTGTTTTGCATCGCCCATCACCACTGCTATCGGTTGAGATTTGTCGTCGGCCAGCATCGCAACATAAGCGACAGCGGGAACTGCGGACTCCGGCTGCTTGGCAAGCAGCACTGCAACCAGAATTGCCGCCAATGCGGTCGACGACATGCCGAGGCCGCGCCAGAAACCGAGATCTCCGCGCAATGCGCGCCAGAACGACGGCTTGGCTTCGGACGCTCTGGCATGCAAATCAAGTTGGTTTGCAATTGCATTCCAGACTTGCGGTCGTACCGGTTCCTCTGCTGAAAACTCCGCCATTGGATGAATCCGGTCTCGCCACTCCGCGACTGCACGCCGGAGCACGGCGCTGTCGCGCATGAGAGATTCAAAGCGCCGCCGTCCTCCGCCTTTCAGTGTGCCGAGTACATATTCAGCGGCCAGTTTTTCGACCAATGCGTCGTTGTGCTCGATATTCATGCGCGCTCCCCTTTGGTCAGGCATAAACGCAAGCGTTCCAGTCCGCGCCGGACCCAGGTTTTTACCGTGCCGATCGGCAGCTTCATCTGCTCGGCAACTTCACTGTGCGACAGGTCATGGTAAAACGCCAGTGCGATCGCCTGGCGATGCAAGCCTTCCAGTTTGGCAAAGCAGCGTGCAAGCGCCTTGGCATCCTGAGTAAGTTGCAGCGCCTCGATCGGGCTCGGGTCGGCGCTTTCCAGTGCATCCATTACGTCCTTGTCAAAAGTATCTGCGTCGATCTCGACCGTGGCATCGACTCGCCGCAGCAGATCGAATGCCTTGTTGCGCACGATGGTGGTCATCCAGGTCATCGGCGCCGCCATGCTGGCCTGATAACTTGCTGCGTTATTCCAGATACTGACAAAGCTTTCCTGTAAAACCTCTTCCGCCAGTTCTCTCTTGATTAGTATACGCAGCGCAAAGCCAAACAGTTTCGACGAAGTTGCATCGTAAAGCGCACGGAAGGCGCTTGCGTCCTTGTGAGCTACTGCGGCGAGCCAGGATTTTAGCTGCGACGGTTCGGGATTTGACAAATTGAATCCAGTCGGAAAGGTTGGGAATCAGGTATGGGCACTGGCAAGGATCCGCCCGGCAAACCGTGCAGTATTTACAGCCTGGTTATGCGTTTTTCGACAATTGTACGCACAAGCCATGCTTGCTGTGCGCTCCAAACGAGCGCCGCGCCAGCAAACCAAATATCCATTGAATCGATTAGCCGCCCGCAGGCCAAGAACGACGAGCTACGCGAGGGTGTACCGCACTTTTCCGCAAAGGTAAATCATTATGCCGAATCGGACGGTTACAATGTCGATATCCGATTTCATAAGAACTGAACAACCAATCTCGATGAGCTCAGATACGGTCCGTATTGACAAGTGGTTATGGGCAGCGCGCTTTTTCAAGACGCGAACGCTGGCGACCGTCGCTGTGGATGGCGGCAAAGTTCGCTTGAACGGTGATCGTATCAAACCGTCCAGGAATGTACAGGTGGGAGATGTCCTGGACATCGACAATGGTGCGACCGAGTGGCAAGTAGTTGTTGCAGGTTTGTCGGATGTGCGGAGTGCTGCGCCGATTGCTCAGACCTTGTACCGGGAAACCGAAGCGGGTATCGCGAAACGCCAGAAAGATACTGAACAAAGAAAGTATTTTCATGAGCCGGGCGCCGACATCAAGGGACGGCCGACCAAACGCGATCGCAGGCAGTTAACCAGAACGAAATCCTGATACGGCAACTTGCCGTGCACCGCGGCTTTTGCCGCGCCGACACAGGTGACAACCCATATAGAACCGTCACTCTAAGTTCCTGTTTGACATTTATCTCCTGGTGCATAATAGTACGAACGTTCGCATTTAATTATGCGTTGCCGCACTGCATTTTTTCTGGCCCATAGTGGTGATGATCATGACCGATACGACACCGAAATTCATGCGCAAAGGCGAGTTGACACGTGCTGCGATCCTCGATGTGGCACAAAGCCTGGCGAGCCGGGATGGCCTGGAAGGTTTGACCATCGGCCTGCTCGCGGACAAAATGAACATGAGCAAGTCAGGCGTATTTGCTCACTTCGGCTCGCGCGAGGATTTGCAAATCGAAGTGCTAAAGCTGTACCACAATCACTTCGAAGCTGAGATTTTTTATCCCAGCATGAAGAAGCCGCGCGGCCTGCCGCGCCTGGAAGAAATGTTCGCACGCTGGGTCAGGCGCGTCACTGTCGAGATCGCATCCGGCTGTATCTATATCAGCGGTGCGGTTGAATACGACGATCGCCCCGGAGTGATTCGTGAAGAACTGGCTGGCATGGTACTGGCATGGCAGGATGCCCTGCGCCGTTGCGCCGAACAGGCGATTGAGGTCGGGCACCTGCGAAGCACCGCCGATCCGCAGCAACTGGTCTACGAAATGTATGGATTGATCCTTGCACTGCATCACGACGCCCGTTTCATCAAACGACCGGGCAGCGTCGATCGTGCGCAGATCGGTTTCGAACGGCTGATTGAAAGCTATTGCACACCGGAATATCTGGCGATCCGTAAAGCGGCAGCAAAAGACAAATCCGGATCCGCCACCAAATAACCACTCTATTCAAATAGCCGTCAGGAGAAGAAAACCATGGGCCAATATATTGCTCCACTACGTGACATGCAGTTCGTATTGCATGAATTGCTGCAAGTCGAGAATGAGCTCAAAGCAATGCCCAAGCATGCGGAAGTCGATGTCGACATCATCAACCAGGTGCTGGAAGAGGGCAGCAAGTTCACCTCCGGCGTATTGTTTCCGCTGAATCATTCGGGTGATCGTGAAGGCTGCCATCTGAACAAGGAAACCCATGAAGTGACGCCGCCGAAGGGTTTCAAGGAAGCCTACAAGCAGTATGTCGAAGCCGGCTGGCCGGCGTTGTCCTGCGATCCCGAGTATGGCGGCCAGGGCTTGCCGTTCGTGCTGAACAATTCGTTTTTCGAAATGCTGAATTCATCCAACCAGGCATGGACCATGTATCCGGGCCTGTCGCATGGCGCATATGAATGCATACATGAGCACGGAACGCCGGAACAGAAGGCGCTGTACCTGCCGAAACTGGTATCCGGCGAATGGACCGGCACCATGTGCCTGACCGAGCCGCACTGCGGTACCGATCTGGGCATGCTGCGCTCGAAAGCAGAGCCACAAGCCGATGGTTCGTACAAAATCAGTGGTGGGAAAATTTTCATTTCCGCGGGCGAACACGATATGTCTTCCAACATCGTGCACCTGGTATTGGCGCGTCTGCCGGATGCGCCGGCCGGTACCAAGGGTATTTCGCTGTTCATCGTGCCGAAGTTCCTGCCGAATGCGGATGGCACGCCCGGTGCGCGCAACCCGATTTTCTGCGGTGCGATCGAAGAGAAAATGGGCATCCACGGCAACTCGACCTGCCAGATGAATCTGGATGGCGCCACCGGCTGGCTGATCGGTGCGCCGAACAAGGGACTGAATGCGATGTTCGTGATGATGAATGCAGCGCGCGTCGGTGTCGGCATGCAATCGCTCGGCCTGACCGAAGTTGCCTATCAAAACGCGCTGGTGTATGCGAAAGATCGGCTGCAGATGCGCAGCCTGTCGGGCGTAAAAGCGCCGGACAAGCCGGCCGACCCGATCATCGTTCATCCGGACGTGCGTCGCATGCTGTTGACCGCCAAGGCATTTGCCGAAGGCGGCCGCGCATTTTCGTCGTATGTTGCACTGCTGATCGACAAGGAACTGAATCATCCTGACGAAGAAGTGCGCAAGGACGCAGCCGACCAGGTTGGATTGCTCACGCCAATCATCAAGGCGTTCGTTACCGACAACGCGTGGGTCGCGACCTCGGAAGCGATGCAGGTGTACGGTGGCCACGGCTATATCGCGGAATCGGGCATGGAACAGTATGTGCGCGATGCCCGTATCAACATGATTTACGAAGGCACCAACACAGTCCAGTCGCTCGATTTGCTGGGCCGCAAGATCCTGATGGACAACGGCGCCAAGCTGCGCAAGTTCGGTGCGCAAGTGCAGGCTTTCGTCGAAGAGAACGGCACCAACGAAGCAATGAGCGAGTTCATCACGCCGCTGGCCGACCTGGGCGACAAGGTCACCAAGCTGACCATGGAAATCGGCATGAAGGCGTTCCAGAATCAGGATGAAGTCGGTGCAGCCGCAGTGCCGTATCTGCGCGTGGTCGGCCACCTGGTGTATGCATACTTCTTTGCGCGGATGGCGAAGATTGCATTGGAAAAGCAGGATTCCGGCGACAATTTCTACAAGTCGAAACTGGGAACCGCGCGTTTTTATTTCGCGCGCCTGTTGCCTGAAACCGCGATGCTGATTCGTCAGGCCCGCTCGGGTGCTGCGCCGATGATGGCGCTGGATGTGGATTTGTTCTAAGAGTAATTTCTTAAATGCAGTAGAACGTAGCAGAAGTGATTGATGCGTTCGATCCCTTATCCAGTCTTCCTGTCCGAGGAAGAAAGCTAAATTTCTTCTTCCCGAAAAAGGAAAGGCTGGAACGGGGATTCAGTGCCTTAAATCAGGAATAGCCAATAAACAAGCCTAAGCGATAGTGCGGACTCGCTGTTCCAGGCATTCCGTGACCGCCCGACTCATACAGGATTCAAACATGTCTAATTTCATCGTCAAAAAAGTTGCCGTACTCGGCGCAGGCGTGATGGGTGCGCAGATCGCAGCCCACTGCGTCAACGCCAGGGTGCCGGTCGTATTGTTCGACCTGCCCGCCAAGGAAGGCCCGAAAAACGGTATCGTGATGCGTGCCATCGAGAACCTGAAAAAGCTCAGTCCTGCGCCGCTCGGCAACAAGGATCATGCTGCATTGATCGAGGTCGCCAACTATGAAGACGATCTCGATGTATTGAAAGGTTGCGACCTGATCATCGAGGCAATCGCGGAACGCATGGACTGGAAGCACGACCTGTACAAAAAGGTTGCACCGCATATTGCGCCGAACGCGATCTTCGCATCCAACACATCGGGCCTGTCGATCACTGCATTGTCGGAAGGTTTCGATGCCGAATTGAAATCGCGTTTCTGCGGTGTGCACTTTTTCAATCCACCGCGTTACATGCACCTGGTCGAACTGATCCCGACCGTTGCCACCAAGCCGGAAATCCTCGACCAGCTCGAAGGCTTCCTGACTACAACGCTCGGCAAGGGCGTGGTGCGCGCAAAGGATACGCCGAACTTCATCGCAAACCGCGTCGGCATCTTCAGCATGATGGCGACGATGTATGAAGCGCAAAAATTCGGTCTGCCGGTTGATGTGGTCGATGACCTTACCGGCTCCAAGCTGGGCCGTGCAAAGTCGGCTACATTCCGTACCGCGGACGTGGTCGGCCTCGACACGATGGGCCACGTAATGAAGACGATGCAGGATAACCTGCAATCGGATCCGTTCTATCCGATTTACAAAACGCCCGAATTGCTGGACAAGCTGATTTCTGCCGGCGCGCTGGGCCAGAAGACCGGTGCCGGCTTCTACAAGAAAGTCGGCAAGGACATCTTGCGTTTTGACGGCGAGAAAGGCGACTATGTCCCTTCAACTGGCAAGGCCGATGATCTGGTCGTACGCATCCTGAAGGAAAAGGATCCGGCCAAGAAAATGAAGGCGCTGCGCGAATCCACCAATCCTCAAGCGCAATTCCTGTGGTCAATTTTCCGCGATACCTTCCACTACATCGCGGTACATCTGGAGACCATCGCCGACAATGCGCGCGACATCGATTTCGCATTACGCTGGGGTTTCGGGCAAAAGAACGGCCCGTTCGAGGGCTGGCAGGCCGCAGGCTGGAAGCAGGTTGCCGACTGGATCAAGGAAGATATCGATGCCGGCAAGGCATTGTGCAATGCGCCGCTTCCGGCATGGGTATTCGACGGCCGCGACGGTGTGCACACGCAAGAAGGCTCATGGTCGCCGGCGAAGAAGACGTACGTTGGCCGCTCGACGCTGCCGGTCTACCAGCGCCAGGCATTCCGCGCATCGGTGCTGGGTGACAACGCAGCCAATGGTGCGACTGCCGGCACGACCGTATTCGAAGACGAGTCGGTACGCATCTGGCATCAGAACGACGACGTGCTGGTGCTGTCGCTCAAGACCAAGATGCATGTGCTCGGCCCTGGCGTGATCGTCGGACTGGCCAAGGCAATCGAAGAAGCCGAAAAGAATTACAAGGGCCTGGTGATCTGGAGCGCCGATGCAGCCGAAGGCGGCGCGTTCTCGGCCGGCGCCGATTTGCAGGCGATGCTGCCGGTGTTCATGTCCGGCGGCGTCAAGGCGATCGAGCCGGAAGTGGCAAAACTGCAGCAGGCGCATCAGGCACTGAAGTATGCGAACGTGCCGGTGGTCGCGGCGGTCGCGGGCCTCGCGCTGGGCGGTGGTTGCGAGTTGATGATGCATGCCGCCAAGCGGGTCGCATCGATCGAATCGTATATCGGACTGGTCGAAGTAGGCGTCGGCTTGATCCCGGCCGGCGGCGGCTTGAAAGAAGCGGCAGTCCGTGCAGCGGCCGATGCCAAGGGCAATGACATCCTGCAATTCCTGAAAAACTATTTCACCAATGCGGCAACCGCTGCCGTGTCCAAATCGGCAATCGAAGCGCAAAGAATGGGCTATCTGTCGGATAGCGATGTGATCGTATTCAATCCGTACGAATTGCTGCATGTTGCCAAGGTCGAGGCGCGAGCCATGTTCGATGCCGGATATCGTGCGCCGGTGAAGGCGCCGGTACCGGTAACCGGACGCTACGGCATGGCGACGATTTCCGCACAACTGGTGAACATGCGCGACGGCGGTTTCATTTCCGCACATGACTACAAGCTCGGAGCAATGATCGCCGAGATCGTCAGCGGTGGCGATATCGAGCAGGGTAGTGTGGTTAATGAACAATGGCTGCTGGATCTTGAGCGCAAGGCATTCATGGAACTGCTGAACCATCCGAAAACGCAAGAGCGGATCATGGGCATGATGCAAACCGGCAAACCTGTTCGCAACTAACCGATGAGCCACAACAACGACATGCTGGAACGGGGCAGGAAGGCACTGGAGTCGCAGCCTTTCAGTGCACTGGTCGGCGCTGTTCTGACCAGGTTTGATCAGAGCGGCACCGAACTGCGGATTCCGATTCAGCAGTCGTTGAAGCAGCAGCATGGTTTTGTGCATGGGGGCGTACTCAGTTACGCCGCCGACAATGCGCTTACATTCGCAGGTGGCGCAGCGCTTGGTACGGGCGTGGTCACCTCTGAATACAAGATCAATTATGTGCGTCCGGCGATCGGGCAGGAAATCATTGCTCGTGCCGTGTCCATGTATGCAGGCAAATCGCAAGCGGCATGCCGCTGCGACGTTTTCGTGGTCAATGAAGGAAAAGAAAGCTTGTGCGCTATCGCACAAGGCACGATCGCACGGATATCCGCCGCATCGCCGGCTGAATGAATCAGGAGAATTTCGAAATGAGCAAACAACTTCAAGAAGCGTATGTAGTCGCCGCAACCCGCAGCCCGATCGGCAAGGCGCCGCGCGGCATGTTCAAGAACGTCCGTCCCGATGACCTGCTGGTGCGCGTATTGCAATCGGCGCTGGCGCAGGTACCGAATCTCGATCCGAAAACCATCGAGGACGCCATCGTCGGCTGCTCCTTCCCGGAAGCGGAACAGGGCATGAACATGGCGCGCAATGCCGTTTTGCTGGCCGGCTTGCCGAACACGGTCGGCGGCGTGACGATCAACCGTTACTGCGCATCCGGCATCACCGCGGTTGCAATGGCCGCGGACCGCATCCGCGTCGGCCAGGCCGATGTGATGATTGCCGCCGGCGCAGAATCGATGTCGATGGTGCCGATGATGGGCCATCATCCTTCGATCAACATGAGCGTATTCAAGGACGATAACATCGGCATGGCCTACGGCATGGGGCTCACCGCGGAAAAGGTCGCGCAACAATGGAAGATCAGCCGTGAAGACCAGGATGCGTTCTCGCTGGAGTCGCATCGCCGGGCGCTGGCAGGCCAGGAAGCGGGCTACTTCGACGCGGAAACCACACCGATCGAAATCGTAGAAAAATTTCCGAATCTCGGCACCGGCCAGGTCGATATCAAGACCCGCACCGTCAATCGCGATGAAGGTGCACGCAAGGATACATCGATGGAAGGCTTGGCCAAGCTGAGGCCGGTGTTCGCCGCCAAGGGCAGCGTCACGGCCGGCAACAGCTCGCAGACATCCGATGGCGCCGGTGCGCTGATCCTGGTCAGCGAAAAGATCCTGAAGCAATTCAACCTGACGCCGCTGGCGAAATTCTCGTCGTTCGCGGTGCGCGGGGTGCCGCCGGAAATCATGGGAATCGGGCCGAAGGAAGCAATCCCCGCCGCCTGTCGTGCAGCTGGCATCACGCAAGACCAGATCGACTGGTTCGAGCTGAATGAGGCATTTGCTGCGCAGGCGCTGGCGGTGATCCGCGATCTCGGCCTCGATCCATCGAAAGTCAATCCGATGGGCGGCGCGATCGCACTCGGCCATCCGCTTGGCGCGACCGGGGCGATTCGTGCGGCAACCGTGATCCATGCGATGCAGCGCAAGAATCTGAAATACGGCATGGTAACGATGTGCGTCGGTACCGGCATGGGTGCTGCCGGCATTTTCGAACGCATGTAAGGTTGCAATCGAACTGAAACTGGAAAGCCGTACGGTCAAAAGCTGTGCGGCTTTTCTATTGGAGGTGAGCATGGAAACAATCGAACTGGTCACCTGCGACGACGTCAGATTGACAGGCAGACGTTTCGCATCGTCCGGACGAGTAAAGGCAGTTGTTGTGGTGCCGACGGCCATGGGGGTTGCGCAGGATTTTTATGCACCGTTCGCGCAGTTTCTGGCCGGTCACGGGTTTGCGACACTGACCTTCGACTATCGCGGCATGGGCCGGTCGGTTCCAGCCGCATATCGCCGTTCATTGCGAGGATTCAACGCCGATCTGTTCGATTGGGCCGAGCGCGACTACAACACCGCGCTGAAAAACGCCAGGGCATGGTATCCGGATGTGCCGCTGCTGGTTGTCGGACATTCACTCGGTGGCCAGTTGCCCGGATTGTTACCGGACAATCACTTGATCGATGGATTGATGACTGTCGCTGCGGGTAACGGCTATTGGCCGGACAATGCGCCGCAAACAAAACGTGTCGTTTGGCTGATGTGGTTTTTCGCAGTACCGTTATGCACCCGGTTGTTCGGCTATTTCCCGGGCAAGAAGCTCAGGATGGTCGGCGATCTGCCGAAGGGCGTGATTTATCAATGGGCGAAATGGTGCAGGACTCCGCACTATTTCATCGATGCAGCCGGCAAGCCGATGCACGATGGCTTTGAAAAACTGCGCATGCCGATGCTCAGCCTGAGTTTTACCGACGATGAAATGATGAGCCGGCGCAGCATCGACAGCCTGCTCGGTTTTTACAAGAATGCACAACTCGAGCGCCGCTACATCGCTCCGCAAGAGATCGGTGCCCCACGCATCGGTCACTTCGGATTCTTCCGGCCGCAGTTCCAGGCGACGTTGTGGCAGCAGGCGCTCGCGTGGCTAGAAGCACGGACCGAAACTCATCGCGTCGACGACACTGTTCGGTCGGCGGCATAACCTGTTTATCTCCAAATAACACTTCAAGAGGAAAGCATATGGACATCCAGACCAGCAAAGCGAACAACATCACGACCATCGAGTTCAACCGGCCGGAAAAGAAAAATGCAATCACATCGGCGATGTATCAGGCGATGGCCGATGCGCTGAGAGATGCCGAGAGCGACGCATCGGTACGTGCGATTCTCATCATCGGCAAGCCGGAAATTTTCACTGCCGGAAACGATCTGGAAGATTTCATGAAAAACTCGGCGAAGAGCGACATCGGCGAGCGCCCGGTCGCGCAATTCATGCGCAACCTGAGCCAGGCCACCAAGCCAGTGGTGGCCGCGGTGGCCGGTGCTGCAGTCGGCATCGGCACCACGATGCTGATGCATTGCGACTTGGTGTATGCAGCCGACAATGCAAAGTTTTCGATGCCGTTCACCCAGCTCGGCCTGTGTCCGGAATTCGCATCGAGCATGCTGTTTCCGCAAATTGTCGGTTATCAAAGAGCGGCCGAGAAACTTTTGCTCGGCGAGGCGTTCACCGCGCAGGAAGCGTTGGCGATGGGCCTGGTCAACAAGGTATTGCCGCTCGATGAGCTGCATGGATTTGCGCAAGTGCAGGCGGCAAAGCTCGCTGCGTTGCCTGCATCGTCGCTGCGGGCGACCAAGAGCCTGATGAAATCCAGCCAGAGCGCGGCGATCGGCGCGCGCATGCTGGAAGAGAACAAGCACTTCGGCACGATGCTGAATGCGCCGGAAGCGAAGGAAGCATTCGCTGCGTTTTTCGAGAAGAGAAAACCGGATTTTACGAAGTTTGTGTAAAGCGTAATCCCATTCTGCAAATTCGCAGCGCCTGGCCAATCGCATCAACGCGCCCATGCAGGCGGCTGGCGCACATAACCATTACGGCAGTGCAAAAGGCGAATTGATGCAGAATGCATTTTCGGCGGGACGATCGAGAAGACGAGAAGTCGAGATTGGCAATTGCAGGTGCTGACAAACCTTGCCAGTCTTTAATCTCCGAAGTCGTTGTGTATTCGTTCCCGCCGTCACGAATGCTTTCGCCTATCGAGGAACCATGCAGACTCTCGCCATCATCTTCGCGCTCGTCGGATTCATCCTTGCCGCTTTTGTCGGGCTTCCCTTGAGAAAAAGGCTCGTCAAACAGCTCGGACAGGATGACTTTCAGGCAAAGCTGGATCGCGCACGCAAAGCCGGCGACCCGCTTGCCAAGCGTTTGTTTCTGGTTGGTTGGGCATCCGGTGCGTTTGTCGTCATTGGTATCGGCGTATTGATCTTCGGGCGATATTGGGTATGACTGCGACGAAAACCAGCATCGAATTCGGGGCGTGATTCGAGAGCCACAACGCTTGCGATACTGTTCGTGCTCCTCGGACACGCAAAGCGACCAAAATACTGGGCCAGGTTTGACCGGCAAAATTAATTTATCGCCGCACGTAACCAGCCCATTGCCTATAAGGTACTCCACGGCCGAGTGATTTTCCCTTTGTTTTTCCGACAGGTTTTCCTGTTTTGGAAAGACGCTCTTCGGCGTCCATTTCCGCTCTTTCGGTACTGCAATCCCCCATAGATTGATATCAATCAATGTTTAGATCGAATGGCGAAGTTGCATCGTCGCAAATACGGTTTGCCATTCCATAATCCGCTTGCCAGCGTACCGCCTGCAGATATCGCCCTTGTAGTTCCGCAGCTCGACCCGGTAGTTCGCGCGTTTTTCCCATTACACAGGAGGCATTACAAATGATGAAAAAATTCTCTGATTTCGATAAATGGCTGATCGCATTTGGCCTCATGGTTTTGGTGACTGCAGTGCCAGCGCAGGCGCAGCAGAACTGTTTCCCGTCGAAGTTCGGTACCAACGATCAAATCGGTAACCTGAATCATGTAACTCCGGAAAAGACGCTTGCCGCCAGCAAGCTGGTGACCCACGGAAAGGCATACCGGCTTGGAATTGAAACCAATAAAAATACGCCTGCCTATGCACCGCGCTCATTCGCATTGACAGTGGTTCAACCGGGGCAAGCCGGTGGCGCGCCCATCGGGCCGAGCAAGACGACCTATAACGACGACATCATTGCCGGCTGGGTCGGAATTGGTTCGCAACTCGATGGGTTGGGTCATCTGGGAATCGATAACGTGTACTTCAACTGCAACAAGGCAGCCGACTTTGCAAAAACCGATGGCTTGACCAAGCTTGGTATTGAGACCGTGCCGGCAATCGCGACACGCGCGGTGCTACTTGATATGGCCGGCTATTTCAGCAGCAATCCGGTCAAGGAAGGCACTCCCTTTAACCGGGCGGAAATCGAGGGCGCGATGAAACGGCAGGGCATCAAGCAGATCGAAAAAGGCGATGTGGTGCTGTTTTATACCGGCTGGGGCAAGCTGATCGGCAAGGATGACAAGCGCTATAGTGCAGGAGAACCCGGCTTGGGCGTCGACGGCGCAAAATATCTTGCATCGCTTGGGGTTGCGATGGTCGGCGCAGACACCTGGGCGGTAGAAGTGATCCCGTTCGAAAAGGATGTCGGTGTGTTTGAAGTTCACCAGATTCTGCTGGCGATGAATGGAATCTACATTCTCGAAAACATGAATACCGAAGAGATGGTCAAGGACCAGGCGTGGGAGTCGCTGTTCACGCTGGGACCATCGCGGATTACCGGCGCCGTGCAGGCGATCATCAATCCGATCGCGATCAAGTAAGGAATTTTCTCAACGATGACGGTTACGTTCGCTGCACTTTGATGCATGCGGATGTAATCGCATAATGCCCCCAGCGCTTGCCGCGCGGCGTATCGGCCTCAATACCTTTCGCGGAGGTAAATCATCGGGTCTCTTTTGTAGATGTCAATTGTCTCGTGGCCGGTAGCGCCCGGCAGATATCCGGAAAATGCGCCGCTGGACGACGCTGTCACGCTGTCTTTTGCGGCAAATCCGGTTGACTTGGTCAACACGATTTTCCCGGCTCCGCTCGATAACGGCGTTCCGCCCAGTAGCGCCGTATTGATCAGAGCGCGGGTACCTGGATCGAGAATGATATTGCCGTTTACGGTCGATGAGCAATGACCGGCGCTATTGGTGGCGACCACGGCGCGGTTGAACAATGCCGGCGAAGCACGCGGCGGCCATACTCCTTGTAATGATGCCGGCACGTTGCAATTATCGGACAGGGTGCGGCAGGTGGAAATCGAACAGGCGACGAGTGCAGGCAGCAATGGTGGAACAAATTGCCGGCCCTCCCCGCCGGTTTCATAATGGCCCGCGCAAAGCATGCGCCGTCATTGGGATGGAGGCCGGAAAGAAAAATCTCGGCTGCCTACACCTGCCTGCTCCACGAGGCTGTTCGCCATGTGCATAACGGCACAACGCGATTACGCGGTCATGTTTTGCGGGAAGGCTGTGTTGCCTGTGCGCTCTTGCGAATCGACTCCAGCGTTGCATTTGGCGTAATCAGGTTGCCGTCATAGCGCAGTTCGATCAGCGCCGGGAGCCCCGTGCTTTGTATGTGCGCCAGAGCGGTCTGCAACTCGCCGGCGAAGGACTCGGTTTTATCGACAACCGCGCCATGCGCGCCGTAAGCACGCGCCAGTGCCGCAAAATCCGGATTGCGCAACTCCGTGCCGGACACACGCGCCGGATACTCGCGCTCCTGGTGCATCCTGATGGTGCCGTACATGCCGTTGTTGAAAACGATGAATAGCACGCCGGCGCCGTATTGCACTGCGGTCGCCAGCTCCTGGCCGGTCATCAGGAAGTCGCCGTCGCCGGCGAAGGTCAGCACCGTGCGCTGTTTGCCGTGATGCTGCTCGACGATCTTGGCGGCGACACCTGCCGGCACCCCATAGCCCATTGCGCCGGAAGTTGGTGCTAACTGGGTGCGGAATGCGGACCTGTCTCCGTAGCGCCAGAACCGGTGGGCCCATGACGCAAAATTGCCGGCGCCGTTGGTCAGTATCGTATCGGGCGCCAAGGACGATTGCAGTGTTTGCACCACCTGCCACAGATTGAGTTTGGCCGATCCGTCCTTGAAGACGGGCGGTTCGGCTTGCCAGGCTTCGAATTCCGCACGCGCCTGCGCTGGGTTATCGCGCCAGGCTGCAGCATCGACCGGTTTCATTTCCTGCAGGGTTGCCGCGATCTGCGGCATGCCGCTATTGATCATCAGATCAGCCTGGTACACGCGCCCCAGTTCTTCGGCATCGGCATGCACGTGAATCAGTTTCTGCTTCGGGCGCGGCGCATTCAGTAGCGTATAACCGCCGGTCGTCATTTCTCCGAGGCGCGGTCCGATCGCGAGAATCAGGTCGGCATTCCGGATGCGTTCCGCCAGCTTCGGGTTGATGCCGATGCCGACATCACCAATATAGTGCGGATGCCGATTGTCGAATAAATCCTGGAAACGGAATGCGCATGCGACCGGAACATGGTTCGATTCGGAAAAATGCTGGAGCGCGCCGCATGCGGCGCTATTCCAGCCGCTGCCGCCGAGTATTGCCAGCGGCCGCTGCGCGGCGGCGAGCATGTCGCGCATTTCGGCAACCTGTGCCGCCGAAGGCGAAGCCTGCACCGGACGATAGGAACGCGCGTCGGCCACTGTCGCCATATCGGTGAGCATGTCTTCGGGCAGCGCCAGCACGACCGGTCCGGGGCGGCCGCTGGTGGCGACCTGGAACGCGCGCGCGACATATTCGGGTACGCGATCGGCGCGGTCGATTTGCGCCACCCATTTGCTCATCGGGCCGAACATGCGTCGGTAGTCGATTTCCTGAAATGCTTCACGCTCGACAAAGTCGTTCCCGACCTGGCCGATGAACAGGATCATCGGTGTCGAATCCTGGAATGCGGTATGTACGCCGATCGAAGCGTTGGTCGCGCCCGGCCCGCGGGTAACGAAACAGACGCCCGGACGGCCGGTGAGCTTGCCGTACGCGTCGGCCATGAATGCGGCGCCGCCTTCCTGGCGGTTGATGATGAACTGGATCGACGAATCATGCAGCGCATCCAGCACTGCCAGATAACTTTCGCCCGGGACGCCGAACACAATCTCCGTGCCATGTGTCTGCAAGGCATCGACAAGAATCCGACCGCCGCTTCGTGCTGTATGCATGCTGTTGCCTTTCAGGGAAAAATAATAACGTCAATAACGTAACAGAAAATCCGTCCGGACGATGGCAACGCTGCGCGTGCGCTGCCTGTTTGCTATGCCGCTGTGCGTTACAATGACGCATGAAGTAAGCCAAGACAGTCGCTGGCCGTTGCTGCAACTTCGGTTGACCACAGCGCGGCGAGAGGAAGGTCCGGACTCCATAGAGCAGGATGACGGTTAACGGCCGTCCGCCGTGAGGCGAGGAACAGGGCCACAGAGACGAGCGTATTAAGTTACGGTGAAACGCGGTAACCTCCATCCGGAGCAATTCCAAATAGGCACGCGTTGATGCTGCTCGCGGAGCGTGCGGGTAGGAAGCTTGAGCCGTGAAGTAATTCACGGCCTAGAGGAATGGCTGTCATAGCGCACGGGTTCGTCCTGCGCGCCGTAACAGAATCCGGCCTATCGGCTTGCTTCATTTTTTCTTTATATTGCAGCGGGCCGGCAAGCTCGCTGCAATTCCCAGGCATCGATCCCATCGTATTTTTCGTGTTTTTCCGAAGCCAGCCCAGCCGGCAGGCAGGCTGGTTTGCGCCTGCATTGAAAATTTCCGTAAAAAACTCGAATCCAATTGTGAAATGCGCACGTATATCTTCCTGCAGTCCCGAGAAACAGGCTTTTATACAAACTACCAAAGGAAATATCATGCGCAAATCAAGCTATGCATTCATTCTCGCTACCACTTTAATCGCTGCCAGTGCGGCCAATGCCGAGAATACAGTGATGGTCGGCGGCCAGAGCATGTTGCCGAGCAAGGACATTATCGATAACGCCGTCAATTCCGCCGACCATACCACTCTGGTCGCCGCAGTAAAAGCTGCCGGTCTGGTCGAAACCCTGAAAGGGAAGGGGCCGTTCACGGTATTTGCGCCGACCAATGCCGCATTCGGCAAGCTGCCGGCCGGAACCGTCGATACGCTGGTCAAGCCGGAAAGCAAGCCGACGCTCACGAAAATCCTGACCTATCACGTGGTGCCGGGAAAATACGATTTCATGGCACTCTCGAATGAAATCAAGAGACAGAACGGCAAAGCGACGCTGGCTACCGCAAGCGGAGGCAAGCTGATGTTTGTAATGAACGGCCCGCATAATGTGCAAGTCATGGATGAAACCGGTCACACCGCCAGCATCAGCACCTATGATGTGTACCAGTCGAACGGCGTGATCAATGTGGTCGATACCGTGCTGCTGCCGAAATAAGGATTCGACCGTTCCTTGAACCACAGTCCGTTTCTTCCGCTGGACTTGACGCGATACCGCCTGACGCGCGTATCGCGTTGATGCTTCTCAATATTCACTTCACCGGTCGCCATAGAATAAAAACAAGAGTCCGCTGGCCGTGGGCCGGGAGGGACTGACAAATTGAGCCGCGATCTGCTTACGCATATGCGGGCTGGTCGTTACAGGGTAGCAGGTGCCGACCGGTATTTGTCAGCGATTCCATCCCACGACCAACTGGCTTTTCATGGCGATTCGCCGCTTGTGCAGCAACTTCCGGCGGCATTGCAAGTGTCGGTTTCGGTTTTCTTCCTGCGGCCAAATCCGCCGTCCGCTCCGGAATGGTATTGAAAATTCCATCGCTCGATGATGCGGGAGCCGATTGAAAACTCTGGCACCATGCGGACTGCAGCTATAAAGATTTATCCATTCGACACCCCTAAAAGGACCAATCGCCATGAATATTCACTTGAGCCTCGCCCCGTTGATCGCATTGATTGCAGGGATTCTGATCCTGGTGATGCCGCGTCTGCTTAATTTTATCGTTGCAATCTACCTGATCGTCATCGGTCTCATCGGACTGTTCGGCACGGGTAACCTGTTCAAGTAATTGCCTATACAGATTGTTGAAAACGCCACCTTCGAGGTGGCGTTTTGTTTTTTGTGTCCGCCTGGAACGATAAATCAGTGCAAATGTCGAATCCGCGTTTGCCGTTCGTTCCGGAGAGTAAAAGTGTTATCAGATATTGTCGCAAAGCGCATCTGCGCTTCAAAATTTCCCGCCATCCCTTATCCCGATCGGGCGCTTGTCAGACAGCTTTGAGCCGCGTATCGGAATCTCCATTTCTCGCTGTTACCAACTTCCTACATATTTTTTCCGAGCGCCCGATGGTTTATAAGAAATAAACACATGTGTTTATCTCAGACACTACCTTCACAGTCGACGGTAAGTTGTTAATTAATAGGGAAAAAGCATATTCATATCGCGTTAAGGAATTGCGCTAAGTCATTGACTTCATTGAAAAAACTCCTTATTAGCCCGTCGAATATTCCTTGACCGCAAATTAGCCATCCTCTAAAGTGGGCGACAGTGTGAAAAAGTGTTTTTTTGTGGGGGAATTTTTGATTTCACTGCAAATTGGCTTTCATGTTCAGCAACCGAAAAAAGCGAAAAACGACAGGTGAATACGGTGTTTCAAGGCGCGTCATCATTAAATCTCGATGCCAAGGGCAGGATGTCCATCCCTGCCAAGCATCGTGACGCGCTTGCCGTTCAGTGCGAGGGTCGGGTCACGCTGACCAAGCATCCGCACGGCTGCCTGTTGTTTTTTCCGCGTCCGGTTTGGGAAAGCCATCGCGAACAGATCGCTGCATGGCCGATGTCGGCACGGGCGTGGCAACGAATTTTTCTCGGCAATGCATCGGATGTCGAGATGGATTCGGCCGGCCGCATCCTGATTGCGCCGGAGTTGCGCAGCGCGTCCGGTCTGTCGCGCGATGTGATGTTGCTGGGTATGGGCAGTCATTTTGAAATATGGGATGCAGCCAAGCTCGCCGAAAGCGAGTCGGAGGCGATTGCCAACGGCATGCCTGATGTGCTGAGTAATTTTTCATTCCGACGGCCCATGATGAATTCGCAAGCGGTGCCGGAGATGCAGCACCGTACGGTGCTGCTGG
>JAKFFO010000175.1:0-31052 GCA_036675035.1 Oxalobacteraceae bacterium
CGATTCCGCACATTATCTGCATAAACGCTTATTTTACGAGATGCGGCATTTTAAAACCCGATTGAAGGATGAAGCAGCCACCGCAGCATTGGGCGCCGCGATGGTGCGCGCGCTCGTGCCCGGCCTGGCCATCTACCTGCATGGAGAGCTCGGCACCGGAAAAACAACGCTCACGCGCGCTCTCCTGCATGCCGCCGGCTACAGCGGTCATGTAAAGAGCCCCACCTACACGCTGGCCGAACCGTATTCCGTGATCATCGGCGGACGCCCGCTGGAAATCATTCATTTCGATTTGTATCGCATGGCCGGACCGGAGGAGTTTCTCGAGGCCGGGTTCCGTGAGTACTTCAACCACGATACCGTATGCATCGTCGAATGGCCGGAAAAGGCCGATCCCGTGTTGCCGACGCCCGACATCAATGTGATCCTGAGCGTCGCAGCTAAAGGACGTGATGTAGAATTGCAAGCGTTGTCTGACCAGGGTTCTCAATGTCTCGATCGACTGCACTTCACACCAAATACGTAAACCAAAAAACGCGCCGCACGGTACTTAAAGCCGGCGGCGCACTCCTCCTCTCCGTCATCGCTCCCGGCATCTCGCATGCGGCGCAAATCGTCGCGGTACGGGTCTGGCCGGCGGAAGAATACACCCGTGTGACGCTGGAGAACGATACCGATCTCAAGACCTCACACTTTACGCTCAAGAACCCGGAGCGGCTGGTTGTGGATATCGAAGGCGTCGATCTGAATCCGGAGCTGACCGGGCTGGTCGCAAAGATCCAGTCGAACGATCCGTATATCAGTCAGGTGCGCGTCGGACAGAATCGCCCGAACGTGGTGCGGCTGGTATTCGATCTCAAAGAGGAAATTACACCGCAGGTTTTCACGCTCACGCCGATCGGCGGTTACCGGCATCGATTGATATTCGATCTGTATCCGGTCAATCCGCCCGATCCGATTGCCGACTTGATCGAAAAAGGGCAATGGTTGAAAGAGCCCGCCGACACGCCGCCACTGGCCGATGCGCAGCCTGACAAAAAACCGAAGCAATCCGGCCCGCAACTGGCGCGCATGATTACGATTGCACTCGACCCGGGCCATGGCGGCGAAGACCCAGGCGCGATCGGTCGCGGCGGAAATCGCGAAAAGGATGTCGTGCTCGCGATTGCCAAGCGACTCAAGACCAAAATCGAAGAACAACCGAACATGCGCGTGATGCTGACGCGCGACGCCGATTATTTTGTTCCGCTGCAGGCCCGCGTCAAAAAGGCGCGCAAGGTGCAAGCCGACCTGCTGGTTTCGATCCATGCCGATGCGTGGATCGAACCTACCGCGCGCGGTTCATCGGTATTTGCGTTGTCGGAAAAAGGCGCCAGTTCGACCGCTGCGCGATGGCTGGCGAACAAGGAAAATTCGGCCGATCTGATCGGCGGGGTCAATATCAAGACGCGGGACCGCCAGCTGGCCAGCGTGCTGCTCGATCTATCCACCACGGCCCAGATCAACGACAGCATGAAACTGGCAAAAGCAGTGCTGACTGAAATCGGCGGCATCAATCGTCTGCATAAGAATGCCGTGGAACAGGCCGGCTTCGCGGTATTGAAAGCGCCCGATATTCCGAGCATCCTGATCGAAACCGCATTCATTTCGAATCCGGAAGAGGAAGCCAAGCTGTCCGACAATGGATATCAGGACCAGATGGCGGATGCGATCCTGAATGGCATAAAGAACTATTTTGCAAAAAATCCGCCATTGGCAAAGCATCGGCTGATGTAGCCCAATTATTGCAAGTTCAGTCTGTCATTCGCCGAGACTGAACGTTACCTTCAATTGGCGTTGCCCCAGTCGCGTCACCGCAAGAGCGCGGCTATCCAGATCCTGTTCGACCCAGCCCCGCTGCAAAAGATGTTGCAGAAGTACGGCACCAAGCGCACCGCCGAGATGCGGCCGGCGTTCGCTCCAGTCCAGGCAGGAACAGGCAAATCGACGGCGAAGCTTGCGTGCGGCGGCAACGTCCACGCCGAGGTGCGCCATTGCCGCTTCACCCTCGGCAGTCAATTCATACCCGCTGTCGTCGGGCGCGCCTGCGATCAGCCATCCTTGCGTCAGCAAATGATCGTGCAACGCCACTGCCACCGAGCCGGCCATATGATCGTAGCAGGTGCGCGCATTTCGCAACCTGTTCGGCGTGTTGGGCTTGAAGCCGGGGCGCGGCACGCCGGCAACCACGAGAAGCGCCTCAAGGGCTAACGCGACATCGTTTCCCGCCAGTTGATAATAACGATGCCTGCCTTGCGCGAAGACCTGGATCAGCTGTTGTTCTTTCAGCCGCGCCAGATGCGCGCTGGCGGTGGACGGACTTACCTCGGCTACCACTGCAAGCTCAGTGCCGGTTCGCGCATGCCCATCCATCAGACAACAAAGCATGCGGGCGCGTGCCGGCTCCGCGATGGCTCCGGCGACCCGGGCAAGATAGGTATCGGCATGTTCTGCATTCATAGTTTGATCGTAAGCGAAGTATCAACGTAATGCAATCCGCATAATGGTCGACATCGAGGCAGATCAGCTTCAATCCCCTATCAGTTGCCAAGGCAATCATGAATCCGACCAATCCTGTTGCCGCCGTGGTCCATCCGGATCCATATCCGTACTATGCCGACCTGGTGGCCGGCTCGCCTGCGGGCGACATATTCAGTCACCTGATTCGGATGAACGACGGGGCAGATCTTCTTGGGTTCGACGCGGCGGAAGTGAGTCGCTTCGATCCGAAGGTCCAGAATACGCGCAGGTTCGTCTTCGAGCCAACGTCGATTGCGGGCATTGAATTGAATCCGGGCACCCCGATCCTGGTCGTGCTCGCTGCCGCCGGCCGCGACCCGTCCGCCAATTCCGATTCAGACCAGTTCTTGCTGGATCGTGAAAACCGGCGTACTTTCGGGTTCGGAAGTGGTGTACATGCATGCCCGGGACAGGCCAGCGCGTGCGCAATTGCAACTGCCGCGATCGAGGAGCTGCTTGCTGTTCTTCCAGCATTGCCTGGCACGAACATTGATTGGACTTATCGCCCATCGGCCAATGGACGCATCCCGTTGTTTTCCCAATGAATCAACATCCAAGGAGCATTGAATGATCGCTGTCATTTTTGAAGTCTGGCCGCGCGCGGAAACCAGGCAGCAGTATCTCGACATTGCAGCGGCACTGAAGCCGCAGCTCGAAAAAATCGACGGATTCCTTTCCGTCGAACGGTTCCAAAGCCTGACCGATCCGGAAAAACTGCTTTCACTCTCGTTCTGGCGCGATGAAGAAGCGGTTGCCCATTGGCGCAGCCTGGAAACCCATCGTGCTGCGCAATCGAAAGGCCGTGCCTCGGTGTTCAGCGATTATCGCCTGAGAGTCGCCGCGGTGGTGCGCGACTATGGAATGAATCATCGCGAACAGGCGCCGGCAGACAGCTTGGAGCGTCATGGTTGAACCGGAATCCATGATTCAGGTTTGAGTACATGCGATGCACGCATCGGCAAATACGGCTGCGCCGATTTCAGACCTGTTTTCGGCGTGACAGTTTCGCGTAGAACTTCCACAATCCGCCCAGAATCAGCGGAACGACCGCAGCGCCTATACCGACCATGACAATGGTATTGAGGTGATCACGGATGATCGGAATGTTTCCGAAAAAATAACCGGCCGCGACCAGTCCGACCACCCAGATAACGGCGCCGGTAACGTTATAAAACTGGAATTTTGCAAATGTCATCAGCGAGACGCCGGCGACAAACGGGGCAAAGGTACGCACGATCGGCACGAAACGCGCGAGGATGATGGTTTTGCCGCCGTGATTTTCATAGAACGCATGCGTCTTTATCAACGCAGTCTTGTCGATCCATTTGTAATCATGAGTGAATACCTTCTGCCCGATGGATCTGCCTATCCAGTAATTGACAGTATTGCCGGTGACGGCCGCGGTGATCAGCAACGCCATCAATATCCACACATTCATCGCACCGGATGCGCTGAAAGCGCCGGCGACAAACAGCAATGAATCGCCGGGCAAAAATGGAAACACGACCAATCCGGTTTCCGCAAACACGATCGCCGACAACACGGCATAGACCAGCGTACCGTACTCGGCGATGATGGTGCCTAGCGATTTATCGATATGCAAGATCATGTCGAGCAGTTGCATGAAATCCATGATTTTCCTTGTCTGGCGCACTTTGTTTGGTAGCGCGGAATCATACACTACGGCCCGCCAGTGCGACAGGGTGGACAGAATGACATATGCGTCCCGTCAAACCGCAAAATGACCGATGCTCCGGGCGTTATAATCGCGCCATGACCACGCCGACTTTCACCGCCCGCGCTATCCAGCCCCTGCCCGATCAATTGATATCCCAGATCGCGGCCGGCGAAGTCATCGAACGGCCGGCGGCGGTAGTAAAGGAGCTGCTCGAGAACGCGCTTGACGCGAATGCGATGCACATCACGGTACGACTGGAACAAGGCGGCGTAAAGCGCATTGCGGTCACCGACGACGGGCGCGGCATTCCGCCCGAGCAGATGCCGCTGGCACTTGCCAGGCACGCGACATCGAAAATCGCGTCCTTGTCGGACCTGGAAAACGTCGCAACTCTTGGGTTTCGCGGCGAAGCGCTCGCATCGATCGCGTCCGTGGCGCAGCTCAAGCTGACGTCGCGCACCGCAGATGCCGAGCACGCATGGGAGATCGACGGCGCATCGCCGGGCAGCGTGATGCCTTCTTCCGGCGCACCCGGCACGACGATCGATGTGCAGGACCTTTATTTCAACACGCCGGCGCGCCGCAAATTCCTGAAAACCGAGCAAACCGAATTCGGGCATTGCGCCGAAGTCGTGCGCCGCATTGCACTTGCGCGGCCCGACGTCGCTTTCTCGCTGTCGCATAACGGAAAAACCGTCGATCATTGGAATGCGAACGAAATCGCGAAACGCAGCGCGCATATTCTGGGCGACGATTTCGCCAACGCGCGCCTCGCACTGGAAGAAATTGCCGGCCCGCTGCGACTCCACGGATTTGCCGGATTGCCGACCGCGTCACGCACACGCGCAGATGCGCAGTATTTTTACGTCAACGGACGCTTCGTTCGCGACAAGCTGTTGACGCATGCGGTGCGCGCAGCTTATCAGGACGTGCTGCACGGGGACCGCTATCCGTCGTATGTATTGGCACTCGACCTTGAACCGGCCCTGGTCGACGTCAATGTGCATCCGTCGAAAACAGAAGTACGGTTTCGCGACAGCCGCGCAGTGCATCAGTTCGTGTTCCATGCGGTCAGCCGGGCGCTGGCCCGGACATCGGCTACTGATTTCGGTGCCGCACCGGCGCCCTTGCCTTCGACATCGAACGTATTGCCGTGGCTGCGCGAGCAGCGACAAACATCGTTCGGCTCGCAACTTTCGCCCGGACTGGGCGTTGCACAGAATCCTGCGAGTTACGGCGCCATGTTCGCAAGCGCTTCGAATGCGATTGAACCGGATGTTCTCGGCTCTGCTGCCGGGGCGCTCCAGATACCGCCGCCGCAAGAGCAGCAGGATGAATACCCGTTGGGATTCGCGCTTGCTCAACTGCACGGCGTTTTCATTCTCGCGCAGAATCGCAACGGAATCGTACTCGTCGATATGCACGCGGCACATGAACGAATTTTGTACGAGCAGTTCAAGCACGCACTCAACGACAACGCGGTGCAGGTGCAACCGCTGCTCATTCCGGTGACCTTCCATGCCGACGCGATCGAAGCCGGCACTGCGGCGGAAAACCAGGACACCTTGCGCGCACTCGGTTTCGATATCGGCGTACTGTCGCCGACCACGCTGGCGGTGCGCGCGATTCCGGCCTTGCTCAAGAATGCAGATGCGCAGACGCTGGCGCGCGACGTGTTGCGCGATGTGCGCGAGTTCGGCGGGTCGCGCGTGCTGGTCGAACGGCAAAACGAATTGCTTGGCACACTCGCCTGTCATACCGCAGTGCGCGCCAACCGCACACTGACCGTTCCTGAAATGAATGCATTGTTGCGTCAGATGGAAGCTACCGAACGTGCCGACCAATGCAATCACGGTCGTCCGACCTGGGTACAGCTTGCACTATCCGATCTGGACAAACTTTTCCTGCGTGGACAATAAGCGGCGGCGAATGACTTCAGATACCGCTCCGCTTGCGCAATACGCGCATGCTCCGCTGCTGATGCTGATCACCGCATTTCTGATGATGCAGCCGTTATCGACCGACTTGTATCTGGCATCGTTTCCTGGCCTGGCATCCGGTTTTCAGGTGCCGGCATCGACGGTGCAATTGACGCTTTCACTGTTTGTGATCGGTTTTGGCGGCGCTCAACTGATTATCGGCCCGTTGTCCGATCGCTTCGGCCGCCGCCCGGTCCTGTTGATCGGACTGGCCTTGTATGTCGCGGCAACGATAGTGTGCGGGCTGGCCCCAACTATCGAAGTGCTTATCGCCGGGCGTTTCTTGCAATCTCTCGGCTGCTGCTCCGCGGTCATGATCGCGCGTGCGATCGTGCGGGACGCCTACGATCCGGAACATAGCGTGCGGATCATCGCGAGGGCCAGCACCTGGCTTTCGCTGGCACCGATTCTGGGGCCGATCCTGGGGTCGTGGCTGCAAGTGACGTTCGGCTGGCGCGCCGCCTTCGCGGCGCTCGGAATCTTTTCCGCGTGCGTCATGGCGATCACGTTCTTCCGCCTGCCCGAAACCAACCTGCACAAGAATCCGCAGGCAACCGCCTTGCGCGGCCTGCTGGCCAACTATCGCCTGGTGCTTGGCTCGCGCGAGTTCTGGACCTACGCGCTGCCTGGTGCGCTGTCGTATGGTGCGATTTTCTCGTTCATTTCCGGCTCCTCGTTCATCTTGATCCAGGTACTCGATGTGCCGACCGCATGGTTCGGATTCTGTTTTGCCTTCGGCGTTACCGGATACATGGCGGGAACGATCGTGTGCCGCCGGATGCAGCCGACTCTGGGTACCACGCGGACCTTTTACCTCGGCACCGGCCTGTCGCTGGCGGCAGGCATCGTCTTTCTGGCTGCAGTCGCCGCCGGCATGGTCCATTGGGCGCTGATACTGGCTGTCATGTTCATGACGATGGCCGCACATGGCATCAACTTCCCGATTGCACAGTCATGCTCGGTCACGCCTTTTGCGCGTCAGGCCGGCACCGCAGCGGGCCTGATGGGTGCGCTGTCCATGGCGGTTGCGTTTGTGGTCGGCACGATCGTCGGCGCAACCCACAACGGCACCTTGTATCCGCTGGCAATAATTGCATGCGTACTCGGCCTGTTGATTTTTGTCATGGCACGCATGATTTCCGCTGCATCGGCGAGAGTTGTGTGATGCGGATCAATGCGAAGCCGCTGGCGGTTGCGGTCATGGGTCCGACTGCATCGGGGAAAACCGCCGCAGCGCTGGAAATCGCCCGCCATATTCCATCGGAAATCATTTCCGTCGACTCGGCACTGGTGTACCGCGGCATGGATATCGGTACCGCCAAGCCATCGCCCGGCGAGCAGGCAATGGTTCCGCATCATCTGATCGATATTCTTGATCCGGCCGACGCCTATTCGGTGATGCAGTTCCGCAACGACGCGCTGAGATTGACGGCGGAGATCGCTTCACGCGGCAAGTTGCCGTTGCTGGTCGGCGGGACCATGTTGTACTTCAAGGCGTTGCAGGACGGCCTGGATATGCTGCCGCAGTCAGACGCGACACTGCGCGCCAGGCTGGACGAAGAAATGGCAAGAATCGGCGCGCCTGCGATGCACGCACGGCTTGCCGGCATAGATCCGCCGACCGCCGCGCGCCTGAAGCCGAACGACACTCAACGTATTCAGCGCGCGCTCGAAATTTTCGAGCTGACCGGAAGCCCGATGTCGCAACTTCTTTCCAAGGCACCGAAAGTGGATTTGCCTTTCGACCTGCTGCCGATTGCGCTGGAGCCGTCCGACCGCAGCGTGCTGCATGCGCGTATCGCGACACGATTCGATGCGATGCTGGACAGTTCGAACCATGGATTAATTGACGAAGTCAGTGCATTGCGCGCGCGCGGCGATCTGCACCTCGGCTTGCCGTCGATGCGTTGCGTTGGCTATCGGCAAGCGTGGGAATTCCTGGACGGCGCCTACGACCGTGCCACCTTGCGCGAACGGGGCATAGCGGCGACCCGCCAGTTGGCAAAACGGCAGCTGACCTGGTTACGTTCGATGCCGGATCGGGTAATCGTCGATTGTCTGGACCCGGCTCCGGCGGAGATCATTCTTCACCGAATCGCGGCTTGCTCCGGAAAATAGCAAACCATCCCGGGATTCCAGCACTGTAGAATAGCTTTGACTGGATTGCAGTGCCAAATAGAAGTACCGGATAACCAGCCGCTTGGAGTGGATTCCTGACTCGTTAGACCGGGCGCTCCATGCCGTTTGGACATGCGCAGGTTGACATGGCACGATAAAAACGCCATAATTTTCGGCTCTTTGGTGATATAGCTCAGTTGGTTAGAGCACAGCACTCATAATGCTGGGGTCGGTGGTTCAAGTCCACCTATCACCACCAGAATGCAATGGATTACGAGGCCACTCGTAATCCATTTTTTTTGATCGCATTTCTCGATTGACGGCCCGCTGCTGCCGAGCTGGTCGAGCAGTCTGAGGGATCGGCATGCGTCTGTCCGAAGCGCATCCCGTCAAGCCGCCGAAACGGCCGGGACCAGGCAATTTAGGGTACACTTGGCCGAATATCCTGATCCGGTATCGGTCACGAAAATTCATCGTAAGCTTTTGATATAAAAGTTATTTTTTGAATTGGCGAGCACACCTTCTTCCAAATTCCCGCTGGGACTTTTTTGGAAATCCGGTTTGCGCCCCCCCATTTGCAGCACCATGGAGTTTCATATGCGAACACAACATTTCCTGATCGGCTTGATTCTTTCGGCAACCGCCCTTTCAGCGTTCGCATTTGAAAGACCGTTCCCGATCACTGCCAAGCGCGGCACGATGTCGCCGGCGGTGTACCCGACCATCGTGGTCGACGGCGCAACCAGGCGTTTATCGGCGGGCGGACGCATATGGAACGCGAACAATCTGATTCAGATGCCGGCCACCCTGCGCAGCGGCGATTATGTTGTCAACTACACTGAAACACTGCAGGGCGATATCGACCGCATGTGGATTTTGACGCCGCAAGAAGCCGAAAAACCGGCGCCCGGCAAGAAATAATAGATTTCAGGGCACTGTGCCTGAAGACAAACCAATGCAGAAAAAATTATTCATTAAAACCTTCGGCTGCCAGATGAACGAGTACGACTCGGACAAAATGGCCGACGTACTGAACGCGTCTGACGGTTTTGTCAAAACCGATACACCGGAAGATGCCGATGTCGTATTGCTCAATACATGCTCGGTACGCGAAAAGGCGCAAGAGAAAGTCTTTTCCGATCTCGGCAGGCTGCGCGAGCTGAAACTGGAAAGGCCGGGACTGGTGATCGGTGTCGGCGGCTGTGTCGCGTCGCAGGAAGGCGACGCGATCATCAAGCGTGCGCCGTATGTCGATCTGGTTTTTGGGCCACAAACCCTGCATCGCCTGCCCGACATGCTGAATCAGCGCCGCACCAGCGGCCGTTCTCAAGTCGATATCAGTTTCCCGGAAATTGAAAAATTCGATCATCTTCCACCGGCCAAAGTTGACGGCGCAACCGCATTCGTATCGATCATGGAAGGTTGCAGCAAATACTGCAGCTATTGCGTGGTCCCTTATACGCGCGGCGAAGAAGTGTCGCGCCGGTTCGATGATGTGCTGACGGAAGTTGCCGGCCTGGCCGAACAGGGCGTCAAGGAAATCACGCTGCTGGGACAGAACGTCAACGCTTACCGTGGTGAAATGATTGATGGCGAAATCGCCGACTTCGCGTTGCTGATTGAATATATTGCAGAAATCGACGGCATCGAACGGATTCGCTTCGTCACCAGCCACCCGAAAGAATTTACGCAACGCTTGATCGACGCCTATGCCAAGGTGCCGAAACTGGTCGACCATCTGTATTTGCCGGCACAACATGGATCGGATCGGATTCTGGCAGCAATGAAGCGTGGTTACACGTCGCTTGAATACAAGTCGATCATCCGCCGCTTGCGCGAAGTACGGCCGAACATTGCCATTTCTTCGGATTTCATCGTTGGATTTCCGGGGGAAACGGATACCGATTTTGACGCGATGATGAAATTGATCGACGATATTGGTTACGACAACAGCTTCAGTTTCATTTTCAGCCCGCGCCCCGGCACGCCCGCTGCCAATCTGGAAGATGACACGCCGCATGAGGTGAAACTGAAGCGCCTGCAGCGTTTGCAGGCGGTGATTGTCGAGAACACGAAAAGATACAGCCAGGAAATGGTCGGTACCGTCCAGCGCATCCTGGTGGAAGGACCATCAAAGAAGGACCCGAATGAATTGCAGGGCCGCAGCGAAAACAACCGCGTCGTCAATTTCGACGGTGGACCGGACAGTGCGCGTCTGATCGGACAAATGATCGACCTGACGATCACGCACACCTATGCCTATTCGCTGCGCGGCGAAATCGTCGTCAAGCAATAACACAAACATTGAAAACCAAACCTCCCTCGCAGCCTCTGCATTTCATTCCCGAGCCGCTGGATAACAAGTACCTCGCTAATCTGTGCGGTCCGATGGATGAAAATCTGCGCCAGATTTCTGCGGCACTTGACGTGACGATCTTTCGGCGCGGCGAAAAATTCATCGTCGGCGGCGCCAACGCCGAACGTGCCATCGAAATTCTCGGCCGGTTCTATGCGGCCGCCAGCAAGACAATCTCGGTTGAAGATATCCAGCTGGCGCTGGTGGAGCAGCGAGCCGCGCTGGCTCACGGCAGTGAAACGCCCGCACTACTGGCAAAACAACCCGTCGAAGAAGATACTAAAAGCCCGGTGCTCAAGACACGCCGCAGCGACTTGCGCGGCCGCACTCCGCACCAGAGCCAATACATCAAATCGATTCTGGAACATGACGTCACGTTCGGTGTTGGCCCGGCCGGCACCGGCAAGACTTACCTGGCAGTTGCTTGTGCGGTCGATGCGCTGGAGCGCGATGCGGTCAAGCGTATCGTGCTGACGCGCCCGGCGGTGGAAGCGGGTGAACGGCTCGGCTTCTTGCCCGGAGACCTGGCGCAGAAAGTCGATCCGTATCTGCGCCCGCTCTACGATGCGCTGTACGATTTGCTGGGCTTCGACCGGACCCAGAAAATGTTCGAGAAGCAAGCGATCGAAATCGCGCCGCTTGCCTATATGCGCGGCCGCACATTGAACCATGCGTTCATCATTCTCGACGAAGCGCAAAACACCACGCCCGAACAAATGAAAATGTTTTTGACGCGCATCGGCTTCGGCAGCAAGGCGGTCGTCACCGGCGACGTGACGCAGATCGATTTGCAGCGCAACCAGAAAAGTGGACTGGTCGACGCTGTCACGGTGCTGAAACAGGTGCGCGGCATTGCATTCACCCACTTTACCAGTGCCGACGTGGTGCGCCATCCGCTCGTTGCTCGCATCGTCGATGCATACGAATTGGCCAACGACGTCAATGCCATCGCCGTCAAAGATGCCGGAAAAAAATAAGCTGTCGCTGTCGGTGCAATATGCCGATCCACGTCTGAAAGAAATCGTTTCGCGCGGCCACTTGCGACGCTGGGCGCAAGCGGCGCTGCTCGGACCGGCGGAACTGACGATCCGCTTCGTCAACGTCGACGAAGGCCGGACATTGAACCGCGACTATCGCGACAAGGATTACGCGACCAACGTACTCACGTTCGCCTATACCGACGACATGGAAGCCGACCTGATTCGCGCGGATATCGTGCTATGCACGGACGTGCTGCAGCGTGAAGCGGCAGAGCAAAAAATATCGGTCGGAGCGCATGCTGCGCACCTGGTGGTTCATGGCGTACTGCATGCCCAGGGTTACGATCATACGACGGATGACGAGGCGATCGAAATGGAGCGCATGGAAACCGATATTCTCGCCGGATTTGGGTTGCCTGATCCATATGCAAATCGCTAACACGATCAAGCGCACTGTCTGCCCAAACTTGTCAGCGACGGGTGCAGGAACAGCATATTATCAAATTGCCGGATTTTGGATTTCCGGCGCAATTGTTGTATCCTGTATCGCATCGAAACAACCTCCACACCACGGCTATTAGCCATATGCAAGATCACCCCAGTAGCGTCAAGTCGACTGACGTTAAACCTCACCGGTCTCTATTTGAACGCCTGACCGCACTGATTTCTCCCGAACCGGAAAACCGGGCCGAACTGCTCGAAGTATTGCACGACGCGCATGAGCGCAATCTGATCGACGCCGATGCGCTGTCGATGATCGAGGGTGTATTCCAGGTATCGGATCTGTCGGCACGCGACATCATGATTCCGCGCGCGCAAATGGATGTCATTGATATCACCAAGCCGGTTGAAGAATGGATGCCGCATGTACTGGAAACTGCGCACTCCCGTTTCCCTGCGGTTGAAGGAGATCGCGACAAGGTAGTCGGCATTCTGCTTGCCAAGGATTTTTTGCGTTACTACGCTGATGATTCGTTCGACGTGCGCGGGATGGTGCGTCCCGCCGTTTTCATTCCAGAGTCAAAAAGACTGAACGTGTTGTTGCGCGATTTTCGATCGACACGGAATCATATGGCAATCGTGGTCGACGAATACGGCGGCGTAGCCGGAATTATCACGATTGAAGATGTACTGGAACAGATCGTTGGCGACATCGAAGACGAATACGATTTCAAGGAAGAAGACGACAATATTCTGGCGATCAAGCAAGGTGCGCACAACGAGCGTTGGCGTGTCAAGGCCTTGACGGAAATCGAGCAATTCAATGAAATACTGGGCACCCGTTTATCGGACGAGGACGTCGACACGATAGGCGGACTGATCGCCAGCCACCTCGGCCGCATACCGCGCAAAGGCGAGACTGTCGAGATCGATAATCTTCGCTTTGAAGTATTGCGCGCCGACGACCGCCAGGTGCATGCATTGCTGGTAGAAAAACTCGCCGAGCAGCAAAACGATCAGGCCACCCAATGAAACTAGTAGTCAGTCAGGTTGAATCAGCAGGAAAAGAAATCGATGGATTTTTTCGTCTGGCAAAGCGTGAGGAGGCCGCATGGCGAGCCATGCAACGACGAGCAACGACGCCAGGCGGAAAAAGACGTGATTTATTCCTGCTGATTCAACCTGACTGACTACTAGCAGCATAACGACGGGGCGCCTGGTTGCCCGGCTCATTTTTGCGCCGGGCTTCCGGTTCGAATTCCTGGATTCCGCATCAATTCCTGGTGATTAAATTCCGCTGCATGAAGACTGCACCGCTCCACCCCACTGTGCTGCGCCTTTCACCTCTGCTGGCTTTCTTTGCCGGGGCGCTGACTGTATTTTCGTTTGCACCATTCGGATTCTGGCCGGTACAGATCGCGACGCTGGCCTTGATTTTCTGGCTCGTGCTGCAGCAATCCACAATCAGACAAAGCATGTTGACGGGCTGGGCCTACGGGTTCGGCTGGGCCGTGTTCGGTGTGTATTGGCTGTATGTCAGCATGCACCGCTTTGGCGGCCTGCCACCCTGGATGTCCGCACTCGCGGTGGCGGCGATGGCAATGGTATTGGGCGCGTTCGCCGCACTGGCAATGACGGGCGGCGCCTGGTTCAGGCAGCGTAATGCATCGCCGGCGGTTTTATTGCTGGTTATTTTCCCAGTGCTATGGATGCTGACGGAATGGCTGCGCGGCTGGGTGCTCACCGGCTTCCCATGGATCGTATCTGGATACGCACACACGGATAGTCCATTGGCGGGATTCGCGCCGGTGGTCGGCGTTTATGGATTGGCGTGGCTGGCGGCGCTGATTGCCGGCTGCCTGGTATTGCTGTGGTCAAAAAAAATCGCGCTGGCACCAATCGTCCTTGTCATCGCAATCGGAGCAGGCCTGAAAACCATCGACTGGACCACGGCCAATGGGCAGCCGATTACGGTACGTCTCCTGCAAGGCAACATACCGCAGGAAATGAAGTTCGCGAATGACCAGATTGTTAATACCTTGACGCTGTATCACGACATGATCAAGGCGGCGCCGGCAGATCTGATCGCCACGCCCGAAACGGCACTGCCACTGTTCTTACATCAGTTGCCGCCTGATTATCTGGAACGCCTGTCCGCATATGCGAAGCAGTCGGGCAGCCATATTGCGCTTGGCGTTCCCATCAGCGACAGCCGACGTCACTACGCCAATAGCGTGCTCGGAATTGCACCTGCCACGGCGGCATCCGGAAAAAAATATCGGTACGACAAGCATCATCTTGTGCCGTTCGGCGAATTCATTCCGACCGGCGCAAGATGGTTTGTCAACATGATGCGTATTCCGCTCGGCGATTTCACCCGTGGCCCTGCGCTGCAGGCACCCTTCCATGTGAAGGACCAGTGGGTGATGCCCAATATCTGTTATGAAGACTTGTTCGGAGAAGAAATTGCGAGCCAATTGGCGGACAGTTATTTTTCCGGAACGCCACAGGCAACCATCCTGCTGAACGTATCCAATATTGCGTGGTTCGGCGATACGATCGCGTTGCCGCAACATCTCCAAATATCGCAAATGCGTGCGCTGGAAACCGGTCGTCCAATGCTGCGTGCAACCAATTCCGGAACGACGGCGGTCATCGATCCGAAAGGAAGGATCGTTGCCCAATTGCCGCCATTCACACGAGGCACGCTGACGGCAACGGTTCAGGGTTACACCGGATGGACGCCTTACATCCTCGGTGGCAACGCGCTGGCGGTTGTACCGGCTTTGTTCATTCTCGTATTGGCCTGGTTTTTTCTGCGGAAAAAGCGACATAAATAATCTTCCGCTACCCGAATAGCTGGAGTGGACTGGTATCGGGAATCGGCCCGGCCGCTAACAAAACCGGCTAAAATTCAAGGTTTTGGCGGTTTTCCACCGTCGTCGCTGCAACATCATCTCTCGCCGTAGGGAAAGAACAATATGCTCACATTCCAACAGGTCATTCTTACGCTGCAAGAGTATTGGGACAAGCAAGGCTGTGCGTTGCTCCAGCCTTACGATATGGAAGTCGGTGCCGGCACTTCACACACGGCGACTTTTCTGCGTGCGATCGGTCCCGAGCCGTGGCGTGCCGCCTACGTGCAACCGTCTCGTCGTCCGAAGGATGGCCGCTACGGTGAAAATCCGAACCGGATGCAGCATTACTATCAATACCAGGTGGTGCTCAAGCCTGCGCCGGAAAATATTCTCGATTTGTATCTCGGTTCGCTCGAAGCGTTGGGTTTGAACCTGAAGCAGAACGATGTCCGCTTCGTCGAGGACGACTGGGAAAATCCGACGCTCGGCGCATGGGGGCTCGGCTGGGAAGTATGGCTGAACGGGATGGAAGTCACGCAGTTCACTTATTTCCAGCAGGTCGGCGGTCTCGATTGCAAACCGGTATTGGGTGAAATCACCTATGGCATCGAACGTCTGGCAATGTACCTGCAAGGCGTCGAGAACGTCTATGACTTGATATGGACCGAATCGGAAGAGCGCGGCATCAAAAGAAAGCTGACCTACGGCGACGTGTTTCATCAGAACGAAGTGGAACAGTCGACGTATAACTTCGCGCATTCGAATGCCGAGTTCCTGTTTTCACTGTTCGGCAATTACGAATCGGAAGCAAAGCGCCTGCTGGAAGTGCCGCTCACCTTACCGGCCTACGAAATGATTCTGAAAGCCGCGCATACCTTCAATTTGCTCGATGCACGCGGCGCGATATCGGTCACCGAACGGGCCGCGTATATCGGCCGGATCAGAAACCTGTCGCGCGCTGTCGCGCAGGCGTATTACGAATCACGCGAAAAACTGGGCTTCCCGATGTGCGGTGATTCGCGCCAGGCTGCGTAATCGCCCAGGCAGCACTTACAGCCGCCCCTCCACACTGATCTCCTGCATACCCGGAACAACACGAAATATAAAATGAATCAGACATTGTTAGTCGAATTGCTTACCGAAGAACTTCCTCCAAAAGCCCTGGGCAAGCTGGGCGACGCATTCGCGGCCGGGATCATGCATGGACTGAAGACGCGCGCCTTTCTTGAAACCGATTCAGTGGCAACCGCATATGCAACACCGCGTCGCCTGGCGGTATCGATTACCAATGTGCGCGCCGCTTCACCGGACAAATCGATCCGCGAAAAAGTACTTCCGGTATCAGTCGCGCTCGATGCGAACGGCAAGCCGACCGCACCGCTCGCGAAAAAACTGGCATCGCTGGCACAGTCGTCCGGCGCCACCGATCTCGGCATAGAGAACCTGGAACGCGCGTCGGATGGAAAGTCGGAAAGTTTTTTTTATACCTACACCGCCGCTGGATCATCGCTGCAGAGCGGCTTGCAATCCACGCTTGAAGAAGCAATCGCAAAGCTGCCTATCCCCAAGGTAATGAGCTATCAGCGTCCGGACGGATCGACGGTTCAGTTCGTACGTCCGGTGCACAAGCTGCTTGCGTTGCACGGCAACGAGATTGTTCCGATAGCGGTTCTCGGGTTATTCGCGGGAAGAACCACCACCGGACATCGTTTCCTGTCGCAAGGTGAACTACTGATTTCCGCTGCCGACAGTTACGCATCGACCTTGGAACAACAGGGAAAAGTTATTGCAAGCATCGCTTCGCGCAAGGAAAACATTCGCGGCGCACTGCTGGCCAAAGCCGGCGAAGACAAGGTATTGATGCCGGAAGCGTTGCTGGATGAAGTGGCGGCGCTGGTCGAATGGCCGGTTGTGTACGAATGCAATTTCGAAAGCGAGTTCCTGTCGGTGCCGCAAGAGTGCCTGATCCTGACCATGCAAACCAATCAGAAATATTTCGCACTTACCGATGCCGGCGGTCGTTTGCGTTCGCGTTTTCTGATCGTGTCGAACCTGGCGACGGACGATCCGCGCCATATCGTGCAGGGCAATGAACGCGTGGTGCGGCCGCGTCTGTCGGATGCCAAATTCTTTTTCGAGCAAGACAAGAAAAAGAAGCTTGCGGACCGTGTGCCTGGATTAAGCAATGTGGTTTATCACAACAAGCTCGGCACCCAGGCACAACGCACCGAACGCCTGACCGCATTGGCGGGAAGGATCGCACAGACGCTGGATATCGACGTTGCGCGCGCCGAGCGTGGCGCATTGCTGGCAAAAACTGATCTGCTCACCGATATGGTCGGCGAATTTCCTGAGCTGCAAGGCATCATGGGCACCTACTATGCGCGCCATGACGGCGAGCATGAAGAAGTGGCCCTGGCGATTTCCGAACATTATCAGCCGCGATTTGCCGGAGATGCGCTGCCGGCAACCGATACCGGCACCGCCGTCGCACTGGCGGACAAGCTTGAGACGCTGGTTGGCATCTGGGGCATCGGACTGCAGCCGACCGGAGACAAGGACCCGTTTGCATTGCGCCGTCATGCACTTGGCATATTGCGCATGCTGATCGAGAAGCGCCTGCCTTTATCGATCGCCGGATTACTGGCTGGCAGCGCTGCACAATTTGCGAACAATCCCAACTTCAAGGATCCTTCCGCTGAAGTTACTGGCTTCCTGTTCGATCGCCTGCGCGGCTTGTTGCGCGAACGCGGTTTTGCGCAGAATGAAATAGAAGCGGTGGTCGCGCAACAACCGGACCGGCTCGACAATATCGTTGAGCGCCTGAACGCAGTGCAGGCATTTGCCGCGCTGCCTGAAGCGGAGGCGCTTGCCGCAGCCAACAAGCGCATCACGAATATCCTCAAAAAAACCGAAGGCGCTGCGAGACCGGTACAGACGGATTTGCTGCAAGAGCCGGCAGAAGAAAAACTTTATTCGGCAATGATGCAATTGCAACCGCAGGTGGATTCCGCTTTTGCCAAAGGCGACTTTACCGGAACGCTGAAGGCGCTTGCGCATTTGCGCGAACATGTCGATGCGTTTTTTAATGACGTGATGGTGATGGCGGAAGATGAAAAACTGCGCAACAACCGGCTTGCGCTGTTATCCAATTTGCATGGCATGATGAACCGGGTCGCAGACATTTCCAAATTGGCAGTCTAAGAGCGTCTAACATAATGAAACGAACCCAGCTTGACGCCAGGAACGGCGTCCGCGTTGTTGCACTCCTCGCGAAGGGGAACCACCCTTGGCTCCATCCTCACCCTCGATCCCTCTCCTGCAAGGAGATGGAAGGTATTTGCACCCTTCTCCCGCAGGCGGGCGAAGGGATGGGGACTCAAAGCACTGCTTTGAGGGAGCCGCGCCTGGCGGCCATCCGCCCCTGGCGCCAATCTGAATCCGCCTCATTTTGTCAGACGCTCTAAATGAAACTGATCATCCTGGATCGCGACGGCGTCATCAATCATGACTCCGATCAATTCATCAAGTCGCCCAAGGAATGGGTACCGATTCCCGGGTCGCTGGAAGCGATCGCCCGCCTCAATCAGGCTGGATACCGGGTCATCGTGTCGACCAATCAGTCGGGCATTGCGCGCGGACTGCTCGATATAGTGACACTCAACGCCATTCATCAAAAATTGCACGAATCGGCAAAGCAGGTCGGCGCCAGCATCGACGCGGTATTTTTCTGTCCTCATGCAGCGGACGACAATTGCGATTGCCGCAAGCCCAAACCAGGGATGTTGCATACGATCGCCAAGCGTTTCAATGTGAGCCTGAAGGGAATACCCAATATCGGCGACTCGTTGCGTGACTTGCAAGCCGGCTTCGTCGCCGGTTGCGTGCCCTATCTGGTACTGACCGGCAAAGGTGAAAAGACGCTGGCGAAAGGCGGGCTGCCGCCCGGAACCACGATATATGCAGACCTGGCAGCCGCAGTCGATCACTTGCTGAAAGATGCCGCAACCGTAGCGCACTCCTGAAAATCGGTATTGTCAGCTAAACCAAACCGAAAAAATGTTTGAGCGGAAATAAATTTCCGCTGATTTTTTGCCGATAATAGAGGCCCTGAAGAAACGAGCCGCCCGACCGCAGCCGTGCTGCGACCGGGCCTCGGTTTGATTGGCGGTGTCATATCCCGTCGCTTGATTTATCCACGCTGGAGATTACATGTTGCGCATTACGTTGTTCTTGCGTTCGCTGGTGCTTGCATTGCTGATCGTTCTCGCGACGATCATCTGGGCGCCGCTTTGCTTTCTGTTTGCACCTTTGCCGTACAACCAACGCTATTACTGGACTTCGCGCTGGAACATGTTCGTGATCTGGGCAGCCAAAACGGTATGTGGCATTCGCTATGAAATCAAAGGTGCGGAGAACCTGCCTGATTCTCCGGCGATCCTGCTGTCAAAACATCAGTCGGCATGGGAAACGATCTTTTATCTCTATTACATGCCACGCCCGCTCGTCTACGTATTCAAAAAAGAAATTCTGTACATTCCGTTTTTCGGCTGGGGCATGGCATTGCTGCGGATGATTCCGATCGATCGCAACAAGGCAAAGGATGCGTTCACACAGATCGTGGAACAAGGCAGGAAACGGCTCGCAAATGGTCAATGGGTGATCATGTTCCCGGAAGGTACCCGCATTCCGGTCGGAGAAAAAGGCAAGTACAAAGGCGGCGGCACCCGGCTTGCGGTCGACACCAATACGCCGGTGATTCCGATCGCAATGAATGCCGGCGAATACTGGCCGAAAAATTCATTCATCAAAAAGCCGGGAACCATCACCGTGTCGATCGGCAAACCGATATCGCCGAAAGGATTGACGCCGGCGGAATTGATGCACCAGGTAGAAAATTGGATAGAATCCGAAATGCGGGTGATTTCGCCGCACGCCTATTCCCGAAAATAGAAAATTGCCATCGCTTTGAAAAAGCTGCTTCGCCATACGTCGCCGGATCCGCAACAGCTTGCGTTGCAACTCGATTTCTTTGCCGCCGACTTTTCTTCACCGTCGGCTATCGACGGCCCGGCGCCGGAACAGGGACCGGGTATTCAGCAACCGCCACTACCAGTATCCGATTCATCTGCGCCGCCCGCGGCACCAGTTCGCGGCAAGCGCAGGGTCCAGCTGAAGGAGCATGTACTCGACTACACGTTGTTGCGCTCGAAGCGTCGCTCGATCGGATTTCTGATCGGTGACGATGGCTTGCGCGTGACCGCGCCGAAATGGGTAACGCTCGGCGAAATTGAGAGCGCGATCCGTGAAAAGCAGCGCTGGATTTTTGCCAAGCTTAACGAACGCCGCGAACGTTCCGCCCGCCGCCTGCAGCCGCAAATGCAATGGCGCGAAGGCGCGACGCTGCCGTACCTGGGCAATGAAATCATATTGCGGATCGTCGCAACCCAAGCTGCCGGCGTGCACTACAACGATACGTCGCGCGAGTTGACGGTTTGCCTGCCGGCGGATGCGACCGAACAGCAACTGAAAGACCGAGTGCTGGGATGGCTGCAAATCGAGGCCAAGCGCCTGTTTGCCGAACGTTTGCCGATTTATGCGGAAAAACTTGGCGTCACGTTCCAGTCATTTGCATTATCTTCGGCGATGACGCAATGGGGCTCCTGTACCGCCGACGGCAAGATTCGCCTGAACTGGCGCTTGATGCATTTCGCATTGCCGCAAATCGACTATGTCATCGCGCATGAGCTGTCGCATTTGCGCGAGATGAACCACAGCACGCGTTTCTGGGCTACCGTACAATCGGTGTTTCCGGAGTTCGAAGCCGCGAAGAAAGCGTTGCGCGATCACGCGCCGGAAACCCTGCCTATTTTTTGACGCGCCGAGGCGCGCTATTTACGTTTGGAAAAACCATCATGCGTATCCTGCATACCATGCTGCGGGTCGGCGACCTGCAACGTTCGATCGATTTTTATACCGAGGTGCTCGGCATGAGCCTGCTGCGTACCACCGACCGCCCCGAGCAGAAATATTCGCTTGCCTTTGTCGGATACGGCAAAAATCCGGATCATGCCGAACTGGAACTGACCTACAACTACGGTGTAGACAAGTACGAACCCGGCACTGCCTATGGCCATATCGCCATCGCAGTCGCGGATGCGTATCAGACCTGTGCTGCAGTCAAGGCGAAAGGTGGCACCGTCACCCGTGAAGCAGGACCGGTAAAAGGCGGCTCGACGGTGATCGCATTCGTGCAGGACCCGGATGGATACAAGATCGAACTGATCGAACGCAAGCCGGCCTGAGCGGCAAAATTGGCCGGAGCTTATGCAATTGACGCAAATCGTCCGGCCCGAAAATCTTCCACCGCCTCAAAGATCTGCTCATTCGAGTTCATCACGAATGGCCCGTACTGCGCTATCGGTTCGTTGAGCGGCCGACCGGCGATCAATAGTGCGCGAGCAGGACCTTCGGCGTGCAAAACCACGCCATCGCTATCTGGTGAATTGTCCAGTATCGCCATCCGCTGCTCCGGTACTTCGGTGTCGCCGATCTTCAGGGAGCCCCGGTAGACATAGATAAATGCATTGTGGACTGCCGGCAGACGCTGCGCAAAACTCCCGTCCTGCGCGAACGCCAGGTCGATGTAAAGCGGATGCGTCGTGTCGCGCTGCATCGCGCCGCTTACGCCATGGCTGGCGCCGGCAATCACGCGCGCAGTCACTCCGGCCGAGATCGTGAACTCCGGGATCTCCCGGCTCTGGATATCGCGGTACCACGGGTCGATCAGCTTGTCTTTCGCGCTCAGGTTCAGCCATAGCTGGAATCCTTCCATGCGGCCGTTCTCCTGTTCGGGTAATTCCGAATGAACTACGCCGCGCCCGGCGGTCATCCATTGCACGCCGCCGTTCTGCAGCAGCCCTTCATTGCCCGCGCTGTCGCGGTGCCGCATGCGGCCTGCGATCATGTACGTTACGGTCTCGAAGCCGCGATGAGGATGATCGGGAAAGCCGCCGATATAGTCGTCTGGATTATCGGTTCCGAACGCATCAAGCATCAGGAACGGGTCCAGCCGACGCTGCAGTGGCTGAGTGAGTACCCGCGTGAGCTTGACGCCAGCACCATCGGAAGTGGCGATTCCGCTGACCAGTCGCTCCACTCCGCGCGGATGCAACACGGTATCGGCGCGCAGGTCTTCGATATTGGCAGTAGTTACTGTTGTCATCACAATTCCTTTCAATGGTGGTGCACGATTTATACAAGCACCGCTTCTTCAATTTGCGACTGCGCGGAAGCCAATGCTTCCTGTTCCGCCTGCGGCCCCATCGCCAGGCCTTCGGCGTAGACAAATTGCACGTCGCTCATGCCAAGGAACGATAAAACCATTTTCAGATATGGTACCTGCGTGTCGTTCGGCGTGCCACGATACAAGCCGCCACGCGTCAGCACGACATAGACTTTCTTATTCTTGAGCAAGCCTTCGGGGCCCTTGTCGGTATATTGAAAAGTCACGCGCGCTCTGGAAATGGCATCGATCCAATTTTTCAGTTGCGCCGACACGCCGAAGTTGTACATCGGAACGCCAAGTACCACGACGTCGGCAGCCTGGATTTCGGCAATCAATTCGTCGTCCAGGGCCACCCGTGCCGCCTGCGCGGGCGTACGCTGATCCGATGGCGTAAACAATGCCTGCAATGCCACTTCATCCAGTACCGGATGGGGAGTACGTGACAAATCCCTTATCGACACGGTAGCGTCCGGATATTCGGTACCCAGACGCTCGACCAGGGCGCCTGCCAATTTGCTGGAATGCGACGCGCCGCTACGAGCGCTTGAATTAACTTGAAGAATTTTCATTGGAGATTCCGTATGTAGAGATTGATGATGGAATCATTTTATTTGTACATGGATTAAAACAGAAGGCCGTAAAACGGATATTATTGTTCCATTGACGGGATAATTGAAGCGCTTATGGATATCGAACCAAATGATCTGCTGTTGTTTGCCCGTGTCGTCGATGAAGGCAGTTTCAGCCGGGCCGCCGAACGCATGGGTTTGCCGAAATCGACGGTGTCGCGTCGTATCGCAATTCTGGAAGCGAGCCTCGGCGAACGATTATTGCTCCGCACGACGCGCAAGCTGACTGTGACGGATTTTGGACATAGCATGCTCGAACATGCGCACCAGGTTGCTGCCGAAGTGGAAGCCGCAGCATCGTTGGCGCAGCATCGTCAAGTCGAACCAAGCGGACGGTTGCGAGTGTCGATGCCGGGGGATTTTGCAAACGTCGTGCTTGGCCCGCTGCTTGCGGAATTCATTACCGCACATCCTGCGATCTCGCTTGAAATCGATCTGTCTCCGCGCCGGGTAGATCTGATCGGGGAAAACTTCGATGTGGCAATCCGCATGGGTCACTTGCCGGATGATGCAACCCTGGCGGCACGCCGCCTGGCACAATTTTCCGCGGGCCTGTATGCAGCGCCGGCTTATCTGGCGCGGCGCGAACTGCCCGCAGAGCCTGAAGCGCTAATGGAGCATGACACACTGCGCCTGCTCGGACGCAACGGCGAACCGGTTCCTTGGGTATTGATTCGGGATGGCGCGCGCTGGGACGGCATTCCACCCGGGCGCGCCACCATCAATTCTCCAGAACTCCTGATCCGGCTGGCGCGCGCCGGCGCCGGCATCACCATCGTGGCCGACCACTTTGCAGAACCTTATGTGCGCAGCGGCGAGCTGATCCGTGTGCTCCCGGAATGGCATCTTCCGCCTGCGCCGGCGTGGGCCGTGTTTCCCGGACGTCGGCTGATGCCGGCACGCACGCGGGTATTCCTGGATGCGCTGGAAGCCGAGTTTTCAGGCCCCAGGTGCCAGGAAAAAGAAGCGGAAATCGAAGGACTCAAGCGTCGGGACCAAAGCAAGGCATCCGGCAAGGCACGCTAGCGAACGCGACGCGTCGCCACTGAGCAAAATCCTCACGGCATTCGACCAACATTAAATGTTCTTGCTACTTGCCACTTCATAACCAGCCTCGGCGATTGCAGACTTGACCGCATCAATATCGGCGCTGGATTCGACACGTACTTTACGTGCGGGCAAATCGACACCGACTTTTGCTGCGGCGTCGATCTCGATCACGGCATTCGTGACCGCGCTGATGCAATGATTGCATGTCATTCCTTCCACTTGCAGTTCATACATGCTCATTCTCCTTGATTGGATACCGGTACACGCTGCGGTTACCGGAGCAAACATCGTACTGAAAACATCAGGCGGAGTCCGGTTTCAGGCGATTGGCCAGCGCGACGAACTGCTCCAGCGACACAGTCTCCGGCCGTGCCTGCGGGTCGACGCCGGCATCGATCAGTTCATTCTCGGCAAACATGCCTGCGACGCAATTGCGCAATACCTTGCGCCGTTGCGAAAATGCTTTCAAAACCACTTGTTCCAGTTTGATCTGGTTACACGCTAGCGGTTTCGCAATCGGCACCATGCGCACAATCGCGGAGTCGACTTTTGGCGGCGGATCGAATGCGCTTGGCGGCACGATGAATCGCAGTTCCATGTGATAGTGCCATTGCAGCATCACCGATAAGCGGCCATATGTTTTGCTGCCCGGCGCGGCAACCATGCGCTCGACCACTTCCTTTTGCAGCATGAAATGCTGATCCTGAACCAGTGGCGCAACTTTTGCCAGATGGAACAACAGCGGACTGGAGATGTTGTAGGGCAGGTTGCCGACGATGCGCAATTTGCGTTCGGGCCCGGCAGGAATCGACGCGAAATCGAACTGCAGCGCATCGCCGGAATGCACGATCAACTTCGCCGGATCAAATTGCTTTTGCAACCGTGTCACCAGGTCGCGGTCGAGTTCAACCACATGCAGTTGCGGCAACGCTGTCAGCAGAAGGGCTGTCATCGCGCCCAGTCCGGGGCCGATTTCAATCATCGTATCGTCAGGCTGCGGGTCGATCGTGCGAATGATGTCTTGCAGCACGAACTGGTCGGTCAGAAAATTCTGGCCGAAACGCTTGCGGGGAATGTGCTTCATAGGCATTTTCCGGAAACGGTCAAGCGTTTCCGTCACTTATTTTCCTGCTGTCTCGGAACGGAAGGATTACGGTTGAGCGAGTGCGCAGAAGATGCGTGCGCCATTTGCACCGCCACCTTGATCGCCTCGATCATGCTGCCGTAATCCGCGTGTCCGGTTCCGGCCGCGGCGAGGTCGAGCGCGGTTCCGTGGTCGACGGACGTACGGATAATCGGCAATCCGAGCGTGATATTGACGCCGCGGCCAAAGCTTGCGTATTTGAGGACCGGCAATCCCTGATCGTGGTACATCGCGAGCACGCAATCGGCACGCTCCAGATACTTGGGTTGAAACAGCGTATCGGCCGGATATGGACCGCTGACGTCGACCCCTCTGGTCTGCGCGTCGACGACTGCCGGTGTTATGACATCGATTTCTTCACGACCGAGATAACCGCCTTCGCCGGCATGCGGATTCAATCCGGTTACCAGGATACGCGGCTTCGCCAAGCCGAATTTCCGCTGCAGATCATGGTGCAGAATATCGATGATGCGGGAAAGATGATCGAAGGTAATGCCGGACGGGACATCCTTCAATGCCAGGTGCGTAGTCGCCAGCGCCACACGCAGCGTCGGCGAATCGCCGCCGGACAGCATCATCACCACCTGCGGCGTGCCGGTCTTCTCGGCCAGATATTCGGTATGTCCAGTAAACGCCACGCCGGCATCGTTGATCGTACTTTTTTGCAAAGGCGCAGTAACGATTGCATCGAACCGGCCCTGCAGTGCGCCTTCGATAGCAACGTCAAGCGTCTGCAATACGTACCTGCCGTTTTGCTTGTCCAGTTGCCCGGCAACCACAGGCACCGCCAATGAACAGTCGATGACGGCGATCTGGTCAGCCGGGAAGTCGGGTATACCATCGTTGCGCACCGCCTGCTGCGACAGCGCGACAAGGCGTATTGCCGGATCGATCATCTGCGCCGTTATCGCCAGGAACGCCGCATCTCCTATCAAAACGCTTGCGGTAGTTGATCGCAATCGCCATGCGGCTCTGATCGCGATCTCGGGACCTATTCCGGCAGGCTCGCCGGAAGTTATGGCTATGGTCGGGCGCTTGGTATGCTCAGTCAAAATCGTCGATCGCGAATTAGCCGGCGCTGTTGTTGTCTAGCCGGTATTCGACATAGGCCCGGTCACGCAGCTGACGCAGCCAGTCTTCGGTGGCTTCCGCCAGCTTGCGTTCGCGAATCATCTGGCGGGCTGCCTGGCGCAGGCGTTCTTTTGACACATCGTCGGTCTTGCGCTCCAGAACCTGAATCAAGTGGTAGCCGAATGGCGATTCGACCGGCTCGCTGACCTCACCCGGTTGAAGCGCATTCATTGCGCGTTCAAATTCCGGCACTGTATCGCCAGGATATATCCAGCCGAGATCGCCCCCCTTGGACGCCGAAAAATCGTTCGAATACAACTTGGCCAGGTCTTCAAATTTTGCCGCCTTGTTATCCAGCCGCTCCTTCAGGTCCATCAGCTTGCGCCGCGCTTCGGTCGACGAAACGACCTGGTTGACCTTGATCAGGATGTGACGCGCATGAGTCTGCTGTACCGCCGGCAGTTGCGAATCGGCTTTCGAGTCCTGAACCGCATTGCGCCGTCCCAGCAGCTTCAGTATGTGGAAACCGTTGGCGCTCTTGATCAGCGCGAGATCACCCGGATTCACGTTGGCTACCGCATCGACAAAAAGCTGAGGCAAACGGTCCACCGCACGCCATCCAATTTCCCCGCCCTTGAGACTATCTGCCGAGTCCGAGTATGCCGCCGCAATCTGTGCGAATTCGCTGCCCTCGCCAAGCTTGCGCGCAGCCTCTTCAGCCCGTTGCCGACGTTGCGCGATCTGCTCGGCCGATGCATTTTCAGGAATCCTGATCAGGATCTGCGCCAGGTTGATTTCCTGCCGCTCGCTCTGAGCTGCTTCTTTATTCGCGGCCAGATAATTGTCTATTTCGGATTCGGTAATCTGGATCTTGTTGCCGACTTCCCGTTCGCGCAGACGCTGCAATGTGATTTCCTGGCGGATTTCTTCCCTGAATCGAGCGAACGGCGTACCTTCACGCTCCAGCTGATTACGGAAATCCTGCAAACTCATCTTGTTCTGTTCCGCAATCCTGGCAACCGCACGATCAAGCGCAAGATCATCGACCCGAATCCCGAGCTCCTTCGCCAACTGCATCTGCGCGCGATCGACGATCATGCGTTCCAGTAGCTGCTTTTGCAACTGGTCATGCGGCGGCATCGCTATTCCCTGGCTTTTCATCCGATGTTCCACCTGCCGCATGCGGCTCTCCAGTTCCTGCGATGTGATCACCTCATTGTTGACGACGGCAACAATCGTGTCGACCACCTGGACACGCTGGTTTCCGGACGACGATACCGGCAGGCTCTCGCTCCCGGATGCCTGGGCCAGCACGTTCGGCGCGACACTGAACGAGGCACAAAGCAGAATCATCGCGAGCTTGGTACTTTGGACGGGGTGACGGGAGATATGCATAATATGAAAGCTTGTCATGGAAAATAATTGGCTAAGGTAGCACAGCATTAAGGTTGATTGATGACTTGATAGCCGGGAATATTCGTTCTCAGCGACTGCAGCGGATCCGACCCTATTTTTGACAATCCATTCAGCTCAAGTTGCACAAAAATCGAAGAGGATGAGACGCTGGCCGCAGTTGGAATACGTTGTGCCACTACCCGGAAAACCCAGCAATCCGCCTTGTACTCCAGCCCCAGCAGGCTTTCGGCAACCTTGTGATCCGGAATCGAGTAATTGACACGCCCCACGCCATACCAGCGTTTGCTGAGCGGCCATTGTCCCGACGCTTCGAATTGTTTGAGCTGATTGATACTGGCAATTTCTTCCCGTGTATCCTGCCGATAGGCAAGATTGAGCACATGTTTGGCCCGCGGCTGCCAGCGTATTCCATAGTTTGCCCGCACCAGTCGTCCCAAAGTCTGGCTGTATTGCATGTTCGCCTCGGAACTCAGCGTCGGCGTCAGCTGGCCGGAAATCGACGCCAGCAGATCGGATCGGCTTACTTCGCCGAAGGTGCTCAACGCAACGCGCGGTTGCTCGAAGTTGAATCGCTGAGCAACAGAAACGCGGAGGCGCTCGGCGCCGGACGAATCCATGTAGCGAGAAGTCAGCGCAGCGGTCAATTGATTTGCATCGCTGATACGGTCATGCCCGCTGAACCGGTTTTCGCTGAATATCTGTGAAAAATTGAAATCCGCGAGACCGGTATCGAAAATCGGAAACCGGCTTTGATCGCGATATGGTGTATTCACGTAAAACAGCCGCGGCTCCAGGGTCTGTATTGCCGGATCGCCCAGAAAGCTGGTTTCCCGCTCGAATATCAAGCCACTGTCGATCGAGAATGTTGGTAAAACCCGTGACAACGAAGAAGACTTTCCAGGAGTGACGTTATCAAGACTGTAAGTCGTCGCATGCATCGACACACTTGGCGTTACAAAATATCCGGGGCGGACGATCGGATATGAAACGCGCGGATTTACCACAAAGCGATCGCCTTCCACAAAGGTCGGGTGAGAAAAACGTGTCAGCTCCGAAGCCAAGGACCAGTCCAGTCCTTTTACATTCTGGCGCCCCGCCTGGAAGGTCAATTGCGGCAATCGGTCATACGGCCGCCCAATTGGCGCAAGCGGATCCTGCAACACCTGATAACCCGATGCGCGGGCTGCCGCACTCCAGAACGATCCGGAATAACTCAAGACCATGTCACGCAACAACAATCGTTGCGCTGCCGTCGTAATCGTGCCGGGAAAATCATTCGGATAGTCGTCGTCGGACGCATGGTTCAGATCAGACGAAAACGTGAGACCCGGGGCGAGGGATTGGCTATGGGTTGACGAAATCGCGTAGCGCTTGGTGCCGGTCAGCCGATCATTGATCATGCCTTCAACCCTGGTTTCGCCGGCATAGGTCTCCCCCAGATAGCGCGCATGCGCTCCGAGTTGCAACCCGCGCCGCGAAATGATTTTCGGATACAGGGTCAGGTCGCGGTTCGGTGCGATATTGAAATAATATGGAAGCGAAATTTCCAGGCCACCCTCGCTGGTGGTCCCTATGGTTGGCGGCAATATGCCTGACTTGCGCTCGTCGGACAACGGAAACGACATATACGGCGTCGCGAGAATCGGGACACCCTTGAAATAGACGATCGCCTTGGATGCCGATCCCAAATCCCGGTCCTTGTCGAGATTGAGCTTGCTCGACTGGAGATACCAGTCCGGATCAGGGCCTTCGCAAGTGCTGTAGGTCCCGTCGGTCACTATCGATCTGTTGCCGGTTTCAAAATCGATCCGCTCCGCCTTTCCCTGCGCATTATTGGCTTCCATGCGATAGGTAGGATGCGAAACATAACCTTCCCCGCTATCCAGCTTCATCCTGAGTTCATCGCCGGTATAGCGATTGCCGGATTGCTTTATGCGTACATCTCCAGTTGCCTCGACTTCGTCCTCAACAATGTCATAGGTCGCCCTGTCGGCAGTGATGCTGGTGTCGCCGCGAATGATTTCGACATTGCGCTCAAGCACGACTTCGCGATCAGGCCGTCCGGTCATCCGCTCGGCTTCCAGTGTGGTCGGCGCCTCATTGTCGTCAGACGTGGTCTGTTGCACGCTTGCCTGGGCGGCAACCCGTGCGGGAAAGGCAGCGGAAATGGCTAACGTCAAAATACCAAGCAGGTGCTTCCGATGGGAAAATGCTGAAAACCGGGTCATGAAAGGAAGCCGATGTGAGCCATGGCAGGCGATTTTTTTAAGTGAATCCCTTATTATATGGGAACTACCTGCGTTCCAACGAATTCCCAAGGCTGTTCCATGTCTCTGCAAAACACTTCCGATACTACCGATATTCGCTTATTGCAATTGAGGCAATGGCTAAGCACGCTCTCTTCGCCGGCGGTACTGCCGGATTCGATCAGGGCCGCGTCTTCGGATGCCAGTTTCCGGCGCTATTTCCGGGTTGACGGGCCGGATGGCGCTAGTTATATCGTGATGGACGCGCCGCCGCCGCAGGAAGATGTGAGGCCGTTCATTCATGTGGCAGAGATATTCGGCAAAACCGGCGCGTCGGTGCCCAAAATCATTGCACAGGATGTCGACAGAGGGTTTTTGCTGCTTTCGGACCTCGGCTCTGTCACCTACCTGCATCAACTCAATGTCGATAGCGCCCACAAGTTATACATGGATGCGATCGATTCGCTGGTCCTGATCCAGACCCAGAGCCAACCCGATCTGCTGCCCGAATATGATCGTGCACTGTTGTCGCGCGAGCTGATGCTGTTTCCCGATTGGTATATCGGCAAGCATCTGGGCGTGACGATGACCGATGCGCAAGCCGCAGATTTGAACAAGGTATTCGAGATTATTCTTGCAAATAATCTCGCGCAGCCACAAGTGTATGTTCATCGCGATTTCCATTCACGCAACCTGATGGTGCTGGATAAAGGCAATCCCGGCATTCTCGATTTCCAGGATGCGGTGTACGGACCGATTACCTATGACCTGGTATCGTTGCTGCGCGACGCATACATACAATGGGATGAAGAGCTGGTGCTGGACTGGACAATCCGTTATTGGGAGCGCGCGAAACGCGCCGGACTTCCGGTCAATCCGGATATCGATTCGTTTTACCGCGATTTCGAATTCATGGGATTGCAGCGGCATTTGAAGGTATTGGGCATTTTCGCCCGGCTTTATCACCGTGACGGCAAGGACGCCTATCTGAACGACTTGCCACTGGTGATGGAATACACTCGCAAGGCAGCCTATAGGTACAAGGAACTGGCGCCGCTGATCCGACTGCTGGATGCGGTGGAAGGAAGCGCGCCCAAGGTCGGATACACCTTTTAGATTAAGAGCATCTAACATAATGAAACGAACCCAGCTTGGCGCCAGGAACGGTGTCCGCGTTGTTGCACTCCTCGCCAAGGGGAACCACCCTTGGCTCGTCCTGCGCCTAGCGGCCATCCGCTC
>JAKFFO010000103.1:0-6048 GCA_036675035.1 Oxalobacteraceae bacterium
GGCGAGAAGCAATCTGAAGCGCTTCAAGGAAATGATCGAAAGCCGTGGAACGGAAACCGGTGCCTGGCGCGGAGCGGTGGTCCAGCACTGACCTGCGTTGCCATTACCGGTGCCGGGCGCTGCCGGCTCAAACGAAACAGAGCAGCCGGCGCGGCTGGGCGGAATCGGTTGATCAGCCGCAGGAAGCCGGCGTGCCCACGCACTCATTGACTCGTGTGAACGAAAGGAATATTCCCATGAACACAAAACTCTCTGCGCTGGCCGCATCGCTTGCAATGTGCTTTTCGACCGCAGCTTTTGCCCAGGCATCGCCGTCGTCTTCAGGCTCATCATCGCAAAGCGCGCAATCGCAACAGTCTTCCAAACCGCCATCGCCGAAACAACAGGCCGAGCAACAGCACAAGGCGGCCATGGAGAAGTGCAATGCGATGACGGATAACGCGAAAGACATCTGCAAAGCTGAAGCGGACGGGCAGAAAAAAGTGGCCGAAGCCGAAGCGAAAGTGATGGCACGCGATACGCCGAAGAATCGCCTGGAACTGGAAAAGGCGAAAGCCGAGTCGCAATACAAGGTGGCAAAGGAGCGCTGCGACGATCAGGTTGGCGACGCCAAGGAAACATGCGAAAAATCGGCCAAGGCCGAGCGGGACAGCACTCTGGCGCAGGCCAAGCAGCAATCGCAAAAGCAGACATCCAGCGGCAGCAGTGCGGCAGGAAGCTCGGCATCCGGCCAGTCGACACCTTCATCGAACGGCAGCAAGGCGTCCGGCGCGTCAGGCGGACAGGTTGCGCCATCGAGCGGTAGTTCTTCCAGTGGCTCGTCCGGTGGTTCGTCGGCCACACAGCCAGCGCCTTCGAATAGTGGTACTTCCGGTGCTTCAGGCGCTTCGGGTACATCCGGTGCCTCAGGAACATCGGGCGCCTCGGGTACTTCCGGAACGTCAGGAGCTTCGGGTACTTCCGGAACGTCAGGTACGTCTGGTGCATCCGGCAATTCATCGAGCACGCCGTCTTCAACCCCTGGCGCCGAGCAGCCAAAGCCACAATCCAGATAGTCAGATATGGACGAAGGCTGCGGCGCCCGATGCCGGCATAATCACATTGAGCATGTGTGGCAGCTTGTACGCGGGCGATGAACCGGAAGCCGGACTGCTCCGGCTTTGCGTGATTCATGATCGGGCGTAGTGTAGATACGGCGAGGCTTTATTGAAAGTTCGGTGCGTGACTTGGTCCCTTCTCCCTCAGGCGGGAGCTGCGGATTTCCCGCAGTCTCGCAGTTGCCTTTCGCTCCCTTCTCCCGCCTGCGGGAGAAGGGAGCAAGACGTAGCACCGACTTGTGGGTAATCCTCAGCCCGCCCGCGGCAGAGGGGAGTCGAAATCGTCCGGCAGCACATTTTGGTGGACAGTCGTGACGGACTTCGTCGTCAATCATCGACCTCAAACTGAGGATTCCATGCGACCTCCCATAGAGTGTGGTCCGGATCCTGAAAGTACCCGGCGTATCCGCCCCAAAACGTATCCTGCGCCGGCTTGACGATAACTGCGCCTGCATTTTTCGCTTGCGCCATTACCGTATCGACTTCGGTTCTCGACGCGACATTGTGTCCGAGTGAAAAGCCTGGCGCACCGACTTTGCTGGCCGGCAGGCCGGTATCATGCGAAAGACTTGCGCGCGGCCAGACCGCAAGTTTCACGCCAAATTGCAATTCGAAGAACGCGACTGCACCGTGTTCAAATTCTTGGCCGATGATCCCTTCGGTCGAGAAGCCGAGGCCGTCGCGATAGAACCGAACCGAGCGTTCCAGATCATCCACTCCGATGGTAATTACTGTAATCCTTGCTTTCATGCTGGAGCCTTTCGTGCAGCGATATCAGCGCCGCTGGGCGATAGAGTATCAAGTGAAGGCGCCGTCCGGCACTCGACAGGCTCGGCATGCTGCGCGCGACTCGGCTATGTTCGCCGCGATCATATTTGTCGCCAAGCGAGTCAGGTAAGCCGGTTCGGAACCTGCGCCGAACCAGTTCTGTCGAGCCGGTCGTCGATTTCCCCGATGTACGCCGCGAGCGTATTGCCGGATTGCTCGATCGATGCGCGCAGCTCGCGCTCGACTTCATCGATCCTGGACAGCAGTGCCGTTCTGGCATCGGCATCGCGTTCCGCCAGACCGCGCAGCTCGGTTTCAAGATAGCCGCGCAAGTCGGTGAAGCGCGACGCCTCAGCCTGGTCCGCCAGTTCGCGGTTGGCCTGAAGTTCCCTGGCATGGCGCCGTGCTTCCAGCAGGACCGAGGTCTGCATATACACGATGAACATCAGGAACAGCAGCGTGAGTACCACGATCAACCCAAGCATGATCAGCCCGAGCGGCGCCTGTATCTCGGCAACTCCCAGCGACAGCATGGTCGGTGCCGCGAGTGCTCCCCAGTTGAGCGCGGCGAACACGGCAATCAGCACAAAGGCGACCAGCAATAAGACGGTACGAATAGGCATTTGATCATTCTCCTGGGTCTAGTGAAAATCGATGCCGACGCGGTTCATATACGCTGGTGCCGCATCAGCCGATTTCGGTGATCTGCAATTCATTTGCGCGATGGATTCATGGCATCCGGTCCTGACGCGGCACCTTGCGAATTTTTTCAGCCGCCTCCGCATGATCACCGGGTGCCGGCTCGAGCCCTTTCTGCTGCTGGCCGTAATGTTCATCGTAGACCAGTTCGATCAGCATCGGGAAGTGATCGGAGCCAAAAGCGGGCAGGCGTCTGATCTTCGACAACAGAAAATGACGGCTATGGAACAGGTGATCCAGCGGCCAGCGAATCAGCCGGTACTCCGCATGAAACGTCGTGAACAGACCGCGGCCGACGCGCGGGTCCAGCAAGCCGCTGATTTTCCGGAACAGGCGAGTTGTCTTTGACCATGCCACATCGTTCAGGTCGCCGGCAACGATCGTCGCAATGTCGTCGTCGCCCAGGTTCTCCGCCACGATCAACAACTCGGCGTCGCGCTCGGTCGAACGCTGCGTAGTGGGATTGGGCGGCCTTGGATGCAAAAAGATCATGCGTATCTTGCGCTGGTTTGCGAGCACTGCGGTCGTGTGCATCGACGGCACGTCCGGCTCGACCAGGAAGCGGATCTCGCTGTGTTCCAGTCCGATTCTGGAATAGACGTGCATGCCGTAAAGATTTTCCAGAGGACACTGGATTGTCCGGGTATAGGTTTTTTCAAGTACGCTTAATTGCTGCTGCCACCAGAGATTGGATTCAAGCGTCACCAGAATGTCGGGATCGTTTTTGTAAACTATGTCAAGAAATTCGGCGGAATGGCGATTCGTGCCGAGCACATTGGCGGTCATTATGCGGATCGTCGCGGCAGGATCGGTGTTCGGCGATATCCGCACTTCGGGTGGACAAAGCCTCGTGTACGGAACAATCCACCACAGCTGGTAGATCAGGCATGCAGTCGTCAGCGCTACGACGGTCCAGGCGCCGGCTCCGCGCAGATCCATCAATATCAGTTCCAGCAGCAGCAAGCCGAACAGCAGGGCGCCTATCTGCAGGCGCGGAAAATCCAGCCCGCGAATCCACCATGCCTGGTAATTTGAAAGTGGCAATAGTGTAAGAATGATGAAAAGGCCGGTTGCTATCGATAGTGCGGCAAAAATCATATTCTCGTTATTCTCCACTTGCCGTGCGCCTCCACCTGCTTGCTGCACAGACTGGATATGCGCCCGGATACTCCAGAATGCGTTGTCGCGTTACGGGCAGCCAACGCAGCCTTCGGTTATTGCGCCCCGAAAGATCGCGTGGTCAAGATTCGCTCCCTTGAGATTGGCGCCGGTCAGGTTCGCGTTTGCGAAGTCGGCGTTGCTCAGGTTGGCACCGGTGAAGACCGCTCCGGTCAGGTCCGCACCGGCGAAAACAGCGCCTTTCAAATTCGAATTGCTGAAATTTGCTCTTCGCAGGTTTGCTTTTGCGAACGCCACGCCTGCCAGTTCTCCGGCTGACAGGTTGATGCCGCCCAGCACCGCACCGCTGAAATTGGCGCCGCCAAGCAGTGCATGTTCCAGGTTCGCGCCCTCAAGGTTCGCATTGGAAAAATTTGCATTGACCAGATTGGCGCCTTGCAGGTCGACATCAGTCATCAACGCGCCACTGAAATTGGCACGGCGCAAGTCTGCCAGGCCAAAGTTCGCGTCTTTCAGATTGGTGTCGCTGAAATTCGCTCCGTTCAGCCGGGAACGGGTGAATTGCGAATTCGACAGATCCATCCCGTGCACATCGATTCCGTTGAGGTTCATTTCAGCGCACAACGCCCCCGACCGGAACCGGCAATCATTGATCACGGTTTTATCTTGGGCGAACACCGCGGTGCACAGGAGAAAGAGCGACAGGAAAATGGTTTTTAGCATGCGGCAGATTTCTAATGGAGGTCGTTTGAAAACAGGAAAACCAATGTTCGTCTTGCTGATGTGTCCGGCGATGGTTTTTCGGATGCCGTGAAAAACACCGCGTCACGCTACTCCCTTAAGCAAGCGGCGTACCCGCAGAGAAACGGCACGGACCGTCTGCATGTTCGTTACTTTGAGCCGCAGCCGCATTCGTCGCATGCAACACCTGTAAAAATTGCAGGCTGCAGAAAATGAGTGGAGCGATGGTCGTGCCTTCGTTGCCAATCAATATCGCGGCCGGGGAGAAGGAGCAGATGCCGTTCCATAGCGTCCTTTGGCACTTATCTTGCGTCGCATCGTGACCGTGCTTTCGTTTTGCACGGAAGCATGGAGGTGCTCGTAAAAGAACGCATGTGCCGGCGAAGCTTGTTCGCCGTGACGATATGTGGTTTCGGGCTTTCAAAAACTATCCTCTTGAAAGGAACTGACATTATGACGCTTCAAAAATTTCCAGGCCGTATGGCTTTGCTCGCGACTTTTCTCGTCCTCGGGATCGGTACTGCATCGGCAGCCGACAATACCTCTGCGGCGCAAAAGGATTCTTCTTCGAAAGGTGACACTGCCGGTTCATCGGCGATGGAAAAGAATCAAGCGGAAGCAAGCGGGTCGTCCGGACAAAGCGGCACGGCAGGTGCCGGTGCGACCGGCAAGGATCAGTCTTCCCAGGGCGGCGGAACGAAGCAACAAAATGCGGCAGGAAAATCGAAGGCCGCCGATGCGCCGATTTACATGCTTATCCCGTTGCAAACGGCCGAACGCGACAACAGCATGAAGAACGGTTGCTGGGCGAAGGTTTACAGCCAGAGCAATTATGGCGGCGATTCATTGACGCTGGTCGGCCCGGTTGACATGGCCGACATGTCGGGGCCGTTCGGCCTGGATTGGGATGACAAGGTAAAGAGCGTGGAAACCGGGAAAAATGCAACGATGACAGTGTACGACAACGAAGGCTTCAAAGACCCGGTCGGCGAGTTCAAGCCAGGAAAGAAAGTGGCGGATGTCAGCAAGCGCATGGGCTTCTTCGATGAGTTTGCGTCGGTCAGGATCACCTGCGGAAAGAGCTGAACCACCACATGTCATAATGCGAGGCGTTTCGCGAATGGCCCGATAAACGTTCCCGGACCATGATTGCGAACCGCTTCGTGACGCTGCCGCGTCCGCAATGACAGATGGAGAAGCATGCGTATTCTGCTGGTGGAAGATGATCGGATGATTGGCGACAGCGTTCGGACTTCGCTGCGGCAGGAAGGCTACGCGGTCGACTGGGCGCGCGACGGCCGGCTGGCGGAATCGGCGCTGGCCGGCGAGCATTTCGATCTGGTGCTGCTGGACCTCGGATTGCCTGGCAAGGATGGCATCGAAGTGCTGCGCGGGCTGCGGCAAAAGAAAATCGGCACGCCGGTCATCGTGATTACCGCACGCGATGAAGTCGAAGACCGGATTCGCGGGCTGGATGCCGGCGCTGACGACTATGTGGTCAAGCCGTTCGATCTGGATGAGCTTTCCGCGCGCATTCGCTCCACGCTGCGGCGCAGTGCCGGCCATGCGGAACCTGAAATCGAGATACTGGACGTGCGCATCAATCCGGCCACCACGCCGGGCC